>NZ_JADYXN010000004.1:0-229904 GCF_015864285.1 Pseudoalteromonas sp. NZS100_1
CTAGACGCACAGGCAAGCTCACTGACTTCGATGTGATAAACGATAGCTAATCATTTATCAATGAGAGATACAAGACGCGCTGCTTGCTGGCGTGACGAGTGAAGCTCGTAATTTCTGGGTTTTGGTCTCTTCTCATTTGTTCCTCTTTTACTTCTCTTTGTGCAATAAGATTTTAAGTGGTTTATTCACAAAGAGGTTAAGAGGGCGCTGCGCTTTAGAGAAGCCAAGAGTAAGTAACAATCAGTTATAAATATTAAAAGCTGCGCTTTTCGCGTGAGCAAGCTAAACGCCTACAGCCAAAATTTACGCTGTGGTTAAATTACTTGTAGACGCGCTGCTTGCTTGCTGGCGTGACGAGCGAAGCTCGTAATTTATATGCTTTGGTGTCTTATCATTTACTCCTCTTTTACTTCTCTTTGTGCAAAAAGATTTTAAGTAATTTATTCACAAAGAGGCTAAGAGGGCGCTGCGCTTTAGAGAAGCCAAAAGTAAGTAACAATCAGTTTTAAATATTAAAAGCTGCGCTCTACGCCTACAACACAGCTATAAAATTGAACTCGGTATTTAAAGTACTCTGTAGGCGCGGTTTTATACCGCGCACTTACTTTAAGTTTGAAGCTTGCTTTACTTAACCCTTATAACCGTTAGGGTTATTTGACTGCCAACGCCATGTATCTTGCATCATTTCATCAATACCGCGCACTGCTTCCCAGCCAAGTTCATTAAGTGCTTTTTCTGGCGCTGCATAACATGCAGCAATATCACCAGGGCGGCGAGGTGAAACCTGGTAGGGTACAGCCTGATCGCTTGCTTTAATAAATGCATTAACCATTTGCAGTACAGAATACCCGTTACCAGTACCTAGGTTATAAACTAATGCACCCGTGCTGCTGGCAATTTTATCAAGCGCTTTTAAGTGGCCAATAGCTAAATCTACAACGTGTATATAGTCGCGTACGCCTGTGCCATCAATGGTATCGTAATCATCACCAAACACAGCAAGTTGCTTTAATTTACCGACCGCTACTTGTGCAATAAACGGCAGTAAGTTATTTGGAATACCGTTAGGATCTTCACCAATTAAGCCTGACTCATGTGCACCTACTGGGTTAAAGTAACGCAAAATAGCAAACGCAAAGCGCTCATCTGATTTAGCGATATCTTGCAGCATCATCTCAACCATCAGCTTAGATGTGCCGTAAGGGTTGGTAGTACCGCCTACAGGGAAATCTTCTTTAATTGGTAAGCTAGCAGGGTCGCCGTATACCGTAGCTGACGAGCTAAATACTAATTTAAATACACCTGCGTCGCGCATTGCATCAACAAGCGTAAGCGTACCTTGTACATTGTTTTGATAGTACTCAATGGGCTTTGCAACCGACTCGCCCACTGATTTTAAGCCCGCAAAATGTATAACACTATCAACCGTGTGTTTTGCAAATACTGAATCTAAAAAGAATTTATCGAGAATATCGCCTTGGTAAAAAGTGGCCTCTTTGCCTGTAATATTCTTTACGCGCGCAAGTGATTCTTGTGATGAGTTACTTAAATTATCAATAACAACAACATCGTTACCTTGCTGTAAAAGTTCTAAAACAGTGTGCGAGCCAATATAGCCAGCGCCACCGGTTACTAAAATAGTCATGAAAGCTCCGTGGGTACCTTTTATCAATTGAGTTAATTTCACCATAAATAGAGGTGATTTACATGCTTTATCTGTAATTTCTATAGTTTAAATAACATCTTTTTTTAATAACGGTAAATTAAGTACTTTTGATTACATTTTACTCAGTACAAGTAACACTTTATACGTAAGATTAAGTTATAGTTAATAAACAAGTGCTAAAATGAGCCTAGTAATAGCTAATGCTAGGTTTACTCCAATCTACACTTTTGTGATTGGTCTACCTCTTTGGAGAAAGATATGAATTTAGTTAAAAAAATAGCAACAACAATGTGTATCGCATTACCTGCGCTTGCCCATGCTGGTGAGTCTGTTGTTAAATGGCATGACTTTAATGATTATCGTGATGTGCGAGCGTCAAACCAAACAAAGAGCTCATATCATAAAAGTGTGGCAGCAAGTTTCGAAAAGCATATGGCTAAACTAGCCGAGCAATTGCCAAAAAATTATAAATTAAACGTAGAGTTTACTGATTTAGATTTAGCAGGTGATGTGCGTTATGGTGGTATTGACCAAATACGTGTTGTTAAGCCAATCTACTTTCCACGTATTAAAATGGATTATTCGCTAAGCGATAGCGACGGTACAGTATTAAGTAAAGGTAGTGATGTAGAGCTTAAAGACATGGGCTTTATGGATAAAATAAAAATGGGCCGCGATGAATCATTTTATTACGAAAAACGCTTACTAACAGAATGGTTTGGTGAGCAAATATTACCAAGTTTAGATTAACTTATAATAATGCCGCTAAATAGCGGCATTTTCGTTTTTAAGCTTTACTTAAAAGTAGCTAACAACGTGAGTATTTGCTGTAACTTAATAACGGTCGTTTTAAGTTTTTCTTCATCAAAACCATCGTTAGATAAGCTTTCAACATCAGCGGCTACATCAAGAACATAAGGCTTAAAACGTTTAGCTTCAAAGCTAAAACCAGCATCTTGTGCAAATAAGGCTTTAAATTTGCCATGGCCTTGTTGTTGTAATTCGTCTAATTTTTTATCGGCATCAAGTGCCTGACGATAAACAATTTTTAAGTTAGTGTTGAGTTGTTCAATTATAGAATCCATGGTTTTCCTAAAGCTTTGTGCTGCATGGCCGACATAATACGTGGATTACATTTAAAAGTCAGGTTGATTAAGGCTTATAATTATGAATATATCAGGTGGAAATTTACCAGCTATGTCTGGTTCAGGCCAAGGCAGCGAGCTTTACACTGCTGCTTTGTCTAAAAAACAGCAATTAGCTGATGGCGCTGCAGCGCTTGCACTTATTGAAGGTGCTGCACAATCGTCAAGTGCGCAAACACCGGCTAAATCGGTAACTGCATCATTGGGTAACAACGTAAATATATACGTTTAAATTAGCTTAAGATCGATAGGTGTTTTGCTTTTTTGACCACCGATTTCTCTTACTAATTTAGGCACTAAAAATCCAGGCAGAGCTTTTAATAGCTCTGCCATTATTTCAATTGCTTGCGCTTCATTAATATCAAAGTGGCTCGCCCCTTCAACTTTATCTAGCAAATACAAATAATACGGCAATACGTCTGCGTCAAATAACGTTTCGCTTAAATTTATTTGCGCATCAACCGTATCGTTCACATCTTTTAAAATTACAGCTTGGTTTAGAAGCGTTACGTTTGCTTGTTTAAGCTTTTGCATGGCAGCTTTAAAATCAGCGTCTATTTCGTTTGCGTGGTTTATGTGATTAATAAAAATAATTTTTAATGGCGATTTTGCTAATCGTTCACATAACTCATCGGTAACTCGCGCCGGTATAACTACTGGCAAACGGCTATGAATTCGCATTCGTTTTATTTGTGGTAATTGCTCAAGCTCATCCAAAAACCAGCTTATTGCATCGTCTTTGGCCATCAGTGGATCGCCACCACTTAAAATCACTTCGTTTATATTGCTATCTGATTTTATATAGCTCAGTGTTTCTAGCAGACTTTTTTTATTGAGTTGGTTTTCTTGATACGGAAAATGCCTTCTAAAGCAGTAACGACAATTTACAGCACAGCCGGTTTTAAACATCACTAAAACACGCGATTTGTATTTATGTAAAACGCCTGGTTGGTCGTTATCTTGCTCAAGTAGGGGATCTTTATTAAAACCCAATTTAGTCAAAAATTCTTGATGGCGTGGCATAACTTGTAGCAAAAGAGGATCGTTTGGATCGCCTTTGCGTATTTTTTTTATAAAAGGGATAGGCACGCGTACCGGAAATAAACTACGGGCTTTTAGGTCGTTTTCATGGACTTGGCTCGATAAACCGACCATTTCAAGCAAGGTTTTTGGGCAGGTAACTACATTTGCTAATTCTTTTTGCCAGTTTTTATGCAAATTTGCTTCATTTCTTTGTATCATTGGCATGTAGATTACTCGAAAAAATATAAATAGAGGAAACGATGGCGAATTATAGCACCAACGAGTTCAAGGGCGGCCTAAAAATTATGATGGACGGCGAGCCTTGCAGTATCTTAGAAAATGAAATGGTAAAACCTGGTAAAGGCCAGGCGTTTAACCGTGTTCGTATCCGTAAACTTATCTCTGGTAAGGTGCTTGAAAAAACCTTTAAATCGGGTGAATCAGTTGAAGGTGCTGATGTAATGGATACTGATTTAGCGTATCTATACACAGACGGCGAATTTTGGCATTTCATGAACAATGAAACATTTGAGCAAATTGCTGCTGACGAAAAAGCACTAGGCGATTCAGTAAAATGGTTAGTTGAAAATGATTTATGCACAATTACATTATGGAACGGCAGCCCTATTGCTGTTACACCACCTAACTTTGTTGAGCTTGAGATCACTGAAACAGATCCAGGCCTTAAAGGCGATACAGCGGGTACTGGTGGTAAACCAGCAACGCTTAGCACAGGCGCTGTGGTACGAGTTCCATTATTCGTACAAATTGGCGAAGTAATTAAAGTAGACACTCGTAACGGTGAATACGTAAGCCGTGTTAAGTAAGCTTTAACATTGTTTATAAAATCCCAGCTTACGCTGGGATTTTTTTTTGGAGAAAATATGTCAGCAGATCTTTGGGCCCCAAGCGCAAGCATTGAAACACTAAAACAACGCGCATCGATATTACGTCGCATCCGTGAATTTTTTTATGTACGTGATGTTTTAGAAGTAGAAACGCCAAGCTTAAGTGCTGCCAGTGTAACCGATGTGCACTTAGCTAGTTTTAATACCAAATTTGTAGGTCCAGGGCATGCTGGTGGGCTTCCTCTGTTTTTACAAACATCTCCAGAGTTTGCCATGAAACGCTTGTTAGCAGCAGGCTCAGGCGCTATTTTTCAGCTTTGTAAAGCATTTAGAAATGAAGAAGCGGGTAGCCATCATAATCCTGAATTTACTATGCTGGAATGGTATCGCCCAGGCTTTGATGAATTTACACTTATGGATGAAATGGATGAGTTAATGCAACTTGTTTTAGGTGTCGAGCCTGCAACTAGACTTACTTATCAGCAAGCGTTTGAACAAGTACTCGGCCTCGATCCTTTAACAGCAAGCATAGAGCAATTAAAGCAACTAGCGTGTAAGCAGGGGTTTGCTGATATAGCCAAAAATGAAACGCATAAAGATACTTTACTGCAATTATTATTTTGTATGAAAGTGGAGCCAACAATAGGACAAGAAAAACCGTGTTTTGTTTATCATTTTCCAGCTTCTCAAGCGGCCCTTGCACAAATTTGTGAACATGATGCACGCGTAGCAGGGCGCTTTGAGCTTTATTACAAAAATATGGAATTGGCTAACGGCTTTAACGAATTAACAAATGCTAGTGAGCAAGCTAAACGATTTAATGATGATAACACATACCGCGCTAACAACGGTTTAAAGCAAGTACCAATGGATACGCGTTTAATTAAAGCGCTGGAGCATGGATTACCACAATGCGCAGGGGTTGCTTTGGGGATTGATAGGTTGGTAATGCTCGCAACAAATAAAGAGAAAATTAAAGACGTAATAGCGTTTGATGTTCAAAGAGCGTAATGCTTAGCCTGTAGGCGTAGGTGGAATATTTGTAGGTGCGAATTTATTTCGCGCTCATGTAATTTAACTTTATAAAAAAGCGAGGTATAAAACCTCACCTACAAATAAACATCAACCCCAACAACATACGGCAAACCTGTAGGTGCGAATTTATTTCGCGCTCATGTAATTTAACTTTATAAAAAAGCGAGGTATAAAACCTCACCTACAATAAACATCAAACCCAACAACATACGCTAAACCTGTAGGTGCGAATTTATTTCGCGCTCATGTAATTTAACTTTATAAAAAGCGAGGTATAAAACCTCACCTACAATAAACATCAACCCCAACAACATACGCTAAACCTGTAGGTGCGAATTTATTTCGTGCTTGTGTAATTTAACTTTATAAAAAGCGAGGTATAAAACCTCACCTACAAATAAAAACACCGCGTTTAATTTAAACGCGGTGTTTTTATTGCTTGCTGTAGCTTTCATTTGAAAGCCAACGGCTGTATTTTACAGATTAAGCGTAAACGTGACACCCGCTACGCGAGGCTCGCCTAGTTGTGTATATGTCTGTGTTGTATAACCATCTTGTGGGTCGTTACCAAACTCAAAGCCACGTGTAGGGACTGTTTCGTCAAACACGTTACGAGCCCATGCGCGTACAGCCCACATGTCTGCTTCATAGCCAAAGCTCAAATTAACTAAGTTGCTGCTTGGTGCTTGTGAATTATGGCTATCAGAGAAATAGTAATCGTCTTTCCCTTCAACACCCACCATACCGTAAAGCTCACTTGTAAAGTTATAGCGAGCAGTAAATGCATATTGATATTTAGGCGATTGTGCTTGTTCGCGGCCGTCTTGGTTTAAGCCAGACTGCGTTACAAAGTTATCTATTTCTGTTTCTAAGTAACCAGCGCTACCCGTTAAAAATAGGTTGTCAGTTAACTGGTAACTACCTTCAATTTCAAGTCCGTAATTACTGCCAGAGCTGGCATTATCAACATAACCAGTAAATTGCTGACCTTCTACTTGCCATGCTTTTAACTGAATATCGTCGCGGTGCATGTAAAATGCAGCTAAGCGAAGCGTAAATTTGTCATCAAGCGATGAGCCTTTAACACCAAATTCGCCACTCCATAAATATTCAGGGTCGAAACTGGTGTGTTGCTGGAAAAAATCAGCGCTTAGGTTTAAGCCTTCATCTTTGGCTTTAGCAAGCGCTTCTGAGTTAATACCGCCAGCTTTGTAGCCACGCGTAATGCTGGTGTAGATCATAGTGCGATCAATCACTTGATATTCAAGTGCTATTTTACCGCCAACCATTACGTCGTCAGTGTCTTGTATAAAGCCATTACTATCGGTGTAGTCGCCTTGGTATTGCTCTACACGTAAACCTGTAATTAATGTTGTTTTAGGGCCAATTGGAGTCGCTACTTGACCATATACTGCAACGTTACTCGTTTCGTAAGTTGAAGAAAACGGGCTTGCTAACCATGTGTATTGGCGCTCTAAATCAACATCACGGTTTTGGTAATAAATACCCGCAACCCAGTTACCCGTTTTAGAATTAAACTGTAAATCTACAGACTGATTGTCGCGATCGCGGCTGTATAAATCAGTTGAGCTGTATCCATCTGGATGTAAGCCAGCAGCACATAACTTTGGCTCACTTGTATCGTTACATACCCAGTCTTCGTCAAAGCTGTAAAGTAATTCGGTATCAATAGCCGACAGGTTTAGATTTACATCAAAAGCGTCAAAACCCGTATAAGTATTATTAACACCTATAGCGTAGCTTTCTTGATTATCTTGCCCTGGCTCGTCGGCAACACTATTGCGGCTGTTATCAAGCGTAAACGCATCGTATCCGTTATTAATATCGATATAATGCAGGTTTAGCTCAGTATTTAAATGCTTTGTAAGCTGGCTGTTTATTTTAAAGCGGGCTACTTGTTCGTCTTGATTTTGTGTTTCGTCATTTAAGTACAAGTTATCTACGTAACCGTCTGACTTTCTGCGAAAGTAGCTAACGCGTGCGCTAGTGTCATCTGTTAAACCAGTGCTTGCTGCAATACCTGCTTCGCGGGTGTTGTACGTGCCAGCACCTACTTGTAATTTTAAACTTGGATCGCTCGTGGCTTTAGCTGAACCCATTTGGATCATACCGGCCATACCATCTGCGCCAAAGCGTGTACCTTGTGGGCCACGATAAATTTCTACTTGGTCTATATCAAATAATAATGAGCTGCCACCAAGACCAGAATAGTTAATACCATCAATAACTAAGCCTACAGATGGATTAATAGGGTCTACAAATTGTGAGCGAAGTCCCACGCCACGAATTTGGATGTAACGACCACGCGACGCACCAGATGCAAAATTTACATTGGCGGTACTGCCTAACATTTCGTCTAAGTAACTTGCACCACGTTGATTAATTTCATCTTCGCTGAATAAGCTCGCACTCGCGCTTAAAGTTTGAATGCTTTCGCGCTGAAAATCGCCTGTTACAACAATTCTTTCTAGGTCGCTATCATCAGCGTTAGCTGCAATTGGTGCACCAAGCAGCGGTAAAAGTGCGGCAGTAATTAAAGACAAACGTAAGTTCATTGGGTTACTTAACTCCATTTTAGGGACTCGTATGGTAGCAATTATTTAAACACATGTGCTATAAACGCGGCAATTATACGTTAAATAATCAGGATTACTAATATGACCTTTAAAGTTGACTTCAAAGTACGTGATTACGAATGTGACTTACAAGGTATCGTAAATAACAGTGTTTATTTTAATTATTTAGAGCATGCTCGCCATGAATTTTTGTACGCACACGGTATTGATTTTGCTCAATTAGCGAAAGATAAAATTAACTTAGTCGTGATGCGCAGCGAAATGGACTATAAACATTCACTATTACCAGGTGATGAATTTTATGTGGCTGTGGAGCCGCAGCGTATTAGTCGTTTAAAATTTGCGTTTAAGCAAACGGTCATACGTAAAAGGGATGAAAAAGTAATGCTCAATGCACTGGTTATAGGAACGTCTGTTAATGAAAAAGGTAGACCGTTTTTACCAGAGCAAATAGGTAACGTATTTAAAACTACAACTTAGTGCTTAATCGCATAACTTTTGAACTATCATAGAACAAAAATTTACATTTAAAACATGCATTTTTAACGGATAAAGGGCATAAATATTGTTACAATTACATTAATTAGACAATTAGTTAGTAGTAGCATGAAATTAGCAGCAATACCGATGCTTATAGTCGGTTTATGTGTTGGTTGCGCATCAACAGGGACGGTTACCAGTGAGCAGCTTAAATACACCCAATGGCAATTATCACGTGTTGATGGTTTAGCAATTCCACCTTCGTTTAATGCATCAATGAGCTTTATTGAAGCACTGCAAGTAAACGGTTTTGCTGGCTGTAACAAATTTTTTGGTGAAGGTTCGCTTGAAGAAAGTAACCTTACCGTAAGTAAATTAGGAATGACGCGCAAGTCGTGCGGCGAAGACCTTGATGAGTTTGAGCAGCAGTTATTACAAGCCTTAAAGCAAGGTGCCGAGCTTAAAATGCAAGGCCAGCAATTAGTCATGCAAGGCGAGCAAACATTTGTGTTTATCCCTAAATAATTTTAAGTTTTTGAAAAACAGCCCCTTGCGGGCAGTTTTTAACTGACGTACACTCAGCGCAGATTTGATGGATAACACCTTCAAATTAACGAACAGAATTTATATATCAATACTTGTCGGAGTGCCAAAGCTAAGTAATTAGTTTTTGGCTGAGATCGCGAAAGCGGGATCCGTGAACCTGATCAGGTTAATACCTGCGTAGGGAACAAGCTGCCTAAAATGGGACGCTTGTGCGTCTTTTTTTATGCGCACAATAAAGTGATTTTGTTTATTTTAGGCTGCAAAGTAGCATGTACGCTACTTTACGATCTTTCTCTATTCCTCGGAATATCTGACAAGACAACCCTTAAGCAATGAGGCAAGTCATGTCAAATACTACAAATAAAGCGTCACGCCGAGAAACTCGTGCTGCCGCGTCTGAATATATTTATAACTTAACGGGTCAACCGTTTCCAAATTCTCATAAAGTATACGTTGAAAGCACTCAACCTGGTGTGCGTGTTGGTATGCGTGAAATTACGTTAAGTGATACGTTTATTGGCGGTACAGATGAAAACCCTGTTTATGAGTCAAACGATCCGCTACGTGTTTACGATACGTCGGGTCCGTATACCGATCCTAATTTTGAACTAGATGTACGCAAAGGCTTACCAAAATTTCGTGAACAATGGATTGAAAGCCGTGGCGACACCGAAGTTTTAGAGTCAGTGACGTCGCAGTTTTCGCAGCAACGTATGGCAGATGAAGGGCTGGATCATATTCGCTTTGATCACCTTCCAAAAATTCGCCGTGGTGTCGCTGGTAAAAACGTAACGCAAATGCACTACGCACGCCAAGGGATTATTACCCCTGAAATGGAATACGTAGCTGTTCGTGAAAATATGGGACGTGCAGAAATTCGTAAAGAATTACTTGCCGCGCAGCATAAAGGCGAGTCGTTTGGTGCGAGTATTCCTGAATTTATTACCCCAGAATTTGTACGCGACGAAATAGCCCGTGGTCGCGCTATTTTACCAAATAATATAAACCATCCAGAAACAGAGCCTATGATTGTAGGTCGTAACTTTTTAGTAAAAGTTAATGCCAACATTGGTAATTCATCGGTTAGCTCATCTATTGAAGAAGAAGTAGAAAAAATGGTGTGGTCTACCCGCTGGGGCGCAGACACCGTGATGGACTTATCAACGGGACGTTACATTCACGAAACGCGTGAATGGGTTGTACGTAACTCGCCTGTACCTATTGGCACAGTACCGATTTATCAAGCGCTTGAAAAAGTAAATGGTGTGGCTGAGGATTTAACGTGGGAAATTTTCCGCGATACGCTTATTGAACAAGCCGAGCAGGGTGTTGATTACTTTACTATTCATGCCGGTGTACTGCTTCGTTACGTACCAATGACGGCTAAACGTGTAACCGGTATTGTGTCGCGCGGTGGCTCAATTATGGCTAAGTGGTGTTTAGCGCATCATAAAGAAAACTTTTTATACACGCACTTTGAAGACATTTGCGAAATTTTAAAACAATACGATGTGTGTTTTTCACTCGGTGATGGACTTCGCCCTGGTTCGATTGCTGACGCCAACGATGAAGCACAGTTTAGTGAGCTGCGCACATTAGGTGAACTGACTAAAATTGCGTGGAAGCACGACGTACAAGTATTTATTGAAGGCCCAGGGCATGTGCCAATGCACATGATTAAAGCCAATATGGATGAGCAATTAAAGCATTGCGATGAAGCGCCATTTTACACTTTAGGCCCGTTAACGACCGATATTGCACCAGGGTATGACCATATTACTTCTGGTATTGGGGCGGCTCAAATAGCATGGTACGGCTGTGCAATGCTTTGCTATGTAACACCTAAAGAGCATTTAGGTCTGCCAAATAAAGAAGATGTTAAAGAAGGCTTAATTACCTACAAAATTGCAGCGCATGCCGCCGATTTAGCAAAAGGTCACCCGGGCGCGCAAGAGCGCGATAACGCCTTATCAAAAGCACGCTTTGAGTTTAGATGGCATGACCAATTTAATATTGGTTTAGATCCAGACCGTGCTCGCGAATATCACGACGAAACCCTGCCGCAAGAATCAGGCAAAGTGGCTCACTTTTGTTCTATGTGTGGTCCTAAATTTTGTTCGATGAAAATTAGCCAAGAAGTACGCGATTACGCTAAAGATTTAGAAACACGTGGTATTGATCCTAATAACGCTGGCGACGCTATTGAAATAAAAATGGTTGATGTAGAAGCCGAAATGAAAGCTAAATCTGACCAGTTTAAGCAAACAGGCTCAGAGATTTACCATAAAGCGGTATAAAGTAATTATCGCTAGAAGTTAGATGCAGACGTAGGTGAGGTTTTATACCTCGCTTCTTTAAAAATTGAAGAAGTGCGAAGTAAATTCGCACCTACTAATAACTGCTTTGGAGGTTTGTATGGTTTATAGCATTGCGGTGGTTGGGTTTGGTTTAGCGGGCAGATTAGCTGCGCTTACGCTGAGCAAACAGCACCATGTCACTGTTTTTGAAGCAGACGATGAGCGTACACAAAATAGCGCAGGTAAAGTGGCAGCAGCAATGCTTGCTCCACTTGCAGAGTCGGTATTGTGCGAGACTGATTTAGCTTTAATGGGTCTTGATTCAATGAAGCGCTGGCCGGGTATTATTGCTGAACTTGAAAGTGACGTTTTTTTTCAGCAGCAAGGCACTTTGGTCATTGCGCACCAGCAGGACAAAGGCGATTTACAAAGCTTTGCACAGCGTATAAAACCGCTAGCTGATCACACTGCCGAGCATGTAAATACTCAACAAATTACAATGCTTGAACCTGAACTTGCAGGGCGTTTTAACCAAGGTCTATTTTTACCCTGCGAGGGGCAAATAGATAACCAAGCATTTTATAAAGCCAGCTTTGCACAGCTCAACAAACGCAAAGTAAAGTTTGTATTTAATCAGCGCGTAACCATTGGCGACAACAAAATAAACAATCGACCCTTCGATTACATTATTGATTGCCGTGGGCTTGGTGCTAAAAATACTCAAGATGATAAACCGCTTAGAGGTGTGCGCGGCGAAGTAGCAAGGTTATACGCACCAGAGGTAAGTTTAATCAGGCCTGTGCGTTTAATGCACCCGCGTTATCCAATTTATATAGCGCCTAAACCTAACAGTGAATATGTAATTGGTGCGACTGAAATAGAGTCACAAGACAATGGTGCCGCAACCGTACGCTCAACTCTTGAATTACTTTCAGCGGCTTATACCGTACACAGCGGGTTTGCCGAAGCACGACTACTTAGTATTCAAACCGGATTACGCCCTGCATTTAGCGATAACCGCCCAGAAGTATCACAAGTTGGTAATGTAATTAGCATTAACGGTTTGTATCGACATGGTTATATGTTGGCGCCGGCATTAGTGGCGCAAGCAGTTTCACGAATAGAGTGAGAGTAGAATGAATATTACAATTAATGGCGAGCTACTTAATGTTAATAGTAAAGCACTCGTTGAGGTACTTCAAAGTTTTGGTGCAGTCGCGCCTTTTGCTGTGGCTGTTAATGGCGAATTTATTCCACAAAGTCGGCACAGTAACTATGTACTTAATGAAGGCGACAGTGTTGAGTTGCTGTCACCCATTCAAGGCGGATAAAGCTCATGCAAACTAAAGACTGTTTAACTATTTATGGAGAGCAAATAAAGAGTCGTTTATTAATAGGCTCTGCACTTTATCCGTCGCCCGACATTATGACCCAATCGATAGTCGCCTCTGGCGCTGAAATTGTAACCGTGTCGCTTAGGCGCCAACAAAGTGCAGCGGCAGGTGATGATTTTTGGCAGTTAATAAAAAATACCGGTTTAAAAATACTCCCTAATACTGCAGGGTGCCACAGTGTTAAAGAAGCGATAACGCTTGCAAAAATGTGCCGAGAGGTATTTGCCACCGACTGGATTAAGCTAGAGCTGATTGGCGATGATTACAATTTACAGCCTGACCCTTTTGCGCTACTTGAAGCCACAAAAATATTAATTAATGATGGCTTTAAAGTATTGCCTTATTGCACCGATGACTTAGTACTTTGCCAGCGCTTAAATGAGCTAGGGTGTGAGGTGCTTATGCCGTGGGGGGCGCCAATAGGCACCGGTAAAGGCTTGTTAAATAGCTATAATTTAAAAACTATTCGAGAGCGCTTACCCGATACCACATTAATAGTAGATGCCGGTTTAGGTTTGCCATCGCATGCCTGCCAAGCACTCGAAATGGGGTATGATGCGGTATTATTAAATTCAGCCATTGCAGGGGCGGGTTGCCCAATTACTATGAGCCGCGCATTTAAAGCCGCAGTTGAAGCAGGGCGCTTTGCATATCAAGCAAAAGCAATGCCTGAAAAAGACGTTGCAGCCCCATCAACCCCAACAATGGGTATGCCATTTTGGCATCAGCAGTAAGGAAAGAATATGAATAACGTAGTATGGACAATTGCCGGTTCTGATTCTGGCGGCGGTGCAGGTATTCAAGCAGATATAAAAGCAATGCAAAGTTTTGGTGTACATGGCTGCACGGCAATTACGGCGCTTACTGCACAAAATAGTTTAGGCGTAGAGGCTATTAATGCAGTGTCTACCGATATTATTGAATCGCAGTTACTAGCGCTTGAAAAAGATATGAAAGCCAAAGTGATAAAAATTGGCATGTTAGCCAATGTGCAGCAAATTCAGTTGATCAGCGAACATATAAGTCATTATAAAACTAAGTGGCCTGTGCCTCCCGTTATTGTATATGACCCTGTCGCTATTGCCTCAAGCGGTGACTTACTAACAGAAGAAGATACCGTCAGCGCAATAAAAGAGTGCTTACTGCCGCTGGTGGATGTAATAACTCCAAATACACACGAAACACAGTTATTAACCGGTGTGTATTTAATTGGTCCAGCTGCAATAAAAGAAGCGGCTAATAAGCTATTAAGTTGGGGCGCTAAAGCCGTTGTTATTAAAGGCGGACATTGGGATTACCCAAGTGGCTACTGCATTGATTATTGTATTGATAGTAATACGCAAAGTGGTGAAGAATATTGGTTAGGCAATCAAAAAATACAAACACCGCATAACCACGGCACCGGGTGTAGCATGGCTTCGGTAATTGCTGCGTGTTTAGCTAAAGACTACCCATTAAAAGATGCCTTTATTTTAGCTAAGGCATATATAAACCAAGGGCTAAAACAGTCTGTTCGATACGGCGAGGGGATTGGACCGGTTGCTCATACATCGTTCCCTACTAATTTAGCTGACTACCCACAAGTTATTGAGCCAGGTAGCTGGCTGGGTGATGAACTAGATTTTGATGTGCCGCTTGATTTTAATATGGCGGCAGATTTTGCGCCTTGTGAAAGTAAATCGCTGGGCTTATATGCGGTTGTTGATAGCACCGATTGGCTAGAAAAATGCTTACAACAAGGCATTAAAACAGCGCAGTTACGCGTTAAAAATAAAACGCAAGACGAGCTTGATGCGCTCATTAAGCAAGCTGTTGAGCTGGGCAAGCAATACAACGCACAGGTATTTATAAACGATTACTGGCAGCTAGCTATTAAGCATGGTGCGTATGGTGTGCATTTAGGGCAAGAGGATTTAGAGATTGCTAATTTAGCGGCAATTAAAGACGCTGGGTTAAGGCTTGGGCTTTCTACTCATGGCTTTTATGAAATGCTGCGTGCGCATAATTATCGCCCTAGTTACATGGCATTTGGTGCTATTTACCCAACCACAACAAAAGACATGACAGGGCAAATACAAGGTCTTGAAAAGCTGATTAAATTTGTACCGCTTATGCAAAGCTATCCAACAGTGGCAATAGGCGGTATTGACTTAAGCCGTGCTGAGCAGGTAGCGAAAACCGGCGTAGGCAGTGTTGCCGTAGTGCGTGCGATTACCGAGGCTGATAATTACGTAGAGGCTATAAGTGCTCTGCAAGTAGCCATAAGCAGTGCAAATTAATACTAACAAGGCTGGTAAACGTGAATGAGCTAAGCGAAAAAGAAACCCTTCGTTATAGCCGCCATTTGTTGCTTGAAGAAGTTGGGCTTGAAGGGCAGTTAGCACTTAAATCCTCAACGGTTGCAGTAGTGGGGGCTGGTGGTTTAGGTAGCCCAGCACTTTTGTATTTAGCTGCGGCGGGCATTGGAACGCTTATTTTAATTGACGATGACGAAGTTGAACTTTCAAATTTACAGCGCCAAGTGCTTTATAAAATAAACCACTTAGGGCAAAACAAGGTCGCTGCGGCGGGTAAAGTATTAGCGAGTCTTAATAATCAAATAAACATAGTAACGTATTGCCAAAAGTTAGATGAGAATAATGCAGCTAACATGCTAAAAGGTGCCGACATCGTACTTGATTGCTCTGATAACTTTAGTACTCGCTATAGCGTTAATCGTTATTGTATTGCTAATAAAACACCGTTAATTTCTGGTGCAGCTTTAGTAACTAAAGGGCAGTTAATAGGCTTTGATTTTAGGCAAAGTGATAGCCCGTGTTATGGCTGTGTTTTTCCACAGGGCGACAATACACCCGTTATAAATTGCAGTAACGCAGGAGTGATTAGCCCGCTACTTGGTGTAATAGGCTCTATGCAGGCGCAGCTTACGCTTAACTTAGTATTAGGTCACTTAAGTGGCAGTGTATTTATAACGTTTGATGCGCTTACTTTGAAACAACAGCACTTTAAAGTGATTAAAGATTTAGAGTGTAAAGAGTGTGGTGTGAAGTAAAAACTTTTACTTGTTAGCTTTTAATCTTTTTAAGTTAAGTAATTAGAAGCTTCGCTTCTCGCGGGAGCAAGCTCTCCGCCTACCGGTAAAATTTGACGCCGTGGTTAATTTACTTGAAGACACACAGCTTGCTGGCGTGACGAGCAAAGCTCGTAATTATTATGTTTTGGTGTTTTCTCATTTACTCCTCTTTTACTTCTTTTTGTGCAATAAGGTTTTAAGTGATTTATTCATAAAGAGGTTAGAGAAAGCTGCGCTTTACGCGTGTGAAGGCTTTACCCCTTCAAAAATAAAAAACCGCGTTAATTAAACGCGGTTTTTTTAATTTCGAATTAACGATTGATTCTAGTCGTTAATTTTTGCAAACGCAGTACCTAAGCGAGTTACCACTTCTGGTAGTTGGTCATCTAGTATTTCAGCTTTATCAGCACCCCATGCAAGTACCACAGTAGAGCCTAATTTAAAGCGACCCATTTCTTCACCCTTTTTTAGTGTGATGGCGTTATCGCCTGTGGTTGGGTATTTCCAACTAAATACATCGCTACCTGCTGGTGGTGTTACTGTTCCGGCCCAAATAGTTTCGATACTTGCCACTATTGTTGCGCCAACAAGTACCATAGCAAGCGGACCAATTTCAGTTTCAAAAATTGCGACTACGCGTTCGTTACGTGCAAATAAGTTAGGCACATTTTGCGCTGTAAGCGGATTTACTGAAAATAAATCACCTGGTACGTATATCATTTTACTTAAGGTGCCATCAATTGGCATATGGATACGGTGATAGTCTTTTGGCGCTAAATAAATAGTCGCAAACTTACCGCCTAAAAATGGTGTAGTATCATCTTGTGAGCCGCCTAGTAGCGCTTGTAAGCTGTAATCGTGACCTTTAGCTTGTATTAGCTGTCCGTCAACAATATCCCCTAGCTGGCTGATTGCGCCATCCACTGGATGAATAATAATGTCACTATCTTCTACCATTGGACGCACGCCGTCTTTTAAAGGACGGGTAAAAAATTCATTAAAGCTTTTGTAATGAGCAGGGTCTGAATATTGTGCTTCGCTCATGTCTATTTTGTATTGTTTAATAAATAGTTTAATTAACGTGGTTGTTAAAGCGCCCGCTTTAGCAGCAGCTAATTTACCGACTACGCGCGAAATAAAATGTTTTGGCATTGCATACTGCATTGCGATTTTAAATTTGTCTAAACTCACAGTTTTTTCCTAAATTATACGCGAGGTGCGCGAGAACCGGCACGACCATCAGCCATTGTTTCTAAAATTCGGTGGTAGCTGTCAAAGCGCAATTGCGAAATTTTGCCATCAGCTACAGCTTCTTTAACGATACAACCCGGATCGTTCAAGTGTTTACAGTCTCTAAAGCGACATCCGCCTATAAATTCTCTAAACTCTTTAAAACACCACGTTACACGATCAACATCTAAATGCCATAAACCAAATTCACGAATTCCTGGTGAGTCGATTAAGTTACCGCCGCTTGGTAAATGGTGAAGGCGTGAAACAGTTGTTGTGTGTTGGCCAAGGCCACTGTTTTCAGATACTTCTTTAGTTAATATTTCAGCATTTGGCAAAACAGTATTAACGAGGGTTGATTTACCCACACCACTTTGGCCAACAAAAATATTATTTTTATCAACAAGTACTTCTTTTAATTTATCAATACCATCGCCTGATATATTACTAACAAGGAGTACTTGGTAATCAAGTTTACGATAGATATCGAGAACTTTTTGTATTTCGTTAAGGCCTGCTTCGTCAATTAAATCGGTTTTATTGAGCACTAAAATTGGCTCAATGCCCATATCTTCACAGGCTATTAAATAACGGTCGATAATACTGGGTGTAAACTCGGGTAATACAGCCGATACCATGAGTATTTGGTCAATGTTGGCTGCAATAACTTTAACACCGTCGTAAAAGTCAGGGCGGGTAAGTTGCGAGCGACGCTCTTGCGTGGCTTCAATTACACCGGCTAAATCACCCTCACTTACTTTGGCACGGCGAAATAATACTTCATCACCACATACTAAATTAGACACAGTACGGCGTATATTACAGCGAAGTACATCGCCATTTTGTGTTTCGACATCGGCGTGTTGGCCAAAACGACTGATCACAATTGCGCTCTCGACCTGACCTAAGTTATCGGTTTGCCATTCTTGCGCCCCTTTTTTAGCCGGTCTTGAGTCTGCGCTATTAATGCGCTTTTGGTGATTGGCCTTGATCTGACGCGATTGGCCTTTACTTAATTTTTTTTGTTTTGCCACTGGAGGCCTATAACCTTAGTTAAATGTCGCTTTTCCTAAAAAAAGCTTTAGCTCGACGGTTGATGCTAATATGATATATCGAAATGCGTTGGATCTAAAGGAAAGCACCGCTTAGGTAATTATGACTATTAATAAATCAAATTTAATTTGGCTCGATCTTGAAATGACAGGGCTCGAACCAGAGACCGATAAAATACTCGAAATTGCGACGGTTGTCACTGACGCAGACCTGAATATATTAGCCGAAGGGCCAACTATAGCTATTCATCAAAGTGATGAATTACTAAATGGCATGGACGAGTGGTGTACTACTCAACATGGTAAGTCGGGTTTAACAGCTCGCTGCAAAGCAAGTACCTTTGATGAAGCCTATGCTGTAGAGCAAACTTTAGCGTTTTTAAAGCAGTGGGTACCAGCAGGCACTTCGCCAATGTGTGGTAATTCAATTGGTCAAGACCGCCGCTTTATGAATAAATATATGCGCGAGCTTGAAGACTTCTTTCATTACAGAAATCTTGATGTGAGTACTATTAAAGAATTAGCACGTCGCTGGAAACCAGAAGTGCTTGCAAAAGTGAACAAAAAAGGCTCACACCTTGCTTTGGATGACATTAAAGATTCGATTATGGAATTAAAAGTCTATAGAGAAAATTTCTTTAATTTGTAAAAAACACTTGCAAACAGACTGTATTATTGTAGAATCCTGCCCCGCTCAAGACGATAACCCACGCGGGGTTAGTGTATTTGAGTGATTGAATTACCATCAATAAATGCGGTACTAGCTCAGTTGCTAGAATGTTGAACGCGACCTGTCGCGCTTAAGCGTAAAATAACTGAAGAAATAAAAAATGCGGTACTAGCTCAGTTGGTAGAGCGCGACCTTGCCAAGGTCGAGGTCACGAGTTCGAGCCTCGTGTACCGCTCCAATTTCTAACCAAAAGAAATTGTAGTGTTGGATGAAAATATAGTGCGGTACTAGCTCAGTTGCTAGAATGTTGAACGCGACCTGTCGCGCACCAACGTAAAATGACTGAAGAAGTAAAAATGCGGTACTAGCTCAGTTGCTAGAATGTTGAACGCGACCCGTCGCGCACCAACGTAAAATAACTGAAGAAATAAAAAATGCGGTACTAGCTCAGTTGCTAGAATGTTGAACGCGACCCGTCGCGCACCAACGTAAAATAACTGAAGAAATAAAAAATGCGGTACTAGCTCAGTTGCTAGAATGTTGAACGCGACCCGTCGCGCACCAACGTAAAATAACTGAAGAAATAAAAAATGCGGTACTAGCTCAGTTGGTAGAGCGCGACCTTGCCAAGGTCGAGGTCACGAGTTCGAGCCTCGTGTACCGCTCCAATTTCTAACCAAAAGAAATTGTAGTGTTGAATGAAAATATAATGCGGTACTAGCTCAGTTGCTAGAATGTTGAACGCGACCTGTCGCGCACCAACGTAAATAACTAAAGAAGTAAAAATGCGGTACTAGCTCAGTTGCTAGAATGTTGAACGCGACCTGTCGCGCACCAACGTAAATAACTAAAGAAGTAAAAATGCGGTACTAGCTCAGTTGGTAGAGCGCGACCTTGCCAAGGTCGAGGTCACGAGTTCGAGCCTCGTGTACCGCTCCAATCTTTTTATATCCTTTCAAAATTTTCTATATTAAAAATCATAAATAAAATTATAATTTAAAATCTCTCTTATCTACTTTATTCTATGTGCAATATTCAGCATTGAAGTTTTGGTTGTTAGAAGCTATCGCTTCGCGCGAGCTCAGCGCCACAAGAAAGGTGTCGTACTTTGAAGTTATGAGGTATGAGTGAGGTACAGAAGAGCTAATACTTTGAAACCTGAAGCTTTTGTTAAAATAGCTCCCCCTGAATAGTTGCTATAATACGTCTAGCTCCGCCTGAGTTACGATGTTCACCTAAATAAATGCCTTGCCATGTACCTAACGCTAAATAACCATTTGAAATAGGAATACTTAGCTCGCAGCCTAACGTACTGGTTTTAATATGCGCGGGCATGTCGTCATCACCTTCATAATCGTGGCGGTAGTAAGGTTGACGCTCAGGAACGAATTTATTGAAATGGCTTTCCATGTCCATACGAACAGTGGGATCTGCATTTTCGTTTATTGTAAGGCTCGCTGAGGTATGCTGAATAAATAAATGTAACAAGCCTATTTTGTAACTCGCCAGTTCAGGAAGTTGAGATAATATTTCGCCATCAATTATATGAAAACCTCGCAGGCGAGGTTTTAATGTAATTTGCTTTTGCTGCCAACTCATAGTTTATCGAAGCTAACTTCAATGTTTGCATTACCTGCGTCACAGCTAAATGGCATGATGATCTTTTTACCTTGGCTTTTATGAGTAATTGTATGACCTTTACCCGATACCACAATAGGCGTTGCCATATCAAAGTCGAAGCCTTTCTCGCCAAGTAAATTTTTAGCACCACCAGTTACCATGTTGGTTATTTCGCCAACCATATCGGTAACTTCTTCATCTATGATATCAGGGCGTTCGCCAAGCATACGCTCCATGATGGTTAATGCTAATCCTTCATCAAATGTAATTGAAAATGATCCTCGCGTTTGCGGGCCAACCATACCAATCAAACCTGATACATCACCACAGGCTATCTCATCAGTTTTAATGCGAGGTTTACCCGGCTTCAATTGAGTTTGAGCCATAGTGCTTAAAACATTAATTAAAGAAGATAAAAAAGGATTGATGAATTCTACATTCATAGTGGCTACTCTTAAATTTGTTCTGTGAAATGACTATATAGTTTGAGTATAGTCACTAAGGATAACTTTGAAGGATTATGATGCTCTGCAAGATTCACATTTACCATGTGCTTCTATTGTTTGCCCTGATACGACAAAGCCACCTTCGGCAGCTAGATTATTAAGCTCATGCGAAATTACACTCGAGTGTAATTCTTTAACAAAGCCACATGTATCGCAAATTAATAATTGTACCGGGTGAATATGATCAAAATGATGGCACAGCATAAATGCATTTGTGCTTTCAATTTTATGAATAAAACCTAGTTCAGCTAAAAAGTCTAATGCACGATAAATAGTTGCAGGTTTAGCACCTGTTTCAGTTACTTTTAATTGCTCAAGCAAATCGTATGCACCAACACCACCTTGTGCACTGGCTAATAGACGAAATACTTTCTCGCGGATAGGCGTAAAACGCGCACCACGGTTGTCACAAACTTGTTTTGCTTTACTTACGAGTGATTCTATATTCATCATTACTCTTATCCTTATGCTACCGTGATATACTAACATACTGTGTTGTAGTTGCAGCGTTTTTATTAAGCGCTTTTTACCTAGGAAACCCAGTAATGCACGAACTATTGGCTATATTTATTTTCTTTTTTGCGGTTATTGACCCCATTGGCACTGTACCTGTATTTATTGCAGTCACACGTGGTGATGATGAGAAATTTAAACGTAAAGTTATATTTAAAGCGGTAGGCGTATCTGCATTAGTGCTCTTATTTTTTGTACTCGCAGGTGAGCAATTACTTAACGCAATTGAAATTCCACTTTCGGCTTTTCAAATAGCCGGCGGTATCATATTACTTATTTTTGCGCTTTCAATGATATTTGGTGAAAGTAAACCTGAAGCCGAAATTAAAAGTGTACGCGACAGCACTGAAACCGCTATTTTTCCGCTTGCGATTCCGTCTATCGCGAGCCCTGGCGCTATGTTAGGCGCCGTATTAATGACTCGTAATGAAGAATATACCTGGGTTGAGCAATTACTAACGTCTTCAATGATGCTTGCTGTATTAGCGGTTGTACTGGTTTTGTTACTGCTTGCAACGCATGTACATAAATTAATTGGTGATAGTGGTGCAAGTATAATAAGTAGAATTATGGGGCTTATTTTAAGCTCGGTTGCGATTACCAATATTTTAAATGGCATAGCCCATTATTTTGGCTTGCAGGTATTTAATTAAAAGTAGTCCCTACTTAGAGGTGCAAGGCGTTACGCTATATTGCTGTTCTGGGTTTTTGGCGATCATTATGATCTAATGACGACTTAATAT
The DNA here is from genome assembly GCF_015864285.1 of Pseudoalteromonas sp. NZS100_1. NCBI lineage: Bacteria > Pseudomonadati > Pseudomonadota > Gammaproteobacteria > Alteromonadales > Pseudoalteromonadaceae > Pseudoalteromonas > Pseudoalteromonas sp. NZS100_1. Next base: position 22,439 of record NZ_JADYXN010000004.1, read on the forward strand.
CTTCGTAGCTTCCTCTCAACGTTTTTTAAGTGTTCCCTTACTTCTTTCTATAGAGTGCTGTACAGAGAATAGGTATTAATATAGCCCTCAATCTATGTTGCTATCGTGATTAGTGATAAGAGTTACCCCACCCAGCAAAAATAAGCATGTTTCATATAAATAAAACTGCGTCATTTATAGTCTTGAATGATTTCATAAAAAATTTTACTAAGTAAGCAACCCTTCCTATATTTACTAGTGATATTGCCCCACATATGAAATAAATTTTTTTTAACAGTTTATTTAGTTATTACATTTTAGCTTTGTTATAAGGAATACTGACGGTGATGTAGTGTGGGAGTTTTTTTGTTTCCTTATTTAAAAGAGAAAATTATGAAAAATAAAACTGTAAAGCTCACGGTATGTTTATTAACTTTTTTAGCTCCAATTGCTCAAGCCAGTGATGAGGTAAAGCATATTCCTGGTTTTTTTATTGGTACTACACATTTTGATAGTGAGACTGAGTTTACGTTTGGTGTTGAATATGAATATAAGTTTACTCAAGGTTGGGGCGCTGGGGTGATATTTGAGCGTACAAACGATGCTCATCATGGCGATGGTACTGCTGTAGCTTTGGCTTCGCTTTATTATCATCCAACCAAAAGTATACGTTTAGGTGTGGGCTATGGTGAGGAGAGAATTGGCGGAGCTCACCCTCATAATGAAAATTTATACCGCATAAGTTCTGCTTATGATTTTCATATAGGAGATTTTGGAATTGCACCCACTATAGCTGTTGATTTTATTGATAATGAAGAAGCAATTGTTGTGGGTTTAGCTATTACCAGACCTTTTTAATGTGTTGACTTGTAACTGTAGAGTTAGGTTAAACCTAAATTATTAAGAGGTCTGAAATGTTAAATAAATTGTCTATTACAAGTAAAATATACCTTCTAGGGGTATCACAAATACTACTAATGTTTGTGATCGGAGTTATATCTTTAATACAAATGAATAAAATTGGTATAGAGCTAGTTGATATAGCTGAGCGAGATATACCGCTTAGCAATATGCTTTCTAAAATGTCTGAGCATAAATTAGAACAGACAATATTATTTCAGCGAGCTTTATTACAGGTAAGTTTAAATCCAGAGGGTGACAATGCAGAAATTGAGCAAAAACTCACTTCATTAACACAGAAAATTAAGAGTGAATTTGATAAGTCAGAAAAATTTGTCACTGACTCAATTGATAAATTGCATAGTGAAAAAGCGAAATTGAGTTTTAAGTCTCTCGCGAGCGATTTAAAGCTTTTAAATAAAGAGTATCAAAGTATTGCTGTGAGTATTAGTGATGTTATTGAGATGACTAAAACGCAGACCGTTTCTAGTGTGAGTAATAAAGTAAAATCAATAGAGGTTGCGGAAGATAAATTCGATAAAAAGCTTATAGCTTTACTGTCCCAGATCCAAAAATTTACCTTAAATTCAGCGCTCCAAGCTGAAAATGATGAAAAACAAGGTATTCATTTTATTCTTTATATATTTATATTCTCCGTCATTGTTGGCGTTGCTTTATCATATTTGATCAGTCGAGCAATTGCTTTACCAGTGAATAAGCTAAAAAATAGATTGATTGAAATAGCTGATGGCGATGGTGATTTAACTTTAAAACTTGACGAGAGCGCTGGTGATGAAACTGGAGATACAGCGAGAGCATTTAATAAATTTTTACTAATGCTAAGAGAAACAATAAACGAGGCTAATATACACCTCTCCCAATTAGATGAATCATCAAAGTTTGCTGTAACTGTAATGCAAGAAACAGTCGTTAATGTTGAAATGCAAAGAGCTGAGACAGAAATGGTTTCAACCGCTGTAGAGGAAATGAATTGTACTACCCAAGAGGTTGCTAGTAATACCCAAAATGCATCGGACGTAACTGAAGCAGTTAAAGAGCGTGTATCAAAGGGGAAATTAGAAGCTTCACAAGCAAAAGTTGTTATTCAGCGTTTAGCTCAAGAAATAGATGAAGCAAGCACTGTAATAGAGTGCCTTGTTACTGAAACGAACAGCATTGGTAGTGTTTTAGACACAATACAAAGCATTGCCGAACAGACTAACTTACTTGCTTTAAATGCGGCTATAGAAGCTGCACGCGCTGGTGATACTGGTAGAGGCTTTGCAGTAGTTGCGGATGAAGTGAGAGCGCTTGCTCAACGAACGCAGGTTTCAACCATTGATATACAAGGACTGGTTACTCGCTTACAAAGCGAAGCTAAAAATGCGGTTATTAGTATGAATAAAGGCATTAATAGTGCTGACGAGTGCCTGCAAAAAAGTACTCAAACGTCAGAAATATTTGCCAACTCAGCCATCGCTGTTAATGAAATTACAGACTTAAACTTACAGATTGCTACCGCAGCAGAAGAGCAATCTGCTGTTGTAAGTGAAATAAATCAAAACCTGATTAATATTACTAACATTGCAATAGAAACGTCTACAGGTGCAAAAAATACATCAGAAGCGAATGAAAGTATTGCCCGATACATCGCAAATTTAAGAGTGAATTTAAATAAATTTAAAGTTTAAATTATATTTTTGGCTTAGCGGCGTTAATGGAATCGAATTATTGCTCGTCAAAAAATATATCCCTAAGGTAGATAATCGCTTTATGAAATATGGTTATGTGCTTGTCTTGCTGCAGTTGTATTAGTTTCATTATTGCCGCACAGACAAATTAATCAATAATAGTCGCGTTAATATATTGAGCCTGTTAAATATTCAGTTTTAAGATTTGTTTTATCTAGGGGAATTAATCGCGGCGTGAGGTTTGTAACCTTGTGGGCTCGCTAAAAAACGGGGCAAAGTTTTTGTGTTCTGTTAATGTCCCTAATCTAAACCTATGTAGGCTACAAAGGTAAATCGCCCCAAGGGCGAATCCAAAGGGCAACATCTGTTTGGTATTTATACTGCGTTATCGCCTATTTATAGGGGTAGCCACATCACGTAGACTTTGCCTTACCTAAAAATAAACATAGCTGTTGAAAGTTTAACCTCACAGGTAAATGGGCTTTAGCAGAGTCATATGGTTTATTTTAATTGGTGTAGATTATTATTTTGGTTTTTAGGTGTTTTCTTTACATTGATGCTCGCTAGGCTTTTGTGTAAAATGCAGCGCCTTTTAAGCTGTGCTTAATAACTTTAATACCCTGAGGTTTGCTTTGAATAAATGTACTTTGGATAGACGCTTTTCTGTGGCACCAATGCTTGATTGGACTGATCGCCATTGTCGTACTTTTCATCGCAAAATGACTAAACATACTGTGCTTTATACAGAAATGATAACCACAGGGGCTATTTTATTTGGTCGAGGCGACTACTTACATTTTAATAAACACGAAGGCCCAGTTGCACTGCAACTTGGTGGCTCTGATCCTAAAGCGCTTGCGCAATGTGCAAAACTGGCAGGTGAGCGTGGCTATGACGAAATAAATTTAAATGTAGGTTGCCCGTCAGACAGAGTTCAAAATGGTCGATTTGGCGCATGCTTAATGGCTGAGCCTCAATTAGTTGCTGAGTGTGTTGCAGCAATGAAAAACGAAGTAAGTATTCCTGTAACTGTTAAAACGCGTATTGGTATTGATGAGCAAGATTCGTATGAGTTTTTATGTGCGCTTATTGAAGCGTCTCATAAAGTAGGATGTGATGATTTTATTATTCATGCTCGTAAAGCATGGCTTAATGGTTTAAGCCCAAAAGAAAATCGTGAAGTCCCACCGCTTGATTACCCACGTGTTTATCAACTTAAAAAAGATTATCCGCAGCTAGACTTAAGCCTAAATGGCGGCGTTAAAACAATTGAGCAGAGCCTAGAACATCTACAACATATTGATGGTGTAATGATTGGGCGTGAAGCTTACAGTAACCCATTTATGCTCAATGACGTTGATGAGAAAATTTATGGTGATGCTGCAAACACACAATCACGCCACGACGTAGTGCGCTCAATGTACAGCTACATTGAAGAAGAAATGCGTTTGGGTGCTAATTTTTGGCATATTGCACGTCACATGCTCGGTATTTTTCAGGGGCAGCCTGGTGCACGAGGTTTTAGACGCCATCTTTCTGAAAGTGGTCATGGTAAGCAAGCTGATTTATCGGTAATGGATAAAGCATTAAGCTTTGTACCAGAATAAAGCTAAGCTTTAAAAGTTCTAAATTTAAGCCACTTTCGAGTGGCTTTTTTGATCCTAAATATTAGTCAAAAGCATGATTTATTGGCCAATTACACTCTATGCTGTTCAGCTGGAAGTCACTAAAAACTAGAGTGCTTGTTATTTATCACTATGATTTTAAATGCTTTATTTTTTTTGATGAACTTGGCACAACTCTTGGACTCTCCTTGTTGAAATTAATTAAAAATCAACAGGAGAATACCATGGGAATATTTAACCGCGTAAATGATGTAATTCAATCAAACATTGTCGCCATGCTGGATAAAGCAGAAGACCCTGAAAAGCTTTTAAACCTAATGCTTACCGACATGCAAGATGCATTAAATGAGTGTCGTACTACAGCTGCCGCTTTATTGTGTGAAGAAAAAATAATTAATCGTCAAATTGATACTAAAAAAACAGAATTAGCAGCTTGGCAAACTAAAGCAGAGCATGCGATTAAAAAAGGCAATGATGACCTTGCTAAGTCAGCTTTACTTGAGAAGCAGCGTGTTAGCGAAAGCATTGTAAATAAGCAAACGCAATTAGAAACTTTGCAAGAGTCTATCGCAAAAATTAAAGCTGATTGCGAGCGCTTACAGCAAAAAATGACTATGGCTAAAACTAAGCAAGCTCAATTGATGCAGCGTCATAATGTTGTTATTGCTAGAGGGCGAATCAGTACACAATTACAAAGCGATAAAGTAGCTCATGCACTATCTCGATTTGATCAAGTAGAGCAGCGTGTAGAAAGTATTGAAGCGCAAATAGAAGCATATGAGTTAACTGACCCTGCAAATACGACTGCTTCACAAATTGAAGCTTTAGTTAAAAATGAAAAAATAGATGCTGAGTTAGCCCAGTTAAAAACAAGTTTAAAAACCGATTTAAAACAAACTGCTTAAGGGGAATATTATGAATAGCTTTAATCGTCAACGAGGTTGGTATAAAGATACTCTGAATAAAAAAATATCGGGTGTTTGTAGTGGTTTAGCTCATCGATTGGACTTTCCGGTATGGGCAACACGTGTAGTTACTATTTTATTATTTTTGAGTTTTCCGTTTGCAATAGCACTTGGTTATTTTATAGCGCATTGCTGCCTTGAAAATAAAGAGTATTAATACCAACAGGCATAAATATTTGAACAATTTAACGAATTAAATCACTCTATAACGTTGTTAAAAATTTTTTATTTAGAACCACTAGATATAAAAATTTCTGCCTAGTTATAGCGCAATTTTCTTATCGTTAAATAGGCCTCATATATAAGCTGGTTGGTATAAGGAGAATTACTATGAAAGCTTTGGCAGTATGTGTAATTATCTATTTATTACTGTTTACTGATTTAATAGCGTTTGTGCAGATTGATTCTTGGCAGTTGCCGTTATGGATTGCTGATATTAGCTGGGCAGGGCTCGAGCTTGTAGGTGCTTTGGCCGCAATTGTTGCTGTAGTGGCGGTAGTGGCTTTAATTACTATGGGATTAGTGGGTGCGGGTGTGGTGGCATTAGTAGGGACTGTTTTAGCGCTTTTATTCGGATCTATAATGATTGCATGGCCGTTACTATTTGTTGCAGTGTTGTGTTGGCTTGTTGCCGATAACAAAAAAGTAGCCTCTTAATCCTTAATTTGACTGACTATTATAGGTTAACTATGTTAAATTTAGCCTGTAATTTACAGTTCTCATAAGGATAAGAATGATGACGAAACTATGTTTTTCGATGGCTTCTGCATTACTATTTAGTTTTTTTTCGTCATCGTTGGCGGCGCACTCAGGGCACGATCATGGTTCTGATGTGGCTGTACTCGAAGTAACTAACGCGCAAATTAGAGAGTTTTTACCTGGCAGTACTTCAACTGTAGGTTATTTAACGCTAATAAATCACAGTGGAGCCGCAGCAACTTTAACTAAGGCAACTATTGATGGCTTAGGCCGTGTTGAAATACACGAGCATTCACATGTAGACGGCATGATGAAAATGCAACAAGTTGAATCAGTTGAAATTAAAGCGCACGAAAGTGTCAGTTTTCAACCTGGCGGTTATCATTTAATGGTATTTGAACCACAAGAGCCATTAAAAGTAGGGCAAGAACGTAAACTCACGCTATATTTTAGTGACGGTAATCGCTTGTTTACTAACGCTCAAGTGGTGTCTCTTGAAGCGCAAGCTACGCAGTCAAAACCATCTACTCAACACGCTCATCACTAGGAGTACACATGTCGCAACACAAAGGAAAAATAGCAGGAATAGTTGTTTTACTGCTTATTATATTTTACGCAATTGCTGTTTATTGGAGCACAGAGCCTGCACGTTTCGATGTTGTTGCAAACGCGAAAGAGCAAGCGCAGCTTCATAATGAAAAAATAGTAACGGGTTATGTAACTACATCAACGCTTATTACAGTTGCTAGCACTTTGCTTGATAAACCAGGTGGCTACTTATCAAATGATGTGATACCGCCAAGTATTATTATGGATGATATGCCAGCGTGGGAATATGGCGCACTTGAAATGGTGCGTGATTTATCGCTTTCTATGCGTAAAGATTTTAGTCGTTCGCAATCACAATCAACTGAGCATGAAGCACTTAAAAAGGCACAGCCACAGTTTAATATAAGCTCTGAAGCATGGGCGTGGCCAAGCGCTGAAGGTGAGTACCAAAAAGGTATTGATTATTTAATGGTATATCGTGGACAAATTGCTAATGAACATGAACGCGATAGCCAGTTTTACGCACGAGCAGATAACTTACGTAGTTGGCTTAAAGAAGCTGAAAAACGTTTGGGTAGCTTAAGCCAGCGTTTAAGTGCGAGTGTTGGCCAAGAGAAAGTGAATACTGACTTAGCGGGTAATTCATCTAATAAACAAGCAACTCTTGCTCCACTGCAGCAGCAAGTTAGAACACCGTGGTTAGAAATTGACGATGTGTTTTACGAATCGCGCGGTGCTACTTGGGCGTTACTGCATTTTTTACAAGCGATAGAGTATGACTTTAATGATGTGCTTGAAAAGAAAAATGCACGTGTAAGTGTTCAGCAAATTATACGTGAGCTTGAGGCAACCCAAGAAACAGTGTGGAGCCCACTTATTTTAAACGGGAATGGTTTTGGCTATGTGGCTAACCATTCTTTAGTTATGGCAAATTATATTTCTAGAGCCAATGCGGCTTTAATCGAACTTAGCGAGCTATTAGCTCAAGGATAAAAAATGAAAAAGTATTGTTTAGCAGCAGCCCTTTCAATGGCATGTTTAGCACCCGCAGCGCAAGCTGACACTCTACTAGGTTTATACGTAGGTGTTGATGGGTGGAAGTCAGATAACGATGGTCAATTTTCTTATAAAGATAAATCATCTCAAGATTTTGATTTTGAGGATGAGACTTTTGTAAGTTACTACGCGGCACTTGAGCACCCAGTGCCACTAGTTCCAAACATTAAACTAAAGTATACAGAGCTTGAGCTAAATGGTTCTGCACAGCTTGCAGATACATTTAGCTTTAATGGCTCTGATTATGTTGTGGGTTCTACTGTAAACACAGTAAGCGATTTAACGCATATTGATTACATCTTTTACTACGAGATTTTCGATAACGATTTAATCTCGATTGACTTAGGTTTAAACGTTAAACAATTTGATGGTGATATTGTTGTAAGTGGCACTACCCAAAATGGTGGCACTGACTTTACCGAAACCAAAGACTTCTCTGGTTTTGTTCCACTTGCATATGGCCGTGCTGAAGCAGGCTTACCGTTTACTGGTTTAAGTGTATTTTTTGAAGGTAGCTTTTTGGCTATTGACGATAGCAAAGTACAAGATTATCAAGTAGGTGTAGCGTATGAACTTATTGATAATTTAGCGGTAGATGTTGCTATTAAAGCAGGTTACCGCTCTATGATATTAGAACTTGATGATGTAGATGATATTACTACTGATATTGATGCATCTGGCCCATTTGCGGGTATTCAGGTTCATTTTTAATTAGTTTCCTCTAATTGAACAAAGCGTGGCATATTATTTTATAGCGTGCCACGCTAAATCAAACTCTCCTTCCAACGCATTATTAATCAGTTGCTTATAGACCTTATTTACTGGGAAGTTAATAAGTTTAGATAGCTCATCACCTGTTTGAGTAAATTTATAATAGCTCAATACTAAATCACTGCTTTTTGCTTTTAACGTTACTTTTTGCGATAAAAATGAAAGCGTAAGTTCTTGCCCTGCTTTAAGCACTGCAGATTCAATCTCTTTTCTATACAGTAAATTAAGATCCATGAGCGTTAAAATATCAGGAAAGCTAATGCCTGTTTTTCCTAAATTTAGAGATACTTTATTGCCTTTTCGTAGTAAATCGAACAAAGATGGTTTTTTATAAAAACCGAGTAAAATAAAGTGACTGTCGTCTTTTTCGTTGTAACCTGAAAGCGAAACACATTTTTGTAAAGAGTCAGCTTCTCGCTGTGTCATATGCTTTAATGTTTGTAGGCTTTTAATTGAAAACGTCCCCGGGTTAAGCGTTTCTCCCGTTAAAATTTTAGCCCATAAAGTTTGCATTGACTCATTTGAAGTATCTTCACACAGCGCTATAAAATGCTCTACCCAATCTACATCAGGTTGTTTACTACTTGCTACATCAGGGCAAAACCCCATAGCCATTGCTAAAATTGACTCTATATTTTGTTGTTGTTTTATTAGTAGCAAATCTTGGCGCTTTTGGGCGCGAGCTAAAACAGAGTTTTCACTGTTGATATGATAAAGCGGTTTAATTTGGCCTTTAATATCGTAATTTTGCTCGTTAGTAGGTAGCACGCCGTTACTTCCTACTTTAGTTATAGGATAGCCAAGTAAGGATTCAATGATGTTGGCAAGGTTAATTCTCGCTTGTGCTGTTTTGACTGTCATGACTTTGCATTATCCTTTGTGGATCACTAAGTTGTGCAACGGTTTGAAGGTTATTTAATCCCAGCGAAACTGTATTACGCAGCACATACTCGCTCAATATTGCGGTGTAGCCAGATATCAAAGGAGCGGTTGTTTGCCCTTCAATATTACATATTAAAGTAACAATACCGTTTTGCTCACTAAAATTAAATGTTCCTCTGATAATATGTTCAGCATTTAAAAGTATGTTAAAGCTGACCTTATTTTGACTTATCGATGTTATGGTCATTTCACCATAACCCCATTTCCCTTTCCAAGACTGATGAGCCCCTAAGCCAGAACTAGGTTCGCCTAAAGTAAAGCGTATGCTGGAGTCTACCTTTTCCCACGGAGACCATTTTTGCCATTGACTAAAGTCGGTGACAAGCGGCTTTACTACGTCAATATTTGCATTGATTTCAATTGTTTTATTTACACTATAACTTTGAGGAAGTATCAGTCCTATCAGTACGAGTACTAATAGTAATAACAGTACGCCTTTAATTAATATTTTTAATAGCTTAATAAGCACACCTTTATTCGTTTTTTGAGCTGAAATACAACAACTTTTATTAATGGACTATAGTATGAATTAGATTATAAACCAAAAATAATTTATTAATTGTTACTTAGTTGCATGAATACCGTTAGAGCTATATTTTTAATGAAGCTATGAAATAAATACACTTGTTGAAAGTTTTGATTCTACATTTCTTGGTTTTGTAAAATGAACCAATAAGATGTTGAAGCATAGAATCAGTAAAATTGCTTAAAGACTTGGGGAAGTGGAGAGTGTTTTATGTATGCATACTTATTTTAAAAATCGAACTTATAAATAAACGCTAAAAAAGATTAACTTATTATTATTTAAGATAATGAACGATTTAGAATTTAAGGCGCAATATGCTTTGTATATATAAACAATTTAGTAGGGTATAATTCGCGCCTTTTGTTATTCTACGGCCACAATTATGAGCACTCTCAAAGCTAAGCGCGCCTTATTTTCATACCCTAAGTACTGGGCTGAATGTTATGGCACCGCGCCATTTTTACCAACTACACGTGAAGAAATGGATGCACTTGGCTGGGATAGCTGCGACATAATAATAATTAGTGGCGATGCGTACGTCGATCATCCTAGTTTTGGTATGGCGGTAATTGGCCGTGTGCTTGAAGCGCAGGGTTTTAGAGTGGGTATTATTGCCCAGCCTGCATGGGATTCTAAAGACGCATTTATGGAACTCGGCAGACCAAATTTATTTTTTGGTGTAACAGCCGGTAACATGGATTCGATGATTAACCGCTATACAGCTGAAAAGCGTATGCGCCACGATGATGCGTACACCCCAGATAACGTAGGCGGTAAACGCCCAGATCGCGCCGTAATGATCTACTCACAAAAATGCCGTGAAGCCTACAAAGGAATACCGATTGTTATTGGTGGTATTGAAGCTAGCCTTCGTCGTATTGCTCATTATGATTACTGGCAAGAAAAAGTACGTCGTAGTATTTTGTTTGATGCAAAAGCTGACATTTTAATTTACGGTAACGCAGAGCGCCCGTTAGTTGAAGTTGCACACCGCATTGCTGCGGGTGAAACCATGGACACTATTCAAGATATTCGCGGCACAGCTGTTATTCGAAAAGAACCTTTACCGGGTTGGCGTGGTAGCGACTCTACCGCTATCGATAAAATTGGTAAAATTGATCCTATTCCAAATCCATACGGCGCTGATGATGTTGGTTGTAGTAAATCTGAATTTAAACAAGCGGGTATTGATTTAAAAGCGGAAGCTGCAAAACCAATTATGGTTCAGCCTGCGCGTCCTAAGCCGTGGGAAAAAACCTATGTTAAGTTACCTGCTTATGAACAAGTAAGTGTTAACAAACCTTTATACGCCCATGCTTCACGTATTCTACATCAAGAAACAAACCCTGGTTGTGCAAGAGCGCTGTTTCAGCGACACGGCGATCGCTCTATTTGGGTAAACCCGCCAGCATACCCACTAGAAACACATGAGATGGATGCTGTGTTTGGTTTACCGTATCAGCGTATTCCTCACCCAAGTTACGGCGACTCTAAAATACCTGCTTATGACATGATAAAAACGTCAGTTAATATTATGCGCGGTTGTTTTGGTGGTTGTTCGTTTTGCTCAATTACGGAGCATGAAGGGCGTATTATTCAAAGCCGTTCGCAAGAATCAATTATTGAAGAAATTGAACAGATTAGAGATAAAGTGCCGGGTTTTACTGGTGTTATTTCTGATCTAGGTGGTCCAACGGCTAACATGTATAAGCTGCGTTGTACGAGCAAAAAGGCAGAGAGTACCTGTAGGCGTTTATCATGTGTGTATCCTGAAATTTGTAAGCACATGGATACAGACCATACTCCAACAATAGACTTGTATAAAAAAGCACGTGAAGTTAAAGGTATTAAAAAGGTATTGATTGCTTCTGGTGTTCGTTACGACTTAGCTGTACGCGACCCTCGTTACGTTAAAGAATTAGTAACCCATCATGTAGGTGGCTACTTAAAAATAGCGCCAGAGCATACAGAGGATGGTCCATTATCAAAAATGATGAAACCAGGTATGGGCGCGTATGATCAATTTAAAGAATTATTTGATAAGTACTCTAAAGAAGCCGGCAAAAAGCAGTATTTAATTCCTTACTTTATATCTGCTCACCCAGGGACAAAAGATGAAGACATGGTAAACATGGCTTTATGGCTTAAATCAAACGACTTTAAGCTTGATCAGGTACAAAATTTTTACCCGTCACCTATGGCTAATGCGACGACTATTTATCACACAGAGATGAACTCTTTGCGTAATATTAAAAATAATACCGAAGTTGTTCCAGTACCTAAAGGTGCACGCCAACGTAGATTGCATAAAGCAATTTTACGCTACCATGATGCAGCAGGTTGGCCGATGATACGTGAAGCACTGCGTAAAATGGGTAAAGCTAATTTAATTGGTAAAGGGCCTAACTGTTTAGTGCCTGAAGAAGGGCGCGATGAAAAAGCAGGTAAAGGTGGCAGCAAACGCGGACGTCCTGCACTAACGCGACATACCGGTTTTAGCCAATTTAAAAAGGCAAATACTAAACCAAAAGTAGGCGGTAATCGTCAAAGCACACGTTAGTAGTTTGCTCTACAGTTGTAAGACCGAAAACCAAGTGAACTTCTGTATTTATTGGCTATAGTTAATATAGCCAATAAATGTCTACTTTAATAAGTCGTTTTTTAATATCTAATACTTAGTTTTTCTTAAAACGTTGATGATAACCACAAACGCAACTTAAGTGACCATAGAGGCTGAATGCCTGTTAGCCCTTGCGTCATTTTATTATTTTTTAAGATTATATAGGATGGCGTGACTTGTCCTTGCCAATCGGCAAATATCTCACCGTGTTGATCGTTTACAGTTGTAAAGCTGTAGCCATGCTCATTTAAATAATTATGTAATTCTTGATCAGAACCTGATTTTATTGCGATGGTGACTACGGGATAATTGTTTTCTGCGGAGAGTTCATCTATTGCAGGAGATGTCACGCTACATATAGGACACCAAGTTCCCCAAAAATATACAAGCGTTGGTTTATCTTGGCTCATTGCGGCTAAGTCAATGTTTTGCCCTTTATAATCTGTTAATTGCAATTGCGGATTAGCTGGCATCACAGGTTGTCGCCACCAATTAACTGCAGTGTAAATAACGAAAAATATAGAGCCATATACCAATATACTTTTTAATATTGATAACCCTTTTTGTTTTAGCGTTTTTTTAGGTGTCTCATTTTTATTCTTGATATCCGCTTCCATAATTGCAGCTTTACCCTAAGTGTTTTTACTTTAGTTATTTGCAAAAGTTTCTAATTTACACCAGCAACCAGGTAGCAGTACCTAAAAAGGCGAATATACCTACAATGTCTGTCACTGTAGTCAGTACTACACTACCTGCAAGCGCAGGATCTATATTCATTCTTTTAAGAATTATTGGAATACTTGCACCAGCAACTCCCGCTACAACTAAATTCATAAACATAGCGAAGGCGAGTACACCACCAAGCATAAAGTCCCATTGCCATAGGGCAATAACACCTGCAATTAACAGCGACCATAAAACGCCGTTTAGTGCGCCAATGGCAAGCTCTTTCATCATCAAGAAGCGTTGGTTTGTTTGATTTATATGACCTACTGCAATACCACGTATAACAAGCGTTAGCGATTGGCTACCTGCAACACCACCCATAGAAGGGACAATACCGTTAAGTACAGCCAAAATAGGGAGCACATCTAAAGTACCTTCAAAAAAGCTAGCTACAAAAGCAGCTGCAAGTGCAGTCAGCAAGTTAACACCTAACCAAACTGAGCGTTTTTTAGAGCTTTTTAGTACGGGGGCAAAGGTATCTTCTTCATCATCAAGACCGGCTAAGCCTAACAAGCTATGCTCGGCATCTTCTCGGATTACGTCAACGATGTCATCGATAGTGACACGACCAAGGAGCTGATCGTTATCATCAACGACGGGGGCCGATATCCAATTATGACGCTCAAATAATTGAGCTACTTCACTTTCATCCATTGAGATTGGGATAGATTCACAATCTTCATCCATTAAATCGCGAACAATTTTTTCTGGCGGATTAGTTAATAATGTACTGAGTGATAAAGCGCCTATAAAGCAGTTATGCTTATCAACAACATATAAGTCATCGGTACCTTCTGGTAACTCGCCACGTAGCCTAATATATCTAAGTACTACATCAAGCGTAACATCGGGGCGAATGGTCACCGTATCGGTGTTCATTAGCGCACCGGCTGAACGCTCTTGATATGAGAGTGCTTGTGTTGCACGTTCACGGTCTTGAATGTCCATCGCGCTAACAACGTCTTTGTAAACGGTGTCAGGTAGGCTACGTAATACTTCACCTAAGTCATCGTGGCCCATATCTTCGGTTGCGGCTGCAATGTGCTTAGGTTCCATTTGGGCAATAATGCCTAAACGTACATCTTCTGATAGTTCTTCAAGAACATCACCTTGTACATCGGGATCAACCAACTGCCAAAGTAGTCGGCGAATTTTATGCGGTGATGATTCTAACAGTAATGCGGTATCACAAGGAGCTGTTTTTGCGAGCATGCGCCTAACTTGAACAAATTGACCACTATTAAGTGACTTAGTCACCTGCTTTAGTTGTTGTAGTGGGTAATCTTGTTCAAAAGCTTCAGGCATTGGCGTCCTTTATAAATTTTTATATTACTTTATGAGGGGAGGTGAGTTAACTGGCGTCACTAACCGTATTTATTTTATATATCTGTTTTAGTTGGGGCATTAGTAATGCGAGCATTATTTTTATAACTGTTTATTCTTGTTCATTAAAACGTTGTGCTATTAATTCTCCAACAGCATGTAAAGCTTGCTCAGAATCGGGGCCTTTGCATACAACTTTTACTTCTTTGCCTTGGCTACTTTCAAGTAACATTAGTGCAAGTACGCTATCGCCTGCGGCTTCTTTGTCATCTTGAAATAATGTAATAGTCGCATCAAACTGCACTGCCAATTGGGCAAGCACGGTGGCTGCTCTGGCGTGCAATCCTAATTTGTTTTTTATTAAAAAAGTGTCTTCACAATGCATAACTTACTCTACCTAAGCTGAACAGGTGATTATTCAGCTATATTATTTTTCTTGTTCGCGATGGCGAATTTTTACATTGGGATGTGTCATTGCAAAACTTTCACCGATAGTTTGCGCTAAATATACAGAGCGATGTTGTCCGCCTGTACACCCAATGGCAATGGTTAAATAACTACGGTTATTTCGCTCTAAGTGCGGTAACCACGTTTGTACAAATGTTTGAATTTGCCATGTGAATTTTTGTACTATGCTGTGATTGGCCAAATAATCTTTAACAGGTTGATCTAACCCATTTAAAGGTTTTAATTCAGGTTCCCAATGTGGATTTGGTAAAAAGCGTGCATCAAATACGTAATCTGCTTCTTTTGGTATACCGTATTTAAAACCAAACGATTCAAACGTGACAATCAGTTGCTTATCTTTTTTACCTAAAATCTTTTCACGAATAGATTCAGCAAGTTGATGAACGCTTAAATCAGTTGTATCTATCATAAAGTCGGCGCGGGTGATTAATACATCAAGTAATTCTTTTTCTTTTTTGATGGCTAAATCAAGAGGCAACGAGTCAATTGATAGTGGGTGTAATCTACGAGTTTCAGAAAAACGTTTGATCAATGTTTGATCGTCGCTATCTAAATAAAATAACGTAGGTTTTGCAAAGCCAGGCAAGTATTCAAGAATATCGTTAAATTCATCTTGTTGTTTAGGGATGTTACGCACATCAATGCTAACAGCAATTTTATCATAGCTATCAGACACACTGCGAACTAATGAAGGAAGCAAGTTAACTGGAATATTATCTACGCAATAATAACCTAAATCTTCTACAACGCGTAAAGCAACCGACTTTCCAGAACCAGAACGGCCGCTTATGATAATTAACTCCATTTAACACCCTTTATAAAACTATGATTGATTGACAATAACTTGGTAAAGCTCAGTATCTGATTTTGCACTGCGTAACTGTTTACAAAAATCTTTGTTGTTTAGTTTATCAGCAATGGTTGCTAGAGTCTTTAAGTGCTGCTGGTTATCGCCATCTGGTACGATGAGTGCGACAAAAATATCAACAGGGCGATTATCTATAGCATCAAAATTTATTGGTGTTTCACTAACGAGCACTAAAGCTAATGGCTCTTCTGCGCCGCTCATTCTTCCGTGAGGAATCGCAATGCCACGCCCTATACCTGTACTACCCAATTTTTCTCTGCTCATTAAAGCATTAAGAATATCTTGTTGCGGTAAATACGGAAGTTTGTCGTGAGCAAGTTCGCTAATGAACTCTAAAATTCTTTTTTTGCTATTAAAAAGGACCGCAGCTTTGCTGCAGTCCTGGCATATAAGTGAGCTTAATTTCATCATATTAGTGTCGAGCAAGCTTCTCTTTGTGTTTAATTACTTGTCGATCGAGCTTGTCGATCAACGAGTCAATGGCGGCATACATATCTTGATGTTCTGTAGAGGCAAATAGCTCAGCACCGCTTACGTGTATGGTGGCTTCTGCTTTTTGATTTAATTTTTCTACATCGAGAATGACATGAACATTATTAATATGATCAGAGTGTCTTTCTAGCTTCGCAAATTTGGTATTAATATAGTCTCTTAGTGAATCGGTTAATTCTACGTGACGACCAGTTAAGTTTAGTTGCATAAGCATTACCCTCTTTTTTTTGCGTCTTAAATCAAACTTTTACGCTGATTTGACGGTGGAATAGCCAGAGATTCGCGGTATTTTGCGATTGTACGTCTCGCTACTTTAATTCCTTGCTCAGCCAATATATCCGCTATTTTGCTATCACTCAATGGTTTTGCTGAGTTTTCTGCTGCGATTAATTTTCGGATAAGCGCACGGATTGCTGTAGATGAACATTCACCACCGTTTTCGGTGCTTACATGGCTTGAGAAAAAATATTTAAGCTCAAATATACCACGGGGTGTGTGCATATACTTTTGGGTTGTTACGCGCGAAATTGTTGATTCGTGCATTTCTACCATTTCAGCAACATCATTTAAAACCATTGGTTTCATGGCTTCAGGACCGTGTTCAAAAAAGCCTTGTTGTTGCTTAACAATACAATTTGTTACTTTTAATAGCGTGTCGTTTCTACTTTCTAAGCTTTTAATAAACCATTTAGCTTCTTGTAAATGCGAGCGAATAAACTGGCTGTCACCACTGGATTTTACAGTGCGAGACATTGCAGCGTATTGGCTATTAACACGAATTTTAGGCATGCTATCTGGGTTTAACTCAACAACCCAGCGGCCTTTAATTTTTTTAACTGACACATCAGGAATAACATACTCAGACTCTTCTCTTACAATAGTATCTGCAGGCTTAGGGCTAAGAGTATGTATTAATGTCATTACTTCTTTAAGCTCTTCTTCTTTGAGCTTAGTCTTCTTCATTAATGTACGATAGTCACGAGCTGCTAATAAATCAATATGCTCGGTTAAAATCATTTTCGTTTCATTAATGTAAGGTGTTTCTTTATCAAACTGGTTAAGTTGAATACATAAACACTCTTGTAAACTACGTGCAGCAATACCGACAGGATCAAACAGTTGGATGCGCTTTAATACTGCTTCAATTTCATCAAGTTCAACTTCGTTATCTTCTTCGTTTTCTTGATTAAAGCTTTCTAAAATTTCTTCGCAGCTTAGTGTTAAAATGCCTGAATCATCGACGGCTTCTACAATAGCAATAGCAATGGCTTCATCGGTAGGGCTAAATGGCGTTAGTTGTAATTGCCACATTAAATACTCATGAAGCGTTTCAGTAGAGGCGCCTTGGTATATTGATTCGTCTTCAGGCATCGGACCCGATGATGCTGCTGGGGCGGCACTCATGTACTCATCCCAACTAACATCCATAGCCATGTCGTCACTTAGCGTGTCTTTTGCAAGTGCTTCACCACTATCTTGTTCGTATTCGCTTGGAGCATCATCGGCAGATGCGCTAACAGTTATGTCATCTGTATCTGCTTTTTGCTCGTTTTTACCTGCAGCGTCTTCGGAATAGTCTGGTTCTTCAACCTCTAATAGCGGGTTGCTGTCGAGAGCTTCTTGTATTTCTTGCTGGAGATCCAATGTACTGAGTTGCAACAAACGAATAGCCTGTTGCAGCTGTGGAGTCATTGTAAGTTGCTGGCCCATGCGCAGCTGTAGTGATTGCCTCATGTATCTCTAACAATCCTTTTATGTTGTTATAATTAATACTAGCAGATGCTTAAAGACATGGCGTAAATGTTACAGCCTAAATTGCTCGCCTAAGTAAACATCGCGTACTGTTTTATCATTTAATACGTGTTCTGGAGTACCTGATGCAATCAGCTCCCCATGAGAAACAATGTAGGCTTTTTCACAAACATCAAGGGTTTCTCTTACGTTATGATCGGTAATTAATACACCAATCCCACGATTTTTAAGATGTTCTATTATTTTCTTTATGTCTAATACCGAAATCGGGTCAACACCTGCAAATGGTTCATCCAGTAATATAAATTTAGGATCTGCTGCCAGCGCACGTGCTATTTCAACACGACGACGTTCGCCACCCGACAATGCCATACCTTGGCTATCACGAATGTGTTGTATGCTAAATTCATCTAATAATTTATCGAGAGTGTCTTCTCTAGCTTGTTTATTTAACTCTTTGCGCGTTTCTAAAATGGCCATTAAGTTTTGATAAACAGTCAGCTTTCTGAATATTGAAGACTCTTGCGGTAAGTAGCCAATGCCTAATCTAGCACGACTATGCATAGGTAAAAGAGTAATATCGTTATCGTCTATCGATATTTTACCTTTGTCGCTAGGTACAAGTCCTACTATCATATAAAACGTGGTAGTTTTACCTGCGCCGTTAGGGCCAAGTAAGCCAACAATACTGCCAGCTTTGACTTCAAGGCCGACGTTTTTTACAACTTCACGGCCTTTATAGCTCTTTGCTAATAGCTCTGCTTTTAATGTGCTCATGGTTGACCTTTGTCGCTTTTTTTACTTTTTTTAGTCTCGATTGGTACTAAAATTGTGTGAACGCGGTCAGTTGAGTTTTCATCTTTTTCGGCACTGATTAGCTGCTGCTCTATATCGTAGGTAATGCTTTTAGCATTTATTTTTTGTCCCGCTTGCGATACTTGTGCATTACCAACAAGCGTTAAAAAACGCTTAGATACATCATAACGTACTTCGTCAGCACTGGCGCTCATAGTCGTGCCATCTGATTGCTTTTCTTCAAAGTGCGCAGGGCTACCTGTAGCAATTAATAATTGTTTATTATCGCCAAGTTCATCGCGTTTATGTACTTCTAAGCGGTCGGCTGTGATACGGCGGTTACCGTGAATAATTTCAACGTTTTTCTCAAAAATCCCGACATTAGCTTTTAATTGACCTTCTTGCTTATCGGCGCTTATTGAAATTTGATTTGCAGCCGGTTGCGTGTTTTGCTCTGCAGCACTACTATTAAACGCTAGTATAAGTGTAGGAATAATAAGTGATTTTAATATTTTATTGGTCATAATATATGGTTCGCGTATGGTTAATTAGTTTTATCACTTCGGTTTTTAAGTCGGCTTCTAGGCCTTTACCAGTGATTTTTAAATTGGGTCCAGTGATGATAACGGGTTGCTCCGAACGCATTGTTAATAGCTTTATATCTACCTGAATATTATCAGCATTGATTTTGTCTATCATGGCGTTATCGGTTAAGTTTTTGGCAACCACATTGCCTTCTAAAATTAATTGTTTGTCTTCGTATAATGTTGCTTCGTCTGCATTTATTTGCCACGTTTGCTTTTCGTTATATAAAGTAAAAATAGGTTTTTCAAAAAACGTAAAACCTAATTGTTGATATAGCTCCATTTTAGCCGCAGTGACTTTGTGGCTAATTTTACCTTGTTCGTCATAGGCTGTTTGTTTGAGTTCTATGGCTATGTAATCAGGCTTGGCAATAACTTCAGGCTCAGTCTGAGGCACAATATTTGTTTGTGTAAAATAAGGGTACCAAAGCCAAACCATACAGCTAATGAATAAAACGCTTAATATTATGCGCGCTGCATTCATGAACTAGTGCCTTGTGTAGTCAATGCTTTACCATTTTCAAGCATAAGTAAGTCGGTGAGCTCTCTTACTGCACCAAAGCCGCCAGGCATTTGCGTTACATAGTGTGATAAACGTTTAATAAGTGGATGGGCATCATTTACTGCAACAGCAAAGCCGACTAATTCCATAACGGGCATGTCAGGACCATCATCACCTATATAAGCAATTTGTTCATCGCTAAGGTTGAGTTTGTCTTTTAGCTCTTGATAGGCAATGAGCTTATTTTCTTGGCCTTGATAAATATGCTGTACGGTTAAGCTGCTCATACGTTGTTGCACTATTTGTGAATGACGACCAGTAATTACAGCCACTTCAAAGCCACTGTTTATAAGCGCTTTAATGCCAAAACCATCTTTTGTATTAAATGCTTTTAGCTCTTCACCTTGATTACCAAGATAAATACGGCCATCAGAAAATACACCATCAATATCGCATATAAGTAGCTTTACTTTTTTAGCGCGTGCTTTTGCATCATCGCTCAGCGGTTGATAGAGTTCTTCAAATTGCATTTATAACACTCCTGCTTTTAATAGGTCTTGCATGTTTAATGCGCCAATAGGTTGGTTTTTATCATTGACGACGATTAAGCCATTTATACGTTTGTGTTCCATAATATTAAGCGCTTCAGCAGCCAAAATATCTTGTGTAGCCGTAGTACATGACTTAGTCATAACAACATCTATTTGTGTTGTATGAATATCAATTCTTTGCTCTAAAATACGACGCAAATCGCCATCGGTAAATAATCCCACGAGCTGCTGATCTTCATCAACAATGGCTGTCATACCTAGCCCTTTAGCAGACATTTCAATAAGGGCGTCTTTAACTGTTTGTGAAACGCTAATAATAGGTGTATTTGCGCCGCTGTGCATAACATCTTTTAAAGTAAGTAATAAGCGCTTGCCTAAACTACCACCTGGGTGAGATAACGCGAAGTCATCAGCTGTAAACCCGCGAGCTTCTAATAATGCAACTGCCATGGCATCGCCCATCGCAAGCGTTGCAGTGGTACTTGATGTAGGAGCTAGACCCAATGAACAGGCTTCTTTTTCTACTTTAATACACACATGTACATTAGCAAGGGTCGCCATGGTTGATTGCGTATTGCCAGTCATCGATATCATTTTGGCACCAAGTCGTTTTAAAACCGGAATGATATTTAAAACTTCGCTGGTCTCCCCTGAATTAGAAATAAGCATAACCACGTCATTTTTAGTGATCATACCTAAATCACCATGACTTGCTTCACCAGGGTGAACAAAAAATGCTGGACTGCCAGTGCTTGCAAGGGTTGCCGCTATTTTATTGCCAATATGACCTGATTTACCCATACCAATAACAATAATACGGCCTTCGCAGTCGTACATTAATTGGCACGCGTTATGAAAATTTTCATCTACATATTGTGCAATATCACTAAGTGCTTGGCGTTCAACATCTAAAACGCGAAGGCCTTGTTCAATAAAATTTAGCGTTGCCATCATTTACCCTACTTGACTAAAAATATACCCTTGGTAACCCAAAAACGCTATTAGCAATAAGCCGCCTTCTACTCTATTGATACGTTGGGTGCCTCTAAAGTTCAATGACATAATAATTAGGGCAAGTGTTGCGCCAATCATAATTAATACGTCTCGGCTTACTAATGATGGGTCAATGGCAGAAGGGTTAATAATACCGGCAAGTGGTAATACCGCTAGAATATTAAATATGTTTGAGCCAACAATATTACCTAGTGCTAAATCATCTTCATTTTTAAGTACACCTGCAACCGAAGCGGCAAGTTCTGGCAAGCTAGTACCAATGGCAATAATCGTTAAACCAATTACTAGGTCGCTTAAGCCGAAGTATTTAGCAATATCGACAGCCGAACCTATTAAAAAATGAGAGCTAACAGGTAGGAGTATCATGCCGACAACTAACCAAAATACCGCTTTTTTCGTAGGTACATCGTTTGGTACATCGTCGCAGGCTTCTGAGACAAATGGGTCATCTTGGTTTTTTGCACGCATAGATACAATAATTAACCCACCGATGAATACGATAAAGCCAACCAAAAGTGCAACACCTTCATTAAATGAAAAGTAGTTATCTGAGAACACATACCAAGTAGCTAAAGATACGAGCATCACTAATGGCATTTCACGTTTTAATGTACTTGATGAAACTGAAAGAGGGCGAAATAAAGCTGTGATACCTAACACAAGTAAAATGTTTGTAATATTAGAACCAACAGCATTACCAACTGCTGTGTCGGTTTTATTAGCCAAAGCGGCAGAGGCTGAAACCATCATTTCGGGTGCTGAAGAGCCCATAGCTACCACGGTTAAACCAACAATAAGTGTAGGTACACCAAAGTTTTTAGCAAGAGCCGCAGCGCCATAAACAAACCTGTCTGCACTCCAAACAAGAGCTGCAAAACCAAGAATTAAAATAACAAACGAGGTAACCATTGTGTTAAGCCAGTTATACAAAATACGGATGGCGCGAATAGTAACAAAAGCCAAGATGAAAGTATAAATAAAAGAGTAAGGTCAACTACGTAACAATGCTGCTTTTAAACAGCTAATTTAAAAATTTAAGCCGGGGTTAAGCTGTTTTGAGCGAGTCTTATAATCCTTTTCATGGGTGTATTACAAAATCTTACGAATTGTTTTTTCCATCTTTGACAAAAAAGCTTTAAAATAGGTGCACTAGTGAACATTTTTATGGAGAGCGACTTGTCGCAATCAATAGTAGAAGTCAAGGATGTTAGCTTTTCGAGAGGCAATAGAATCATATATAAAAATATGAGTTTTAGCGTTCCTAAAGGTAAAATTACTGCGATCATGGGGCCAAGCGGAATTGGCAAAACCACTATGTTGCGTTTAATTGGTGGTCAGCTTAAACCAGATTCAGGTGATATTTTATTTGAAGGTGGCAGCATTCCTAAAATGTCTCGTAAAGAGTTATACGAAGCACGTACTAAAATGAGCATGCTTTTTCAAAGTGGTGCGCTGTTTACTGATATGTCGGTATTTGACAATATTGCGTTTCCTATAAGAGAGCACACAAAGCTAAGTGAAGACCTTATTCGATTAGTTGTATTAATGAAATTGCAAGCGGTTGGGCTACGTGGCGCTAAAGATTTAATGCCCTCTGAGTTATCGGGCGGTATGGCAAGACGTGCTGCACTTGCGCGCGCTATAGCACTTGATCCAGAGCTAATCATGTACGATGAACCATTTGCAGGACAAGACCCTATTTCGATGGGCGTATTGGTTAAGCTAATTAAGTCGCTTAACGAAGTATTGGGTTTATCGTCTTTAATTGTGACACACGATGTGACAGAGGTAATGAGTATTGCCGATCACGTTATAATTATCGCCGATCAAGGTGTAATTGGTTGTGGTACTCCTGATGAAATGCGCAATCATGAATCTCCTTTAGTTCAACAGTTTTTAAAAGGCTTGTCGGATGGTCCGGTACCATTTCATTTTCCGGCTCAAGCTTATGCAGATGAACTGCTTGGAGAAA
This sequence comes from Pseudoalteromonas sp. NZS100_1, assembly GCF_015864285.1. Lineage (NCBI taxonomy): Bacteria > Pseudomonadati > Pseudomonadota > Gammaproteobacteria > Alteromonadales > Pseudoalteromonadaceae > Pseudoalteromonas > Pseudoalteromonas sp. NZS100_1. The sequence goes on from NZ_JADYXN010000004.1 coordinate 45,809, forward strand.
AAGCATAATGTTGGATTTATTTCAAAAGCTAGGGCATAAAACGCTAGGACGTTTTGCGGCTCTTGGCCGTTCGGCTTATATGCTGTTTAGTGCGCTTGCGCATGTTCCTAATTTTAAAAAAGGCACACCGTTACTTGTTCGCCAACTTTATATGGTCGGTTCGCAATCGTTGCTGATTATTATGGTGTCGGGTTTGTTTATCGGCATGGTGTTGGCTCTACAAGGTTACACCGTATTAGTTGGTTATGGCGCTGAGGATAGTTTAGGGCCGTTAGTGGCACTGAGTTTATTGCGAGAACTGGGCCCGGTTGTTACTGCATTACTATTTGCAGGACGCGCAGGTAGCGCATTGACTGCTGAAATTGGCTTAATGAAAGCAACAGAGCAACTTTCATCACTTGAGATGATGGCAATCGATCCGCTAAAACGTATTATTGCACCGCGCTTTTGGGCGGGTTTTATAAGCATGCCATTGCTTGCATTGATATTTTCAGCCGTAGCAATCATAGGCGCTCATTTAGTGGGTGTAGATTGGCTGGGGGTTGATACAGGTAGTTTTTGGTCAATCATGCAATCACAAGTGTCGTTTCAGCAAGACATACTAAACGGTATTATTAAGAGTTTTGTATTCGCCATAGTGGTGACCTGGATTGCGCTTTATAAAGGATATGACTGTGTGCCGACCTCAGAAGGGATCAGCAAAGCAACCACCGAAACGGTTGTTCATTCGTCATTAGCAGTTTTAGGTTTTGACTTTATTTTGACAGCGGTAATGTTTACCAGCTAATAGGGTATAGATAATGAATTCACGGAAATTAGAAATTTTAGTTGGTTTTTTTGTAGCACTTGGCATTTTAGCTTTTGCGATGCTCGCACTTAAAGTTGCCAATTCAGGTATTAGTGGCTCTGGCGAAACATATACGCTTAATGCCAAGTTTGAAAACATTGGCTCATTAAAAGCGCGTGCGCCGGTAAAAGTAGGTGGTGTTGTAATTGGTCGTGTTGAATCAATTTATGTACACCCACAAGAGTTTTTACCAGTGGTAAACATGACCATTGATGCACAGTATTTATGTCGTTTTTCAGACACAAGCTCAATCTCTATTTTAACGTCGGGTATTTTAGGTGAGCAGTACTTAGGTATTCACCCTGTCATTTCTCCAGATTCGGCTAAACAACGTTGTTTAGGCGAAACAGTGACTGAAAACAAGCAAGATGAAGCAATTGACGATTTGTTTGGTGTGGAAAGTAAAGCACTAGGTGATGGCGATTCAATTACTGATACTAAGTCTGCCATTGTACTTGAAGAATTAATCGGGCAGTTTTTATTCAACCAAGGTAGTGAGTAATTATTATGTTGAAAAAGTTTTTAGCTATTGTAGCAATTGGCACAATGACGCTAACTCAAAGCGTAAGTGCAGCAGATGTTAAATTGGTTGATCCAAATAAAATGGTACGCCAAGTTGCCGATAATACATTTGCACGTATTAAAAAAGATCAGCCATTAATTGTTAAAAATCAAGAGCATCTTCGCGTAATCGTTGAAGATGAATTAATGCCTTATATCGACTACAAATATGCAGCACTTCGCGTACTAGGTAGTGAAGTATCTAAAGTACGTGCAATTACCGACGAAGCTGAAAAAGCCAAAGCAATTAAAGAAATTCAACGCTTTATTGGTGTTTTTAGAGAGTACTTAGTTGCTACTTATGCAGGTGTATTCACTCAATATACAAACCAAAAAGTTGAGTTTGGTGCAGAACAAGCATTTAAAGGCAAAGATGTCGTTGTCGTTAAAACTAAAATTATTGAAGATGGTAAACCTGATATCAGAATCGATTTTAAAGTACGCGAAGACCGTGACGGTGAATGGCGCGCGTACGATATGATTGCTGAAGGTATTAGTTTACTAGATGCAAAACAAAGTGAGCTACAAGGTATTTTGCGTCAGCAAGGTATTGATAATGTAAGTAACCTTTTAGAGCAAAAGAGTCAGCTACCAGTTCAGTTTAGAGGCAGTAACTCGAATGACTAAATTGGCAATAAGCCAAGTTGATGGACAACATTTTCGAGTAAACGGTGAGCTTACTCGAAATTCAATTGGCGATGAACAGCTTCTGAACAACAAGCTATTAACCAAGCATAAAATCATCTATTTCGACCTAAGTGGTGTATCTAGGGTTGACACAGCGGGCTTAGCTTGGTTAATTCACTCTTTTGCAGAATTAAAGCAGCAAGGCATTCGCCTTGAATTGCAAAACCTACCTGAGCAATTGCAAAATTTAATGCAACTGGGTCAGGTTACAACCCTATTTGAGTGAGAGTTATGGAAACTAGCCAAGTCGAAACATTATTACGCGAAGAACTTCAATTAGCTGAAGTACATGTAAAAGCCAATGGTAGTCATTATGAAGTTGTTGCAGTAGGTGAATGCTTTGACGGTTTAAGCCGAGTTAAAAAGCAGCAGCTAGTTTATGGCCCATTAATGAATACAATTTCAGATGGCACAATTCACGCAGTATCTATTCGTGCATTTACTCCTGTAGAGTGGAAGCGTGAACAAAAATTTATTTTACCGCAATAAATAGGGCCTCTTAATGGATCAATTTGTAATTCAAGGTGGTACTTCACTTGCTGGTGAAGTGACTATTTCTGGCGCTAAAAATGCCGCACTTCCTATTTTGTTTGCTTCATTATTAGCTGATGGAAAAAGTACATTTACTAATGTACCGCGCCTTCGCGATATAGTGACCACTGAAGCCTTATTAAAAACTCTAGGCGCTGATGTTAATTGGCACGGCGATACGCTAGTGATTGACGGCGCAACGGTTAATAAGACATTAGCCCCATACGACTTAGTTAAGCAAATGCGTGCCTCTGTACTTGCATTAGGCCCTTTAGTTGCTCGTTTTGGTGAAGCTCAAGTGTCTTTACCTGGTGGGTGTGCTATTGGTGCTCGCCCTGTTGATATTCATATTCAGGGTTTGGAGCGCATGGGCGCGGTAATTAACGTTGAAAATGGTTATATTAATGCCAAGGTAAACGGTCGCTTAAAAGGCGCTGAAATCTTTATGGAAATGGTAAGCGTAGGCGCTACCGAAAATCTATTGATGGCAGCTGCCCTCGCTGATGGTAAAACCATACTTGATAACGCTGCACGCGAGCCCGAAATAATTGATTTAGCTAACTGCTTAATTGCTATGGGCGCTAAAATTACGGGTGCAGGCACTAGCCGCATTGAAGTTGAAGGCGTTGAGCGTTTAGCAGGATGCGAGCACAGCATTTTACCAGATAGAATAGAAACAGGTACGTTTTTAGTCGCTGCAGCAATGGCAGGCGGTGAAGTACTTTGCAAAAACACTGACTTTCATTCTCTTGAGCCTGTGATTGAAAAGCTACGTGCAACAAATGCACACTTAGAAGTACATAACGACAGTATTTATCTTGATATGCGCGGCCGAGAACTGAGAGCCGTGAATATTAAAACAGCTCCACACCCAGGTTTTCCTACGGATATGCAAGCTCAGTTTACAGCATTAAATGTAGTAGCAAATGGTAGTGCAACGATTACGGAAACGATTTTTGAAAACCGTTTTATGCATGTACCTGAGTTGCAGCGTATGGGCGCTAATATTCGTTTAGAAGGGCATACCGCAATTTGTGGTGAGACTGAGAGCCTAACGGGCGCGCAAGTGATGGCAACCGACCTACGCGCTTCAGCTAGCTTAATCTTAACGGGTATAGTGGCACAGGGTGAAACTGTTGTTGACCGTATTTATCACGTTGATAGAGGTTATCAGCGCATTGAAGATAAGCTAAGTGCGTTGGGTGCAAATATTAAACGTCGAAGTAGTTAAGTAGATATTTAACTAGCTAAGCTATTTTAAAAAGGTCGGATACGCAAATTGCTATCCGACCTTTTTATTGACGATTTATGAAAGTTGGTATTATTTTTTATTAAAGCTTTGTTTCAAGCTCTGCGACAGTCACCATAATCTTTTCTATTTTACCATTCCGGTAAAGCTCAAATTCTATTTCTTTACCTGGTTCTGTATTACCTATTTCTTCCAGCACTTTTTGTGGATTTGCTACCGAAAGCCCTGCAATTTTAATAACAATATCTTGCTCTTCAATACCCGCTTGCCATGCTGGTCCCAAAGGGTCTAAATTAGTAATACGCATGCCAGTAACTGGGGTCAGACTGTCGTTTACTTCCTTGCCGGTACTATCTACTGCTGTGCCTTCAAAGCCTAAATAGCCGCGCACAACGCGACCATGACGAATGAGCTTACTCATTACTTTTTTAGCAAGTGAGTAAGGAACCGCAAAGAATATTCCTTGAATATTCAAGTTCTCACGCGTTTTAAACTGCGCAGAAGTAATACCGACTAAATCACCATTGGAGTTAACTAATGCGCCGCCAGAGTTGCCCACGTTAATAGCCGCATCCATTTGTAATAAGTTATTGTACGGACTGTCTGTAATTTTTTGCTTACCCGTTGCGCTAATGATGCCTTGGGTGATTGTTTGACCTAAGTTAAGCGGGTTACCTATAGCAAGTACCACATCGCCTACGCTCGATACATAGCTATCGTTTACAGGAATTACCGGAAGGTGATCTGCATTTATTTTAAGTAAGGCTAAATCAGTAATAGTATCAAAACCAATTAGCTGCACATCAAAAAAGCGTCGACCATCGGTTAGAATAACCATAATTTGATCTGCATTATTAACAACATGGTAGTTGGTAAGAATGTAACCGTCTTGCGACATGATGACGCCAGAGCCTAGCTCTTGTACCGTGTTTTTTCTTTTATAACGAGGTTCTTTGGAAATACTTTCTGAAAAAATAGTAACCACAGAAGGAGCCGCTCGTTTAACTGCATCAGAAAAACTCAGGTGACTCGCACTCATAGCGCTTGGCAGGGGAACATTTGGTAGTAAAGCCGCTCGCATATTAGGGCTGAAAAAAACCACTAAAAAAGCAATACTTAGGCCTGCAAATAAAGGGGGAAGAATAAATTTTATTAGTTTAAGCACGATTTTCTTATTATGTAAGTGAGCAATCTCTTTATGATGACATAAAAAAAATAACAGCGGCAAGTGCCACTGTTATTTTTATTACACTAAATAGTGCTATTTATTACTGAATTAAAATAAATATAGACTCACGACCACGTTGCACGCCAAGTACGATATTACCTTTTGTACTGTCGATGATTTTATTCATGTCGCGAATCGTTTCTACTCGCTGGCGATTCACTTGCATAATAATATCACCTTCTTCAAGGCCAACACGAGCAGAAGGTGAGCGAGGATCTACTGAAGTAATCTCAACACCTTTGTTACTGTTTTTTTGCACGTTTTCGAGCTCTGCACCTTGGAATGCGGGGTGTAGTTCTTCGCCTGTCGCTGTAACACCAGATGCGCCATCAAGCGTTACTTTTACTGTTTTAATTTTACCATCGCGGTAAATGCCTAGTTTTATCTCACGGCCTTCACCTAGCGTAGCAATTTTGCTGCGTAGTTCGTGGAAACCACTAATATCGCCACCGTTTATGCTAACAATAACGTCACCAGCTTCAATTCCAGCCTTACTTGCGGCAGTGTCGTCCATTACTTGCATTACATAAGCACCTTGTTTCACGTCAAGCTGCTGTGCTTTTGCAAGTCCAGCATCAAGTGGACGACCTGAAATACCTAGCGAGCCACGACGTACTTCACCATGCTCAATAATTTGATCAACTAGATTTTTCATCATATTAGATGGAATGGCAAAACCAATGCCCACGTTACCACCAGAAGCACCTAAAATAGCGGTATTAATACCAATCAACTCACCATTTAAGTTAACGAGTGCACCGCCAGAGTTACCTTGGTTAATAGCAGCATCGGTTTGAATGAAATCTTCGTAACCTTCAATGTTTAAACCACTACGACCAAGCGCACTAACAATACCAGAGGTTACTGTGTGACTAAGTCCAAATGGGTTACCAATCGCAACCGCGAAGTCGCCTACGCGTAAGCTATCGGAGTTTGCGAGTTTTATTTCAGTTAAGTCATCAGCGTCTATTTGTAAAAGAGCGATATCAGACTCTGTATCGGTACCAATTTTAGTTGCTTCAAATTCACGTCCATCTTCAAGGGTAACCACCATTTTTTCGGCGTCTTGAATAACGTGATTATTAGTCACTACATAACCTTCATCGGCATCAATAATAACTCCTGAACCCAGGCCACTAAATTGGCGTTTTTGGCTACGAGGCTGCTGTTGTCCAAAAAAGTATTCGAGTGGATCTGCACGGCGGCGTACTTCTTTAGAGCCTGAAACTTGGATACTTACAACACCAGGAGATATTTTCTCTAGCATAGGGGCTAGAGTGGGTAGTTGTTGACCATTTACTGCAATTGGCATTTTTGCATAAGATGCTACAGGGCTCATTAATAAGCTTGTAGATAAAATAGCTGCGCTGATAAGTGATAATTTCATTTTCATAGTCAGGGATAACTCCACTTAAGATAAAGCAAAAACCAAAAAGGGCTACTTTGCAGCAGCCCTTTTTGGTTTGTTAAGATAAAACAACAAAGCTGTTATATCTAAAGACTATGGGGTCTAAAAAAAGTTCATCAAGATGCTTTAGAATGTTCTGAAACTTTATTTTGACCAGCAAATAAACCAGATTCACCCGATACGTAATCAGCTGGTTGTGCTTCTGCAGAAGAACGGTCTGAACGACGCTCTTTTAAAGATGCTTGTAATTGTTCTGTTGTTTCTTTAGAGAAATAAGGTTCTGCTGGTGCTTTATTTCTATCTTCTAAAAGAAGCTGGTTTGTGTCCTCAACATGACTAAGCAGTTGGTCATAGTTCTCTTTCATCTTATTTACGAGCTTACCTGTATTCGCTAAATGATCAGCGACATCTTGGCGATACTGCTCAAGCGCGCTTTGTGCTTGTTCAGCTTGCTCTTTTAGTTCATCTTGCTTGAATTGTTTTTTAGTAACAAATGCACCAATAAAAAATGCTACAACAGCAACAATAACAATTAAACCTACCCACATAACTGTGCCCATAAAAACTACCCCTTTGGGAAAATAACTAACGAATGCTTGATTCAATTATAAATCATATTAAGTGTAATATACCCCGAGTTAAGATGCGTGTTAATATGCTTTACAAATTAAACTGCGTTTTTACTGTAAATAGATATGACTCCTTGGCAAACATACCAACAAGATTTGAAGCGAGATGACTTTGTACATGACGCAGCGCAAGAAAATGCTGTGCGCCATTTACAACGCCTATACGATGACTTAACTCAGGCAAAGCCAGCACCAAAAGGTTTTTTTGCTAAGTTATTTAACAATGATGAGCCAACGCCTATTAAAGGTTTGTACTTTTGGGGCGGAGTAGGGCGTGGTAAAACCTATTTAGTTGATACTTTTTACGAATCACTGCCGGGCACACGTAAAATGCGAGTGCATTTTCATCGATTTATGCATCGAGTCCATAACGAGCTTAAAAAATTAAACAACACGGCTAATCCATTAGAAAAAATAGCCGACACTTTTAAAGCTGAAACAGACATAATTTGTTTTGATGAATTTTTTGTTCAAGACATTACCGATGCCATGTTACTTGGTGGTTTAATGGAAGCGCTATTTGCTCGCGGTATTGTACTTGTTGCTACCTCTAATATAGTGCCTGATGATCTTTACAGAAATGGCTTGCAGCGCGCACGATTTGTACCTGCTATAGAGCTGGTTAAGCTCAATACAGAGATAGTTAATGTAGATTCAGGTATTGATTACCGGTTACGTACTTTAGAGCAAGCCGAAATTTTTCATAGTCCGCTGGATGAAGATGCAGATAAGAACCTATTTGAATACTTCGATAAGCTATCGCCAGAGCCTGGGCAATTAGATGAGCCTATAGAAGTAGAAGGACGCCTAATCAAAACACGCAAAGTAGCTAAATGCGTTGTAATGTTTGAATTTAGTGAGTTATGTGAAACGGCACGTAGCCAAGTAGATTACATGGAGATTAGCCGTTTATATAATACGGTTATTATTTCTAACGTAAAACAGCTTGGGCAAACTAATGATGACGCAGCTAGGCGTTTTATTGCTTTAGTAGATGAATTTTACGAGCGTCATGTAACTTTAATTATATCGGCCGAAAAGCCTATTACCGAACTTTATACTCAAGGTAATTTAAATTTTGAATTTAAGCGCTGTATAAGCCGCTTGCAAGAAATGCAGTCTTTAGAGTATTTAGCTAGAGAGCACTTAGTTTAAATAAGTAGGCAAAAGTGTAATAGGTCAGCCATTAAAAATAAGAAGTTTGTATATAGTACTTCTTATTTTAAAATTTCTTGTGGAAAAAACAACCGGGAGTAGCAATGTGTTTTAAGTGCTGGTATACTCCCGCGTCTGCCACGTTGCGTTCTATGCCCTCATATAGTCTAGCCACTTGTGAGCGGCGCAAAAGTCTAAAACTCGAAGGGGTTATAGCAAACTTAGAGCAGTAGTTAATATTAACTACTTGTGGTTTTAATTGAAAAACATTGGATTTTTATAAATGAAAACGTTTGTTGCTAAACCAGAAACAGTAAAACGTGACTGGTACGTAGTTGACGCTGAAGGTAAAACTTTAGGTCGCATCGCTACTGAAATCGCTCATCGCCTACGCGGTAAGCATAAAGTTGAATATACACCGCACGTAGATACTGGTGATTATATCATCGTTATCAACGCTGAAAAAGTTACTGTAACTGGTAACAAATTCAAAAACAAAGTGTACTATTCACACTCTGGTTTTCCAGGTGGTCTTAAGTCTACTACTTTTGATAAACTTCAAGCTGCAAAGCCTGAAATGATCATCGAGAAGGCTGTTAAGGGCATGTTGCCACGTGGTCCTTTAGGCCGCGCTATGTACCGTAAACTTAAAGTTTACACAGGTACTGAGCACAACCATGCTGCACAACAGCCTCAGGTTCTAGACATTTAAGGAGCACCATCATGGCAAATCAATACTACGGTACAGGTCGTCGTAAAAGTTCAAGTGCTCGCGTATTCTTACGCCCAGGCACTGGTAACATCGTAATCAACAAACGCTCTCTAGAAGAGTATTTTGGTCGCGAAACAGCACGCATGGTTGTTCATCAAGCTCTAGAGCTAGTTGATATGACTGAAAAATTTGACCTTTACATCACCGTTTCTGGTGGTGGTACAACTGGTCAAGCTGGTGCTATCCGTCATGGTATCACTCGTGCACTTATGGAGTTTGACGAGTCATTACGTCCACAACTTCGTAAAGCAGGTTTTGTTACACGTGATGCACGTAAAGTTGAACGTAAGAAAGTGGGTCTTAAGAAAGCGCGTAAGCGTCCACAGTTCTCAAAACGTTAATCTATACGTTATCAAGAATTCAAAAACCCAGCTTATGCTGGGTTTTTTGTTTTTAAATCAAAATGTTTACATTTGCAACTTAATGCGATTTTTCAATATCGCTGCCATACTTGGTGATTGCAGCAATTAATGATGATCAAATCAATTAATAACTGCGTATTAATTAAACGAAAGTTAAAAAACACTCAGATAGCTGCAAAAAAGTTAAATAATTATCGTAATTAGTTTAAATCCATCAGTTAATTGGTGGAATTTTTTGCTACAATTGTCCGGTAAGTAAAATGAGCGGTTTAACAACACTATGTACAGTTTTTTACTGTTTCTTCTTAGTGGTGTTGATCTTGGTCAGTATATTGTTTTTACAGAAGCGTTATTATAGTCGTTCGGCTTTATTCTCGAGCTAGCTTAATCAAATTTTTGATCAAGTCAGATTTATGAGCATGGGGCTTTGAATAACCTTGTTTTAATCAAGGGTTTTAATTATGATCGCTTCTATTTTAAAAATTTCGAATAATTAACCTGCTGTAACTGATGTTCTCAATATAGCAAGTGTTGAGAATCATAGTGGAGATAAGTGGATGAGCAATGCGCCTGTAGACAATGGCCGACGTCGCTTTTTAACCATAGCTACCTCTGTTGTAGGTGGTGTTGGTGCGGCTGGGGCTGCTGTTCCTTTTATTGCGTCTTGGAATCCAAGTGAGCGAGCTAAATCTGCGGGTGCGCCTGTAGAAGTAGATATCAGCAAACTTGAACCGGGACAATTAATACGTGTCGAGTGGCGTGGTAAACCTGTATGGGTTGTATCACGGACCCCAAAAATGCTTGAGCAAATGAAAGAACATGAAGGTCAACTTCGTGATCCGCATTCGCAAGAGCCACAACAATTAGAATCATCAACAAATGATTACCGTTCATTACGTCCAGAAATCTTTCTGGCTGTAGGTATTTGTACGCATTTAGGGTGTTCACCTGGCTTTTTCCAAGGTAACTTTAGTGAGAAAGTTGAAGGAACCGATGATGGCTTCTATTGCCCATGTCATGGTTCTAAATTTGATATGGCTGGCCGTGTATTTCAATCGGTACCTGCTCCATTAAACTTAGAGATACCACCTTATACTTTTCTTGATGAGACCACTATTTTAGTGGGCGAAGAAAAAGGGGCAGCCTAATGTTTGGTAAGATTATTGGTTGGATAGACGACCGTATCCCAATGACACGTGTTTGGAACATGCATATTGCACAGTATCCAGCACCTAAAAACTTCAACTTCTGGTACTTTTTTGGCTCATTAGCCATGTTGGTACTAGTAAACCAAATCCTAACAGGTATTTGGTTAACGATGAACTTTGTTCCGTCTTCTGAAGGTGCATTCGCTTCAGTAGAATACATCATGCGTGATGTAGAATATGGCTGGTTACTACGTTATTTGCACTCAACAGGTGCATCAGCGTTTTTCATCGTTGTATATATGCATATGTTCCGTGGCATGATCTACGGTTCTTATCAAAAACCACGTGAGTTATTGTGGTTATTTGGTATGTTTATTTTCTTAGCGCTAATGGCTGAAGCATTCATGGGGTATTTATTACCATGGGGGCAAATGTCGTTCTGGGGTGCGCAGGTAATCATTTCATTATTCGGGGCGATTCCGGTAATTGGTGATGACTTAACACTTTGGATCCGTGGTGACTACGTAATATCAGGTGCAACGCTTAACCGCTTCTTTGCATTACATGTAATTGCACTGCCACTGGTTATTGTAATCTTAGTTTTCTTACATATTGTTGCTCTACACGAAGTGGGTTCGAACAACCCTGAAGGTATTGAGATTAAACGTAAGAAAGGCTCAGTAGCTGAAGAAGATAAGCCTAAATTTAAATTTCACGAGTATTACACTGACAAGAAAGATATTGTTGATGCGATACCGTTCCACCCTTACTACACAGTAAAAGATATTGTGGGTGTGGTTGGTTTCTTAATATTGTTTTGTTGGGTTGTGTTCTTTATGCCTGCGATGAATGGCTTCTTTTTAGAAGGTCCAAACTTCGAGGCAGCTAACCCACTTAAAACACCTGAGCATATTTTCCCGGTTTGGTACTTTACACCATTCTATGCAATCTTACGTGCAATCCCAGATAAGTTAATTGGTGTTGCAGCGATGGGTGCATCGATTGTGGTACTTGCGTTACTACCTTGGGTAGACCGTGGTAGAGTTAAATCGGTTCGTTACCGTTGTGGTTTCCATAAATGGAACATTGCAGGTTTTGTTGTAACTTTCGTTCTTTTAGGTTGGGTGGGTGCAACTCCACAGACTGATCTGAAAACGATTATTTCTCAAATCTGTACTGTGACTTACTTTATGTTCTTCGTACTGTTATTTGTATACAGTAAGAACGAAAAAACTAAGCCATTGCCAGAGAGGTTAACGAAATGATGAAAAAGCTTATTATTGGTTTATTTGCTTTATCAGTAAACTTGTTACCTAACATGGTTATGGCAGCAGGTCCGTCGGTTCCTTTAATGGAAGCGAATAACGACCTTACTGATCAGGCATCTTTACAACGCGGTGCAAAGTTGTTCATGAACTACTGCCTTGGTTGTCACCAAATGCAGTATCAACGTTATGAACGTACTTTTCGTGATATTGGTATCCCAACAGAAGTTGGTTTAGAGCAGTTGATTTTTGACGGTTCTAAAGTAGGTAGCCATATTACAAATGCGATTAAAAAAGACGATGCAGCAAAATGGTTTGGTGCGGCTCCGCCGGACTTAACACTAATTGCTCGTGTAAAATCACCAGATTATATTTACACGTACTTAAAATCGTTTTATAAAGATGAATCTCGCCCGTTTGGTGTTAACAATATTGTTTTCCCATCGGTAGGTATGCCTCACGTTCTTCAAGAACTACAAGGTTTACCAACGCCTATCACTAAAGAAGTAGAAGAACATGGTCACACTGTGACCAAAGTTATTGCTACTGAAACAGATGGTTCGGGTGAATTAAGCGTAGATGAATATGACCATGCGGCTCGTGATTTAACGAACTTCCTTGAATACGTGGGTGAACCTTCACGTCTTGAATCGGAAGCGCTAGGTATTAAGGTAATTGGATTTTTAATCATCCTATTTATCTTGGCATTTATGCTTAAGAAAGAATACTGGAGAGATGTTCATTAAGTTGAACATTTTTAAAGGTAATTTTGCAATAGGGGCTTAAGCCCCTTTTGCTGTTTTAGTTATTTAATGGAGGTATAGGCATGGCCGTAGCTGCCAATAAGCGCCCTGTAATGACCCTTTTTTCTGGTGCTAACTGTATGTATAGCCACCAAGTACGTATTGTACTTGCGGAAAAAGGTGTAAGTGTAGATATTCATTTGGCTGAAAAAGATAATTTGCCAGAAGCACTTCACGAAATTAACCCTTACGGTACAGTGCCAACACTGATTGACCGTGAGCTTGGTTTATACCAGGCAAACATCATCATGGAATACCTTGATGAGCGTTTTCCTCATCCTCCACTAATGCCTGTTTACCCGGTAATGCGTGGTCGTAGCCGCTTAATGATGCATCGTATTGATAAAGATTGGTACAGCCTAGCTGACAAAATCAGTAACAACACATCAGATGCAGCTCAAGCTCGTAAAGAGCTAACAGAAGCATTGCTTGCTGTAGCACCTATTTTTAGCGAAGCACCTTACTTTATGAGTGAAGAGTTTAGCTTAGTAGACTGTTATTTAGCTCCACTATTATGGCGTTTACCAGAGTTTGGTATTGAGCTTAATGGTGCAGGTTCTAAAGAGCTTAAAGAGTACATGATCCGTTTATTTGAACGTGAGTCATTCCAAGCCTCTTTAACTGAAGCTGAGCGTGAGATCCGTTTATAATGACGCCTAATCGTCCTTATTTATTACGTGCTTTTTTTGATTGGATAGTCGATAACGAGTGTACACCGCATTTAGTGGTAGACGCTGGATTTGCAAATGTACAAGTGCCAACACAATTTGTTCAAGACGGACAAATTGTTTTAAACATAAGTCCATCAGCGGTCACACAGTTTTCGTTAGACTTAACCCAACTTAGCTTCAGTGCGCGCTTTGGTGGTCAGCCAATGCAAGTGTATGTACCTCTAGGTGCTGTGCTTGCAATATACGCGCGTGAAAATGGCGAAGGGACAGTCTTTACCGCAGATGAGTTTTTAGAGGACGAAGACGATTTTGTGCCAGAGCTTGAAAGTGTTGATTCATCAGCTGAGTATATTGATGAAACACCACCAGAAAAGCCTGAGAAGAAAAAAGGCTCTCATTTACGTGTTATTAAATAATAAGTAAATGCCAAAAAAAACCGCTGAATAAGCGGTTTTTTTATGTCTGTATTTTGTGTTTACAAGTATTCAAATACTTTAATTACACGCTCTACGCCAGAAACATTGCGGGCAATATTTACAGCTTGAGTTGACTCAGAGTCAGATACTAAGCCCATTAAAAAAACTTCAGCATTTTCTGTCACTACTTTAATGTTATTACTGCTAATGTCTTTTGCTGTTAGTAGCTGGGCTTTTACTTTAGAAGTTAGCCAAGAGTCGTGAGTTTGTGTAGTAATGCCAGTATTTGAGCCAATACGAATTTGGTTATGTATTTTACGAATACCTGAAACGCCCTCAATGGTGCGCTGCGCTTCGTTTCTCATTTCTTCGTTAGATACTTGGCCAACAAGTAAAACAATACCGTTAACGCTTACAGCGCTTATATTGGCAAACTTTTCAAGACGTTCTACTTCGCTAAGTGCAATACTGGCTTTTATTTCAATATTGTTATCGTCAATTTGAGAGCCAATAGTACGGCGGTCGTTCGCTGCAGTTACTGCACTGGCTGTACCTGCAACAACAGCGGCTGCGCAGCCTTGCAGTAATACAACAGTACCTAAAACAATAAGAGAGCGTTTAAACATAATTTTCATCCTGAGGGAAAAGCGTTAAATCAACAAGTTCGCTTAAACAATGTAAGTTAACTAAATGAGATTCGATAATGCGGCTAGGGCGTTTAGATGGCGATCTAATTTCAACATCGTTAGGTCCAAGTAGGCCTACCAACTCGCCACCATCATCACCAACCATAACTATGACCTTCATATCTTTAGTTAGTGCAGCTTCAACGGCAGAAATAACATGTTTTTCGTTGCCGTTTATAGCCAATACAAGCAATAAATCACCTTGTTGGGCAAAAGCGCGGACTTGGCGAGCAAATGTATCGTGATCGTCTACTTGAGTACTTTGCCCAAGATTAACGTTTTCTTGCGATAGAGCAATTGCAGGTAAGCAGGGACGTTCGGTTTCATAATGATTAACCAACACACCCGCCATATGCTGAGCGAGCATGTGGCAATTTGCAGTACCGCAGCAAATGAGTTTATTTCCGTTGATCAGACTTTGTGCAATAGTAAATGCAGCTGACTCAAGCGCACTAGGTAGCACTTCACCAGCAGCGATTTGAACTTGAATGCTTTCTGTAAAAATTTCTTTAATTGTGTCTTGCATAGCCTACCAATAATTTATCTTTGTATTTGCGTTTAAAATACATTTTTAAGCCAATTAATATTAGGAGATGCTTCTCCTGTAATGGCTACATAATCAATTCTTAGAGCTTGGTTAGTTAAATTTTTAGCTGCTAAGTAATGATAAATACTACGTTTTAATCGAGCTTGTTTTTGTGGACTAAGCGCATAGTTGGCACCGCCACGAGCATTATTTTTGCGAAACTTAACCTCAACGAATACAAGGGTATCGCCTTCTTTCATAATGACATCAAGCTCACCAAAGGGGCAGTAATAATTACGTTCTATGGGTGTTAGCCCTTGAGTAACTAAGTATTTTTGCGCTTCAAGCTCATAATACTGGCCTTTTTCGCGACTATTGTGCCACAGCTCTTTAAACCACGACATGCCGCCCCCTTAATTAAATTTAATTGATAGTTTGTATGTCACCCGCTGATTGCATAAACAATGGTACCGGGCGTTGTGTTTCTAATTGCACAGGCTTAATGCGACGGTTTGTATATTGAGCCCAGTCGAGCGTGCGTTCTATATGGCCGCTGGTATTAACAGATAACTTACCGCTTAAACCACTATATTGATTGCCTGGCATTACGCTTAACTGCCTGATGTCATGTAATATTGATACAGCATCGAACGCCATTGCAAATAAGCGTTGGCTAATATCTACTTGCTCTGGCCATAACGAATCATACTGCTGGCGTAAGTTATGTTGTTTAATTTGCGAATCGAGCATCCACGGCAATTCAGTGAAGTATAGGCCGTCTAAGTCGCCTTTGTCAGTACTGTCAATTTGTTTACTATGACTTTTAGAGCTGGCATAAAGTGGAATACGATCTGCAAATGTACTTACGTTTACATCAAGGTAAGGTTTAATTAAGCGTGTTTCTATTGCATCACCCAAAATATAAATAACGTCTATATCACTACGTGAACGGGTTTCGTTTTCTACTTCCTGTTTAAATAGTGCTTTAATCGTTTTTATGCGCTCTTTTGATTTATCAACTTCTAACAAGCTGGTAATTGTATTAGGCATATCTTTTTTATCGTTATAAAAACCTATTTGCGGCTTGGTTTCGCTATAGCGTTGCCACTGTAAGTTAAAGTAATCAACCAAGCGTTGGCCATTTGCGTTATTTGGTGCAAGCAACATAGGTTTTTGATAGCCCTTAGTTAAAAAGTGTTCTAAGGCTTGTTGTACTTCGTGCTCAGGGTTTAGTGCAAAATAATAATGCTGAAGCGAAATTCGCTCACCATCAAAGGTGTTTAAATGTAGTACCGGAGTATCAATAAGAGTTTGTGCATTGGCAAGTTTATCAATATTTGCTTTAAGTAGAGGACCAATTACAAAGTCAGGCTTTATTTCTTCAAGTTGTGCTGCAATTTCTTCTGTACTTAAGTTTTCATCAATAAAAATAGTGTCGTTGATATTTTGCGTATCAAGTGCAGCTAATACGCCAGCTTTAAGGGCATCACCTAAACGTTCGTTAGGGCCCGATTGTGGAAATAACACAACTAAGCGCTCTATATTGATAGGAGCAAGTTCAGTAAGCATTTCATCTTGTTCAGGTAATACAGTAAAAGCCGGATGCCCAATATAGCGTCTGCGCCAATTGTTGATCGCTTGATCTAACTCTACGCCACTACTTGCATATACTTGATGATATAACGCTAGGTTAGCCCACCCTTGCTGAATAACCGAACCACGGTTAAAGCGTTCAAGCGCGTAAGAAGAAAGTTGCTTTAAGTTATCCCACAAATTTTGATTAAGTTGAGGGATTTCTATATTATTTTTTGTTGCTGTTTCAGAGGCCCTAAAAAAGTAGGGTGCAGCTTTTTTCGGAAAATTTTGCGATGCGTAAATGCTGGCCGTTAAAAACTGATGCCAAGCAAAATGCTCAGGTTGAGTCAGTTGTCCGTCTAGCGACTGTAAAATAACCAAAGCTTGATCATTTTTATTCTGTTGTTTTTGTGCAAATGCAATATAAAGGCGGTTCTGGATTTGATCAACACTTGCGGTTAATTCAAGCTCATTCCCAATTATCTCTAATAAAGGCCAGTTTTGCTCACTAATTGCTGCATCACGGGCGCTATACAATAACTGTATTTTATCGGCACCTTGGCGGTTTTGCGCCAATTGATAGATAGATTGCGCACTGGTTGCCTGATTTTGCAGTGCATTAGTGCGGTTACTTACGTTATCGCTGTTTTTAGTTGGTTTTTCGGTTGTGCTACACGCCGATAACCCTGACAATATAATTAATAGACTAACTAGTTTAAGTCGCACAATGATTTCCCAATACGTTAACGCGATTTGCTTATATTACTGACTGACGCAGGAGACCTCAATGTTAAATGAGGAGAATTCACAGAAAATTGGCACTCTTTACATTGTTGCCACCCCAATTGGCAATTATGACGACTTAAGTCACCGTGCCATTGCGACATTATCGCAAGTTGACTTAATAGCTGCTGAAGACACTCGCCATACCGGCAAGCTACTTAGCCACTTTGGAATTAAGGCAAAAACGTTTGCATTACACGACCACAACGAAAAGCAAAAAGCACAACAAATTATTGATCAACTTAATCAAGGTTTAAATATTGCTTTAGTATCTGACGCTGGTACACCGCTAATTAGTGATCCAGGCTACGCTGTTGTAAATCTGTGTCGCGAACAAGGCGCTCATGTTACACCTGTTCCAGGTGCATGTGCTGCAATTACAGCCGTATGTTGTTCAGGCTTACCAACCGACCGCTTTCAGTTTATTGGTTTTACGCCAGCTAAAAGCAAAGCTCGCCAAGACTTTTTTATCGAAGCTGTTAACTCAGGCATTACCAGCATAATGTACGAAAGTACGCACCGTATTATGGCAAGCCTTGATGATTTAGCACTAGCCCTAGGTGATGAGCAGCAAGTTGTGTTTGCTAAAGAGCTAACCAAAACCTTTGAAACATTTTTTAATGGTAGTGTAAGTGAGCTTAAACAGTTTTTAACTGATGATCCTACCAAGCAGCGCGGCGAAATAGTGCTTATGCTTCCGGGCAAACCAAAGCAAATAGACGATGTTCCGCCTGAAGCGCGAAAAATGTTAACGCTGCTTGAAAGCGAAATGCCAATGAAAAAAGCCTGTGGCGTTGTTGCAGAATACTTTGGAATGAAGAAAAACGCTTTATACAAAACAATTATTGAAGAAAAAGAGTGAATTTTACTGCGCTTGGTATTAGCCTCATGTATACTGCGCGCCGAGTCAGCCAAGATGATCGCTGCCTGTGACGAAAATGATCAGGGGGAGGAAAGTCCGGGCTCCATAGGGCAGAGTGCCAGCTAACGGCTGGGGGGCGTGAGCCCACGACAAGTGCAGCAGAGAGGAGACCGCCAATCTCGATTGGTAAGGGTGAAAGGGTGCGGTAAGAGCGCACCGGGCCGCTAGTAATAGTCGGTTGCAAGGTAAACTCCACTCGGAGCAAGACCAAATAGGGTTCCTTATGGCGTGGCCCACGTTGGAACCGGGTAGGTTGCTTGAGCCATAGAGCGATTTATGGCCTAGACGAATGATTATCACTTTCTTCGGAAAGGACAAAACCCGGCTTATACGGCTGACTCACTCATTCAATAAAAAGCCCGCAGTTAACGCTGCGGGCTTTTTTGCGTTTAAATTTTAGTTAATACAATTTAAGCATTATTAAATAATATTTTTCCCTTGTTCTGGATCGCGAGATTGCTCTGCTTGTTCACGTATTTCGTCGGTATCACTACTTACATCATCAAGCGTTTTAGTTTGCTCAACAGTTTCACTTTTTTCGCTTTGTATTTGCGATGGTTGTTTTTCCTCTAAGCTAGAAGCATTTTCATTAGTGTCGGTGAGTATAATTCTCTCTCGTGCGTCATCAGGCATGCTGATTTTTTGTTTAGTGAACTCATTTACTAATTCGCGCATAAGTTGTGAGCCTACTTTTAATGGGCTGTGCTGCTCGCTATTAACCCAAAAATACAAAACGAAGTTAATAGTAGATGAGCCTAAGTTTTTTATTAAAACCTGCGCGGGTGGGTCGCTAAGTACTGCATTTTGTTGATTGGCAATATCTAGGGCGAGGGTTTGTGCGCTGCGTATATCGTTATCGTAGCCAATACCAATTTCTACTTTGCCGCGCATTTTTGGATTGGCAGTCAGGTTTTTAATGGTATTTTTATATACAGTCGCATTAGGTATTTGAATATGATTGCCATCGTAATCAACAAGTGTGGTTGCTCTTGCTGTTACTTTTTTAACAATACCTAATCGGCCATCCACTTCAATTACATCGTCAATTTTAAAAGGTCTTTGTACGCTCAGTAATAAACTGGCAATAAAGTTCTCTGCTATGTCTCTAAAAGCAAAGCCGAGTATTAAACCTATCAACCCAGTCCCACTCATAATAGCAACGGCAAACTGAGTAAGCCCTGCTAAACGTAAAAATAAATATACCCCAAATAAAATTATTAGGGTGCTTATGCTGCGCCTTATAACTAGGTGAACAAGCTTGCTGTCAGTCATATAGTCAATGGGTTTGATTAGTAATCTAGAAAGTGGTCCTGAAATTAAGTAACTGAGTACTAAAAGCATTATGCCGAGTAAAATAGTGGGTAATATTTGCGCTGTTACGTGAAGTAATTGCACGCCTTGCTCATAAAAGAAATTCCACGAAAGTGTATCAACTTTGATCACGTCAGTTATTGGTGTTGTATTATTTAGCGCTACACTGCTTTTTAGGGTACCGAGCATGGCTTATCTTCCGTGTTAGAGTCATTTATAGATAAATATTAGCAAGTTTGGTACCAAACGCTTATAACTTGGCAAATATTTTGCTGTAGTAACGTAATACAAATATTGAGGTTTAGAATGAAAGAAGCTAAACGAGGACAGCAAGCAGAGCAGCCTGCACATATCCCTTTTATAGGTTGGTGGGATATTGTTAAACGTATTTTTAAGCAAATGAGTGAAGATAACTTATCTATAGTGGCAGCCGGTGTGGCATTTTATGCGTTACTTGCTATTTTTCCAGCCATTGCGGCGATGGTATCAGTGTATGCGTACTTTTCATCCCCAACAGATATAAGTGAGCACTTAAGTAAAATAGTTACTTTGCTTCCACCAAGCACCAGTGAACTGATTTTATCTCAGGTTTCTAGCCTTGCTAAAACATCAAGTGCAAGCTTGAGCTTAAGTGCAATTGGTACGCTCATACTTACTATTTGGAGTAGTTCAAAGGGCAGCCAAGCACTTATTACTGCATGTAATATTAGTTATCGTGAATATGAAAAACGCTCATTTTTTCAGGCTCAACTAGTGCGCTTTTTATTTTCGGTAGGGGCGATTGTTGTCGCAATTTTTGCGCTATTAATTATTGGTATTTTACCTATTGTACTTAATTTAGTGGGACTAAAAGAAAGTATAGATTTATTAATTAAACTCATTTCTTGGCCATTATTGGCTTTTACCTTTAATTTTGCATTGGTACTTTTATATCGTTATGCCCCACATCGTAAACCTGCTAAATGGCGTTGGATCACAATGGGGTCGTCTATTGCTACCGTGCTGTGGATTTTAGCATCTATAGGTTTTTCATTTTATGTGTCGCGTTTTTCTAGTTACAACGAAACGTATGGCTCACTAGGTGGTGTAGTGATTATGCTGATGTGGTTGTATATCAGCGCTTATATAATCACATTAGGTGCTGTAATTAATGCAGCTACTGAGCAGCAAACAGGTAAAGATAGCACTGTAGGGCCGGCTAAAGAGCGTGGGCAGCGAGGCGCCTATGTAGCAGATCACCTCGATGTAAAAAATGAATAGCTATTAATTAGCTAAATTAGTAAGTGCAGTAATTTGCTCTTTAAATTCTTGTGCTGCAGGACCAAGCCTATCGTTGTCGTTGCACATTAAATATAAATTAAGAGTGCGGGTTGTACCTTGGTCTAAATTAAGTGCAATGAGGGTTTGATCTTCAATTAAGTGTGCAATTTGTGTTTTTGGCAGCCAAGCGTAACCTAAATTTTGACTAACCATATCAATAGAGTTACGTAAGTGGCTTACTGTCCAGCGCATATCTGCACCTAGCCAGCCTTCATTGTGACTGGTGTGGGTTGCTGAATCGCGCACTACTATCTGCCGGTGTAGCTTTAAATCACGAAAGTTGAGTTGTTCAGTATGCTGGTGTAATACATGGTCTTTATGCGCAACCGCTATAAACTCTATATCGCATAACGTACTGCAACTAATTCCATAGATAGGAATTGACGAAATAGCTAAATCAACCACTGAGTTATGCAGTAATTCGTTTGCACCTGTTAGCACGCTTTCTACTAAATCAATTTTTAAAAGAGGGTAAAGCTCACTCGTTTTAGCAAGTGCTTGATATAAAATAGCGTGTGGTAAAACCTCATCAACAGCTATTTTTAATGTGCTTTCCACGCCTTCGCTTAGTGTACTTGCTACCGATTCTATTTTAGTCGCTTCCTCAATTAAAAACTCGGCTCTGCGTAAAATCAGCTTACCGCTATCGGTTAAAAATGCTTTACGGCCTTTTACTTCAAGCAACTTAATTTGCAAGGCGGCTTCAAGTTTTTGCACAGCATGGTGTACGGTTGACTGACTTTTATGTACAGCTGCGCTTGCGCCTGCAAACCCGCCATGATCCACAACCGCTTTAAACATTCGCCATTGCTCTAATGTTGCTTTTGCCATTTTTAAATCCTGTTACTACTTTATATCTGATTGCTTAACTTGACCGCGCAGACGCATTATTTATTGCGTAACAGTGATTTTTTGTCTATTTATTTTAACAAAGCTACTTTTTTATCAGCTAGAAGTGCCATAAAACTGCTTTTATTTAAAGGTCTTGAAAATAAATAACCTTGACCGTAATCGCATCCTGCTTCAAGTAGTAGCTGCATTTGTAATTTAGTTTCAATTCCTTCGGCGATTACTTTTAAGCCCAACTGATGCGCCATAACAATGATGGCTTCACACAATGCAAGTTCTTGGCTGCCTACTTGAATATTATCAA
Source organism: Pseudoalteromonas sp. NZS100_1 (assembly GCF_015864285.1). NCBI lineage: Bacteria > Pseudomonadati > Pseudomonadota > Gammaproteobacteria > Alteromonadales > Pseudoalteromonadaceae > Pseudoalteromonas > Pseudoalteromonas sp. NZS100_1. The sequence goes on from NZ_JADYXN010000004.1 coordinate 67,817, forward strand.
CAAAACGTTTATCTATTTTTAAATAGTCGGTGTCCATTTCTTGTAAGTAAGCGAGCGACGAATAACCGGTACCAAAGTCATCAAGAGCAAGCTGCATACCTGATTTTACTATTTCTTTTAGGCGTCTTTGCGTAAGTGCTTCAGGGTTAACCATTAAGCCTTCAGTTATTTCTGCGACAATTGACGAAGCAGGCAGCTTTGCTGCTTTTAGCATATCGTACCATTCATCTATGCCACTCTCTGGCGTGGATAATTGCACTGGCGATACGTTTACACTTATTTGAAAAGTATCATCGGTTAGTGTTTTTATATCGTTAAGTGTTTGCAAAGCTTGGGCAAATACAAATTGACCAATTGCATTTATTTGCCTGGTTTCTTCAGCAAGTGGGATAAATGCGATAGGGCTAATTAGGCCTTTTTCGGGATGTTGCCAACGAATAAGCGCTTCAGCTTTATGAATATGTAAATCATTTAAAGCAACTATGGGCTGATAAAATAACTCAAACTGTTCAAGTTCTATGGTACTTCGTAAGTCTTTTAATAGCACCATGCGCGCGTGTGCATATTCGCGCATGTCAGCAGAGAAAAACTCAAAACAGTTACGACCATTACTTTTTGCTTTATACATAGCCTGATCGGCTGCCTTTAAAAGCTGTTCAGTATTTTCACCATCATTAGGAGCGCAAGAAATGCCTATGCTTGCACTAATAAATAACTCTTCGTTTTCAAGATGCAAAGCTGACGATAGACTAAGTAAAATATTACTCGCAATTTGATTAATATGGCGCGTACTTTTAATGTGACTAAATACAATAACAAACTCATCTCCCCCAATTCGTGCCACAAACTCAGCGTTTTTTGCCGACTGGACTATACGCTGAGATACGAGTTTTAATAAGTTATCGCCATAGTGATGGCCTAATGTGTCATTAATATCTTTAAAGTGATCAATATCTAAAAGCATGACAACCAATTGATTATCTGGAGTAACAACATTTGAAAATCGTTGATTTAATCGCTCCTTTAACTCTAAACGATTTGGTAAGTCAGTTAGGTGATCAAAATGAGCTTGTCGCCAAATGGTTTCATCAGCTTGTTTTTTCTCTGTGAGGTCTGTGAATATCGCGATACGACGAATAGGTGCGTTGTTTGTGTCATAAATAGTATCGATTGTGAGCCACTCAGAGTAAAGCTGCCCATTTTTTTTTCGGTTAATAACCTCGCCTTGCCAGCGGCCTGTTTGCTGTAATTCAGACCACATTTTATTGTAAAAATTCTTATCATGTTTTCCTGATGAAAGAATTGAAGAGGACCGGCCAATAACTTCTTCTTTACTATATAAAGTCGTTTTACAAAACGCAGGATTTACATCAAATATAATGCCCGTTGGATCGGTGATTGCCATGCCTTCACTACTGTTGTTATACACTAGTGAGGCAAGGTGGAGTGCTTCTTCATTTACTTTTCGTTGTGTTATATCTCGTAGCACAACAACGTATTCATTTTTACTTTGCATTGCGCTAATACGTGCTTCAAAGCTGCGTTTAAGATCTGATTTTTCGAGTGTGAATTCTAAATTGCTCGAAACATCAAGTTTAGATAACTGCGATAACAAAAGCTGAACATTGCTGTGTGAAAGTATTGATGATAAATGAGGTACTACAGTGCTGTTAGGATTTACTTGAGGCTTAAACTGTCCTGTTATGTTGAGAATATCGCCATGGATGTTAATTCTAACGTAACTATCGGGCAGAGTATTGAGCAAGCTAGTAAGCTCATCATGCTTGTTTTTTAAATTAGCCTCAGCTGTTAACCGAGTTTGCGCCATTGATTTAAAACGCTGATAGAGAGTATTTAGTTCTGGATTATTGGGTTGTATTTTTTGTGCGGGCATCTCGCCCTTAGCCAATACGTTTGTTGCATTTGTTAGATTATTAATTGGGTCAATAATGCTGGTTTTAAGTAGTTTACGTGCAATTAAAGACAGTATCAGCAGCGATAAAATAAACACACCAATCGCTATAAAAAAATTATTATTTATTTGCTTTAAAGCATGTGTGACAGGAAGTGCGATATGTATATTTAAGCTGTTATTACTTGGATCGCTGTAAATAACAGAGTGATGAAGCATTCGGGCTTCACCTTCAATAGATTTTATTTTTGTTGATGCCTCATTATTAATCGAAGAATCAGTTGCTAATAAAGTCTGTGCAATATTATCGCCAAGCGTGGCCGTTGTAGGTGGATAACGCGCTAAAATTTTTCCGTTAGAATCAGCAATTGCAGCAATAGAGCCTGGCGGAAGTTCAATGTCATTAAAAGCATTGTTCCACCAGTCAAGCGCAACAACGATAACTACAACGCCCTGAATTACATTTTTTTTATTAATAATAGGTAACGCAAAATTAAGGGTGTTTTTTTGCAGACTTCGGTCGTGCTGAAAATAACCTACCGACAATTGGTTACTTTTTAAGGCGTTTTGGAAATACGCCCGATCGGCAATATTAATTGTTTTGGCTAACCCGCTTGTTGTACATATAACAATGCCATTTGGATCTATAATCCCGATATTGGCAACATGTGCGTAAATAGATCTAAATTGATTAAAATAATTAGGGCAGGTCGTTGCTAAATTTTCTTTCTTACTTTCCTCTTTAGCCAAATAACGCGCTAAACGGTCAATATCATCGACTAAGTGCTTTTGCTGTAAAATTAATTGCTTAGCAATATTTTCTACTTTTTTTTCACTTTGCTCAATAGAGTGATCGCGTTCAAGCAGCAGTGTAAAAATAATTACAGCGGTGCCCGGAATACTTAGCAATATAAGTAAACGATAAAGCTGATGTTTGAGAGAATAAGTAAAAATAACCATTCCTTAGTTTTGTATTTTGCAATAACAATTGTAGCCAAATTCACTCCAAATAACCATAGTAATTATAAGGTTGAAAATGTAACCAATGAATCATTATAGTTCTATTTTTTGGAGTGTTAAGGTCGATTTAAAGACATAGTTGTTTTGTTTAATGGATGATTTAATAACCCCATAAACTTATTCTTTAGAGTGAATTAATAAATGAAAATATCAAAAATACTTACAGCTTATGCAACTCAAGATGGCGATGGTGTGAGTATTAGCCGTATACCTGGGTTTGATGGTAAATATTTAGATCCCTTTTTAATGATTGATGAACTTAAGTCAGACGACAAAAAAGATTATATGGGAGGCTTTCCTGAGCATCCGCACCGAGGTATTGAAACGTTTACTTATATTCTAAAAGGTGGCTTTGAACATCGTGACCAAATGGGTAACAGAGAAGCAATTAAAGCAGGTGATGTGCAATGGATGAGTACAGGGCGCGGCGTCATGCACAGTGAAATGCCACTCGCTGATGCTGTTGACGGTTTGCATGGCTTTCAAATTTGGATAAACATGCCAAGCGCAGAAAAAATGCGTGATTCACGTTATCAAGATACTACTAAAAACCCAGCTCCGAGTTTTACAAATACACAAGGTGTGACGTTAAAAGCACTGTCGGGATCGTGGCAGTTTGAAAGTGAAACGCTTACAAGCGCTCTGCAGAGTTTAGCTGCCAATGCGGCGCTTGCTGATATTACATTACTTGCTGGTAAAAGCATGAATTTAGAACCTATTAGCCAACAAAAAGTAATGCTTTATATTCATAGCGGCTCACTAATAATGAGCGACAATCAAACAATACCAGCGGGTAAGTTACTTATTTTGGAACCAGGGAGTGACATTAATATTAGCTCTGAGCACGGCGCTGGTGTTTTGGTTTTAGCTGGCGATCCACTTAATCAGCCGATTGCTCATATGGGGCCGTTTGTAATGACGACTCAAGCTGAAGTACAGCAAGCAGTGCGTGATTATCAAAACGGCGAGTTTGGCAAAATTTAACGGTATTTTTAGGAGAGTTTTATGGGATTATTAGTTAACGGTCAATGGCAAGATAAATGGTACGACACTGATTCAAGTAATGGTAAGTTTGAGCGCGAGGCGGCGCAGTTACGTCACTGGATAACTGTTGATGGTAGCGCTGGAATAACGGGCGAGGCCGGTTTTAAAGCTCAAGCGAACAGGTATCATTTATATGTGTCACTTGCGTGTCCTTGGGCGCATCGAACGCTTATATTTAGAGCATTAAAAGGGTTACAAGATTTAATTACGGTGTCGGTTGTTAGTCCTGATATGCTTAATAGTGGTTGGGCTTTTGATACGCAAAACCACAGTACTGGTGATGCTTTATTTAATAGTAACTACTTACATCAAGTTTATACAAAAAATAATCCAAAGTACTCCGGGCGAGTAACCGTTCCCGTATTGTGGGATAAAAAGCTCAATAAAATTGTCAGTAATGAGTCTGCCGATATTATACGTATGTTCAATAGTGCGTTTAATGAGTTAACAGGTAATAACGATGACTACTACCCTGAGGCGCTGCAACCAAAAATTGATGAATTAAACGCGTTGATTTATCCAAGTATAAATAATGGTGTTTATCGTACGGGCTTTGCTACAACTCAGGATGCGTATGAAGAGGCATTTAATGATGTATTTAAAGCACTCGATACAGTAGAGGGGATACTGAGCAAGCAGCGGTATTTAACAGGGGATAACCTCACAGAGGCAGATTGGCGATTATTCACCACTCTCATTCGGTTTGATAGTGTGTACGTTGGTCACTTTAAATGTAATTTACGCACAATTGAAAGCTATCCTGCACTGAGCGGATACCTCAGAGAGCTATATCAGGTTAAGGGAGTAGCAGAGACAGTTGATTTTTACCACATTAAACGTCATTACTATTTTAGCCATACAATGATCAATCCAACACAAGTTGTGCCAAATGGCCCAAGTGTTGATTACTTATCTGATCACGGTAGAAATGTTTAGCGTTTAAGCAAACAGCCTAACAAGCCAGCCGTATTTTCTTACCAAGCTGGTTTCGCCTTTCCCTGCTTGTACAGCTGCGCCGGCTAAAAAGGCACTTGTTAGTCCCACTTTAGTTGCGGCAAAACGCTTTAGTCTATATTGAAACGCTGCATGATGTTGGCGTTTTAACTCACTGCGCGTATCCATTTGCTTACTCAGAGCATCAACGTTTTCATTAGGTGCTTTAATTAAGTAGTTAACCAACATATTAATTTCCTTATAAGTTAAACAGTTGTTTTAAGCTTTTAAGTGTTTTACTAAAGCCAATTTTATTGCTTAGGTAAACCGTATTTTTCCAAAGCCATGCTAAACAAGCAACTTGCAGCAAAGTAGCTGTTGCAATACTTAGCCATACTGACCCAAAAAGATCGTATACACCGTATCCAACAGCACCTAGAAATCCTGCCCACAACAAAACCAAACCACTTGCAAAACAGCCTAAAAATATAGTGATCAATGCAAGCGATCTAAGCGATAACCGCCATTCAGCTTTAGCAAGCTGATGGGTGATCTTTCCTTGAGTTTGGTAATCATCCTTGAGCTGCTTAGAGTACTCTAAAAGCTTTGCAATATGATCTTGCCAATCGTCCTTTTGGCTCTGCTGCTCAGTTGTTTGGTTTTGCGCTTCACCATCCTTGGCTGCGCTTGTTTGTGGGTTATTCATCACTGATTACTTACGACGAAATAGTGATGTAATCAGCATACCCGCAGCAAAAGCAATACCCGCGGTTGCTAATGGATTTTCAGAAGCAAATGCACGGGTTTTAGCTGTACATTCACTTAACTTTTCGCGTGCAATAAGTTGTTTTTCGCTTAGTGCTTCTGCTGAACTCGAAGCGCCTTTACGAACACTGCTTTCAGCTGTTGCTGCTTTGCTAGAAAGTGCATCTACCGCATCGTGCGCTGCTGATGTTGCTTTCTCTGTAAGAGGTGATTCAGTATTTGTTAGTTTAACGTCAGGCTTAACATCTGAAGTTGTGTTTGGTTTCGTATTTGTTGCAGTAGCCATAATCAATCCTTAATAAGTTAAAAATTTAAATAGTGATTTAGATGATGCAATGATTAAACCAAAACTGTTATTTATTTTAAGTTGTTGAGTTTATTGGTTTTTATTGTTTGTATGTAACTTTTCATATTTGGTAATTTAAAGTAAACAGTAACTATTACTACACGGTTAGGTAAATTTTACAAAGGGAGTAAAAATGCTTAAAAAGTTGTAAATATTCATTGGTTATTCAGTAAGCAAAGCGTGTAAACAGAAAGTTATAAAAAACAGAATAGATATTTTTTTCATCACAATCCCACTTTTTCCCACGTAATTCAAACGCTTCGCTTGAGCCCTTATTTTTTCTAGCTTTGGGACTTACTAAAGCTGGTCAGCTTACTTGACAAAATGGCTTGTCAAGCCCTAAACTGGAGCACTGTGGTAAAAAGTGGTTTTTAGTGGATCACACTGGATAAAAATAAACAAAAGTTGAATAAAACAATTTTAAAGTAGGTTTTTTATGTTTCGTGGCGCGAGTTCACTGAGTTTGGATGATAAGGGGCGTTTTGCGGTACCGACTAAGTACCGAGAATCTCTATTGTCTGAAGATCAGGGAACGGTTATTTGTACCGTCGCATTAAATGAGCCGTGTTTATGGTTGTATCCGCTGGCTGAGTGGCTAGAAATAGAAAGCCGTTTAGCTAAAATCTCCAATATGAACCCACGAGCCCGTCGAATGCAGCGTATGTTGCTCGGGAATGCTACTGAATATCAACTTGATAAAAATGGTCGAATTTTGCTTGCGCCGTCACTGAGGGCTCATGCATCACTTGGCAAAAAAATCATGCTAGTTGGTTTGATGAATAAATTTGAAATTTGGGATGAGGCGCGTTGGCACGAGCAAATGCAGCAAGATACTGAGCTTGAAAGGCTTGGCGATTTTGAACCTAACCAAGATTTAGATAATTTTACACTCTAACAGCACAAAAAAAGGCAAATAATAGCTAATGACAGCGCAATTTGAACACGTATCCGTATTAATGGACGAAACCATCGATGCCCTCGCAATTAAGCCAGACGGTATATACATGGATGGTACGTTTGGACGTGGCGGCCACTCTGGACAAATTTTAGCACGCCTAGGTGATGAAGGTCGCCTGCAAGCAATTGACCAAGATCCACAAGCGATACAATCAGCCGAAAAATTTGCTGATGATCCACGTTTTGCGATTGCACATACTCGTTTTTCAAATTTATACGAAGTAGCAGAGCAGAACGATCTCATTGGTAAAGTGGATGGCATTTTATTAGACATTGGTGTCTCGTCGCCACAACTGGATGACGCTGCGCGTGGTTTTAGTTTTATGAAAGATGGGCCACTTGATATGCGTATGGACCCAACAACAGGTCGCAGTGCTGCACAGTGGTTAGCAGAAGCCGAGTTAGATGATATTACCCACGTAATTAAAAAACTGGGCGAAGAAAAGTTTGGTAAACGCATTGCACACAAAGTACTCGAAGTTCGTGAGCACACGCCAATCACAACAACCAAGCAACTTGCTGACCTTGTTGATGAAGCAGTACCTGTAAAAGATAAGTTTAAGCACCCTGCAACACGTACTTTTCAGGCGATTCGTATTTATATCAATAGCGAGCTTGAAGAGATTCAAACAGCGCTACAGTCTGCAGTTAAAGTGCTAAAGCCAGGCGGACGTTTAGTGGTGATTTCGTTTCACTCACTAGAAGATCGTATTGTAAAACAGTTTATTAGAAAACAGAGTAGGGGAGAAGTGTTACCCAGGGGTCTGCCTTTAACTGATGCACAAATAAATAAAAACCTTACGTTAAAAGCAGTGGGTAAGGCTATTAAGCCAAGTACTGTTGAAGTAGAACGTAATCCACGTTCTCGTAGTTCTGTACTTAGGATTGCACAGAGGTTGGGATGAGTAAAAAAGCGAGCTATCGTCAACCTAATTTATTCTTTGAAATATTAAAAGGCCTAGGTGCTAACAAGCTAACCTCGGCCTTGTTGGTTGTGATATTCGCTTCTAGTTTAGCTGTTGTGCAAACAACACATTTAGCTCGTGGGCAACTTATAAAGCAAGATCAATTATTACAAGAACGTGATGAACTCGATTTAGAGTGGCGCTACTTACTTGTTGAAGAAGAATTTTATTCGCAACATGCACGCATTGAAGAAGTTGCTATATCACAATTAAAAATGAAACGACCTACGAGTCAAGATGAGCAGGTAATAATAGTACAATGAGAAATAGAGGCAAAAAACCAGTCACTAATTTAATCACATGGCGCTTTATGCTGGTGTGTACAGTTGTGTTTATGGTGTTTGTAACACTCGTATCTCGCGCTGCTTATTTACAAGTGATAGAACCTGATAAAGCACGTTCAGAAAGTGATAAACGCACGGTGCGTGTTGAAAAACTGCATGTGCAACGCGGAATGATTTTTGACCGTAATGGTAAAGAACTAGCGGTAAGTGTGCCGGTTGTGAGCGTATATGCAGACCCTAAAGCATTGCATAAGTCGCTTGTCACTAAAGTAATCAAACAAGCACGTAAAAGCGGCGAAGATCACTTATCTTTAACTGAAAACACTGCTGAACTTGATAAGCGTACTGCTCTTTATTATAAAAACGATTTACGCTGGCGCGAGCTTGCCGATGTGCTGCGTATTGATCCTAAAAAGATTAACTCTCGACTTTTAAACGATCCTTCGCGTCGCTTTGTGTATTTAAAACGCCAAGTTACTCCTGCTGTAGCAAATTATATTGGTGATTTACGCCTCCCTGGTATCCATTTACTAGATGAATCTAAACGCTACTACCCTGCAGGTGAAGTTACCGCGCATGTTATTGGTTTTACCAATATCGATGGCAAAGGCATTGAAGGCATTGAAAAGCTATACGAAAACGCTTTAACGGGCGAGGAAGGCCGCCGTACCATTCGTAAAGACGCACAAGGGCGTGAGGTAGAAGTACTTGACGAACGTGAACGTGTAGAGCCAGAAAGTATAGAGCTAAGCATTGATCAACGAATTCAAGCCATTGCGTACAAGGCCGTAAAATCAGCTGTACTGACTTATAAAGCCACATCGGGCTCAGCTATGGTAGTTGATGTTAAAACCGGTGAAGTACTGGCAATGGTAAATAGCCCTTCATTTAATCCAAATAACTTAAGCGATGCTGCACCTCATAAGCGTCGTAACCGCGCAATTACAGATTTGTTTGAACCAGGCTCAACTGTTAAGCCTCTAGCCATTTTGGCTGGGCTAGACTACGGCGCCATTCAGGCAGATGACACGATTGATACCTACCCAGGTTGGATGCGTTTAGGTGGTAGTTTAGTTAGAGATACTCGTAATCACGGCGAACTAACACTGCGCGAAATACTAAAGTACTCCTCAAACATGGGAGTTGCGAAGGTTACTCAGTTAGTGCCTAAAGATTACCTTGTTGGCTTATACCAAAAAGTAGGATTTGGCAGTGATACTGGTACTGGAATGGTAGGTGAAAGCAGCGGTTTGTTTTATCCAAATCGTCGTTGGTCTGACTTTGAAATTGCCACTTTATCATTTGGTTATGCAATTTCGGTAAGTACTGCGCAAATGGCGCGCTTTTATACCATGTTAGGCGCTGGTGGAGTTAACCGACCACTGACTATTTTAAAGCAAGACAATATACCTGAAGGCGAACGTATTTTTAAACAAAAAGACGTAGAAGCCGTAGTCCACATGATGGAAAGTGTATTTGAAAAAGACGGTACTGCTCGCAACATAAAAGTTGATGGGTATCGTGCAGCTGGTAAAACAGGTACATCTAAAAAAGCCGTAGCAGGTGGTTATGGTGATGAATATGTAGGTTATTTTGCAGGTGTAGCGCCGGCAAGTAATCCTCGTTTAGCCGTGGTAGTTATGATTAATGAACCAGGTGGTGATGTGTACTATGGAGGTGCCACCGCTGGCCCTGCATTTGCAGAAATCATCTCTAACGCATTAAGAATATTAAACGTAGCGCCTGACAAGGAAGAGGTTGCGTACGTACAAGGTAAAGATAACGATGCGTGATTTAAAGGATATTTTAAAATACATCGAAATAGATGCGCCCTCGCAACTGGTAAAACATTTACGCCTTGATAGCCGTGAAGTAACGCCAGGTGATGTATTTGTTGCTATTAAAGGCCATGCACTTGATGGCGGTCAATTTATTAATAAAGCAATTGAAAATGGCGCAACAGCTATTATTGCTGACAGATTATGTGAATTTGAAACAAGTTTTGAGCCACTATATTTAGTTTCGGAGCTTGATAAAAAGCTTCCAGAATTAGCAAGTCGCTTTTATAGCCAGCCAAGTCAGGCTCTTGATTTAATTGGTGTGACAGGTACAAACGGTAAATCGACAACCACAGCAATGATTGCCCACTTAGCGCAATTTTGCAGTACAGAGTCGGCCATTATAGGCACTTTAGGTTATGGTCATCCTGATAACTTAATTCCACTGATTAATACCACGCCTTCTGCGGTTGATTTACAGCATATTTTGAGCGATTTAAATTCGCAGCATAAAAAGCTGGTAGCCATGGAAGTGTCATCTCATGGATTAGTGCAGCAGCGTGTTGCTAAATGCGCGTTTAAAGCGGCTGTGTTTACTAATCTTTCGCGCGATCACTTAGATTACCATGGTGATATGGCAAGTTACGGTGATGCGAAACTAATGCTTTTCCGTGATTTTGAGCCGCAAGTTGTAGTGCTTAATCAAGATGATTCTCAAGCTGAGCAATGGCTTGAAAAGTATGATTTTAATAACCTAATCTGTTATGGCCGCAAAAACTTAGCCCCTAAGAATGCTCAGTACGTTTATTTTTCTGATGTTGAATATTCAAGTGAAGGTATTTCGGCGCAGTTATCGACTAGTTGGGGTGTTATGTCGATTAAATCGCCTCTGTTTGGCGAATTTAATTTATATAACTTAACGGCCGCGATCGCTACATTACTAGGGCTTGGTTATCCGCTTGAGCAATTAGTTTCAGGTTGTGCGCAGTTACAGCCAGTAGCTGGGCGAATGCAAGCATTTAGCCAAGCAGGCATGCCGACGTGTGTTGTTGATTACGCACATACACCCGATGCACTTGCACTTGCATTACAAGCATTACAGCTGCATGTGCCAGGTGGTGTAAGTTGTGTATTTGGTTGCGGTGGTGACAGAGACAAAGGAAAGCGCGTATTAATGGCGCAAGCTGCAGAGCAAAATGCGAATAAAGTGATTATTACCAGTGATAACCCTCGCTCAGAAAACCCTGATGACATTATTGCAGATGTAGCTGGCGGTTTAACCCATCCTCAAAATGCACATTTAGAGGCTGATAGAGCAACTGCAATTCGTTTTGCTATAGAAAACGCTACAGCTGATGAGGTTATTTTGATTGCAGGTAAAGGCCATGAAGATTATCAAATTATAGGCGATAAGCGAATCGACTTTTGCGATCGCCGATATGTACAAGAACAACTAAAAAAAGCAGTAAGAGGGATAACACAATGATCCCAATGGATTTTGATTGGTTAGCTAATGTGCTAACAACCGATTATCAAGGTGATAATCAACACGTGCTTAATATAAATACTGATACTCGTACAGTGTGCGATGGCGAAGTGTTTTTAGCACTGAAAGGGCCAAATTTTGATGGGCATAAATTTATAACTGAGGCTAAACAAAAAGGTGCTATTGGCGTTATTGTTCAGCACAAAGTTGATGTAGATATTCCACAATTTATAGTAAGCGATACACGTATTGCACTAGGTGTAATTGGTACTGCTGTTATTGCGCAAGTGGCGCCTAAAACAATTGCTATTACAGGCAGTGTGGGTAAAACCACGGTAAAAGAAATGTGCGCCGCTATTTTGTCGGTCCACGGTGATGTATTAGCTACTAAAGGTAATTTTAATAATGATATTGGCGTCCCACTTACGTTATTGCGCTTAGAGCCTCAACATCGTTTTGCGGTTATTGAACTGGGTGCAAATCACTTAGGTGAAATTGCCTACACCACTGCAATGACAAAACCAGATGTAGCCGTTGTATGTAATGTTGCAGCAGCCCACTTAGAAGGTTTTGGTAGTTTAATGGGCGTCGCAAAAGCTAAAGGTGAGATTTTTGATGGCCTTAAAGATAACGGCGTTGCGATTGTTAACTGTGATAGTGAATTTAGCCAATATTGGTTAGATAAGCTTGAAGGGCGAAGTGTTAAACGTTTTTCTACAACTGAAAAACTAGATATTTGGGCAGAGAACATCACGCTTGATGCCAATGCGCGTGCAAGCTTTACGCTTTGCACTAAAAACAAGCAAGTACCTGTTACTTTGGCACTTCCGGGTAAGCACAATATTAGTAATGCACTTATCGCTGCTGCACTGACCAGTGAATTTGATGTAACTCTTGAAGAAATAGCCAACGCACTTGCCACAATGGGTGATGTAAAAGGGCGCGTTAATTTAATTGAAGTGTCTGATTTACTGACCGTGGTTGATGATACCTATAATGCCAATGTTAAGTCGGTAAAGGCTGCAATCGACTTGTTAAGTGATATGCAAGGTCACCGCATTTTAGCACTGGGAGACATGGGCGAACTAGGTGAAGACGCACGTAAGTACCATCAAGAAGTGGGCGAGTATGCACTTGAGCAAGGGATTGATGAGTTATTTACATTAGGTGTATTAAGTAAATACGCAAGTGATGTGTTTGAGCTACCTAATCGCCATTTTTCGAGCCGTGAACAGATGCAGCAAAAAATTCAAGACAGTATTAATAAAGTGAATACAAAAACAACAATAGTAGTGAAAGGATCGCGCAGTTCTCGCATGGAATTATTAGTAACCGATTTAGTAAATGGCCAGCAACAAGCCATCAATGGAGTATCAAAATGTTAGTTTGGCTGGCAGAGTATTTAACACAGTATTTTAGTGGTTTTCATGTTTTTTCGTATTTAACGCTACGTGCCATTTTAGGTATTTTAACTGCGCTAATTATGTCTCTTTATTTAGGACCTAAGTTAATTCGTGGTTTGCAACGTATGCAAATAGGCCAAACAGTTCGAGACGATGGTCCGCAATCGCATTTGTCTAAGTCGGGTACGCCGACTATGGGCGGCTTACTTATTTTAGCGGCCATTTTTACCAGCACGCTACTTTGGGCCGATTTATCAAATAAATACGTATGGGCAACACTGTTTGTAATTGGCTCTTTAGGTATTGTTGGCTTTGTTGATGATTACCGTAAAGTTATCCGTAAAGATCCAAAAGGCTTAATTGCTAAGTGGAAGTACTTTTGGCAGTCAGTCATTGCATTAGTTGTAGCTACTGCTTTGTATTTTACCAGTGCACAAGCATCTGAAACATCACTTGTTGTTCCATTTTTTAAAGACGTGTTACCGCAATTAGGTTTGTTTTATATCGTGCTTACGTATTTTGCCATAGTAGGTACATCAAACGCGGTAAACCTGACCGATGGTTTAGATGGCTTGGCGATTGTGCCAATTATTTTAGTGGCTTCAGCACTGGCAATTATTGCTTACTTAACAGGTAATATTAACTTTTCGGCTTACTTACATATTCCACATTTACCGCTGGCGAGTGAGCTTGTGGTTGTATGTACTGCCATTGTGGGCGCAGGGCTTGGCTTTTTATGGTTTAACACTTACCCAGCACAAGTATTTATGGGCGATGTTGGCTCATTAGCACTTGGTGGCGCATTAGGTATTATTGCTGTTTTAGTACGCCAAGAGTTACTGCTTATTATTATGGGCGGTGTATTTGTAATGGAAGCACTATCGGTAATATTACAAGTGGGGTCGTATAAATTACGCGGACAACGCATTTTTAGAATGGCGCCGATTCATCATCATTATGAATTAAAAGGTTGGCCAGAGCCTCGCGTTATTGTGCGCTTTTGGATTATTTCTGTTGTGCTAGTGCTTGCTGGCTTAGCTACTTTAAAGATTCGATAAATGCAGTATTTAAACGAGATAAAAAACAAACAAATAACAGTGCTCGGACTCGGTGTAACCGGTCTGGGCATTGTGCGTTTTCTATTATCTCATGGCCTCACACCAAAGGTCATTGATAGCCGAGTAACCCCGCCGGGGATTGATTGGTTAAAAGAGCACGCGCCAACTCTAGATACCCACTTTGGTAATTTGGATGACGCAGAGCTTTGTTCAAGCGATATGATTATTATAAGCCCTGGGCTTAGCTTAAAAATACCAGCTGTTGCAAATGCAATTAACGCAGGTGTTGAAGTGATTGGCGACGTTGAGTTATTTGCACGTATTAATTCAAAACCGGTTGTTGCAGTAACGGGCTCTAATGGTAAATCAACCGTGGTTACGCTCGCTTATGAAGTATTAAAACAAGCCGGCTATAAAGTTGCTTTGGGTGGAAATATTGGCACAGCGGTGCTTGATTTGCTCAGTGATGATTTTGACGTGTATGTACTTGAGTTATCTAGTTTTCAGCTAGATACCACAACGAGTTTAAAACCTGTGAGTGCAACGGTATTAAATGTGTCTGAAGATCACCTTGATCGCTACGACAGTTACCAAGCTTATATAGACTCAAAGCTAAGTATTTATGACGGTGCAGAGCTTATTATTGTCAACGCAGACGATATGCAAACACATCCAGTTGAGCGCGGTTCTACCCCCCTAATCAGCTTTGGTGCTCAACAAGGTGATTACCATTTAGCGCAACATAATGGCGAAACTCACTTTACGGTTAAAGGCGATGCCTTTTTACCTGTTGATACGCTTGCGGTAGTGGGTAAGCACAATTATTTAAATACGCTTGCAGTAATGGCGCTCTTAAGTCCGTTTGAAGTAAGCAAAGAGCAATATAAAAATGCATTAGGTCAATTTAATGGGTTGGCTCATCGCTGCCAATTTGTAGCTGAGCTTAACGGTGTAAAGTATTTTAACGATTCAAAGGCAACTAATGTTGGAGCGACCATTGCTGCAATAGATAGTTTAGCTAGTGGCGGTGAAAATCTGATTGTTATTGCTGGTGGCGATGCCAAAGGCGCTGATTTAAATGCGCTTAAACCTTACATAGAACAGCATGTAAAAGCATTAATTTGTTTTGGTAAAGATGCAAGTGACTTAGCTGCGATTACCAATAAGAGTTATTTAACTAACAATATGGAAGAAGCCGTTACTTTGGCCAAAGTACTTAGTAGTACAGGCAATATTGTTTTATTAGCACCCGCATGTGCCAGTATTGATATGTATAACAACTATATGCAACGCGGTGATGACTTTGTTCAGTGTGTAATGGCAGGGGCGTTATGATTGCTTTTGCCGATATAAGAGACGCATTAACACCTAAGCCTTCGGCGCAGTTATACGATGTACCGCTATTGTACTGCGTAATAATGCTCATTGGTGTTGGTTTTATCATGGTGACCAGCGCATCAATGCCTACCGCAGAGCGGTTATTTGATGACCCGTACCATATTACCATTCGCCACAGCATGTTTTTGGCAATGGCTTTTGTGCTTTTTTGGATAAGTGTTTGTGTGCCAATGGAGTGGTGGAAACGATCAAACCCTTATCTATTAATACTAGGTATGGTGCTATTAATAGCGGTATTGATTATTGGGCGTGAAGTAAACGGCGCTAAACGATGGATACCTATTGGACCTGTTGGTTTTCAGGTGGCTGAGGCCGCTAAGTTGTACTTTTTTAGTTATATTGCGGGTTATTTGGTAAGAAAACGCGAAGAAGTACAAGAAAATATTAAAGGCTTTGCAAAGCCAATTGCTGTATTTGCAGTGTATGCACTGCTTATTCTGCTGCAGCCAGATTTAGGCACAGTGGTTGTTATGTTTGTAACAACGGTTGGTTTATTGTTTTTAGCTGGTGCTAAGTTATGGCAGTTTTTTGTACTTATTTTAACGGGCGTTGGTCTGGTTGTATTACTTATTATTGTTGAACCATATCGTATGGCGCGTGTTGTAGGCTTTTTAGACCCTTGGGATGATCCTTTTGGAAAGGGTTATCAGTTGGTGCAATCGCTAATGGCATATAGCCAGGGGGGTTGGTTTGGCCAAGGCTTAGGTAACAGTGTACAAAAGCTACAATATTTACCTGAAGCACATAACGATTTTATTTTTGCCGTTATAGGTGAAGAACTTGGCTTAATAGGCGTTGTAAGTATTTTAACTGTATTAGCTACTTTAGTATTTAGAGCCTTATTAATAGGCCAACAAGCCCTTAAGTGCGGCAAGGAA
This sequence comes from Pseudoalteromonas sp. NZS100_1, assembly GCF_015864285.1. Classification (NCBI taxonomy): domain Bacteria; kingdom Pseudomonadati; phylum Pseudomonadota; class Gammaproteobacteria; order Alteromonadales; family Pseudoalteromonadaceae; genus Pseudoalteromonas; species Pseudoalteromonas sp. NZS100_1. The sequence goes on from NZ_JADYXN010000004.1 coordinate 84,044, forward strand.
TACGAAGGCTACTTTTCATTTGCCATTGGTATTTGGTTTGCATTTCAAACCATGGTGAATGTAGGTGCGAGCGCGGGTATTTTACCGACGAAGGGTTTAACCCTGCCGTTTATTTCTTATGGCGGCTCAAGCTTATTAATTATGACGATTGCCACGGGTATTTTATTACGCGTAGATTTTGAAACCAAAATGGCAACCAAACAAGCCACCTCACGCGGAGGTAAGCGATGAGTAAAAAATTAGTAGTAGTGGCTGGTGGAACTGGCGGACACATTTTTCCCGGTATTGCAGTAGCCGATTATTTAAAACAGCAGGGCTGGCAAGTTAGCTGGATCGGCACACCAGATCGAATGGAAGCGAGCGTTGTACCTAAGCACAATATAGATATTGATTTTATTAACGTTAAAGGTGTTCGTGGTAACGGATTAAAGCGTCTTATTAAAGCCCCATTCATGGTAATTAATGCAGTATTGCAGGCGCGTAAGGTATTGAAAGAACAGCGTCCTGATGTAGTACTTGCAATGGGCGGTTATGTTACGGGGCCAACGGGAATTGCCGCAAAAAGTTTAGGTATCCCGCTGGTTATTCACGAGCAAAACGCTGTAGCGGGTATGAGCAATAAACTGCTAGCTAAGGTGGCTACACGAGTATTAGCTGCATTTCCAAGTGCTTTTGCACAGGGTCAAGCCGAGCTAGTAGGTAACCCAGTTCGCCAAAGCGTTATGAATATAGTCAAACGCGATGTATCAAGCCCTATTAATATTTTAGTAGTGGGCGGCTCGCTTGGTGCACAAGTGCTTAATCAAACATTACCAGAAGCATTTAAAGCACTAAATAATACAGCTCCAATAAGTGTATGGCATCAAACAGGTAAGGGTCATTTAACTACCGTAGAAGCCGCTTATAAAATGCATGCTTTTACAGGCAGTAATGCAAAAATAGCTGAATTTATTGATGATATGGACGCAGCGTATAGCTGGGCCGACATTGTTGTTTGCCGTGCTGGTGCGTTAACTGTTAGCGAAATTGCAGCGGCAGGTAAAATGGCCGTTTTTGTTCCGTTTCCCCATGCTGTGGACGACCATCAAACAGCGAACGCACAATATTTAGTGATGGCTAATGGCGCATTATTAATGCCACAAGGGCAGTTTAATAAACAATCAATTGTTGAACTATTAAGCCCGTATTTAGCCCAACCTTCATTAATTACTGAAATGGCTACAAATGCAAAAAAACAAGCCATTTTAGATGCCACAGCAAGCGTAGCAACGCACTGTGAGCAAGTAACAAATAAGAGAAAATAAGTGAAAGAAACGTCAGTACAAGAAAAACACACACGTCCTGCAATGCGCCGAATAGAAACCATTCACTTTATTGGTATTGGTGGAGCAGGTATGGGCGGTATTGCTGAAGTACTCGCTTTTGAAGGCTACCGTATTACAGGTTCTGACATTGCCCATAGCGCTATGACAGATCGTTTAATTAAAGCCGGTGCAGAAGTATTTATTGGCCATCATGAAAATAACGTGAAAGATGCCAATGTAGTCGTTGTTTCAAGTGCGATTGATGAAACAAATCCTGAAATTATTGCAGCTAAAGCCGCAAGAGTCCCCGTTGTGCGCCGCGCAGAAATGTTGGCTGAATTAATGCGTTTTCGCCACGGTATAGCAATTGCGGGGACGCATGGTAAAACAACGACAACAAGCTTAATTGCGAGTATTTATGGACAAGCAGGGCTTGATCCAACCTTTATTATTGGTGGCTTGTTAAATAGCGCAGGTAGTAACGCAAAAGTAGGCAAAAGTGATTTTTTAATTGCAGAAGCTGATGAAAGCGATGCGTCGTTTTTACACTTACAGCCAATGGTATCGGTGATCACAAATATTGAAGAAGATCACATGGATACTTATGGCGGCAGTCTTGAAAAAATGAAAGACACGTATGTAGATTTCATTCATAACTTGCCGTTTTATGGTTTAGCTGTTGTATGTATTGATTCTGAAGTTGCTGCTGAACTTATCCCGCGCTTTGGTCGCCCAGTTATCACGTATGGTGAATCGAAGGATGCTGATTACCGCATGAGCGACTTTAGCCAATCAGCTAATACATGCACATTTACAGTAACTAACAAACAAGGTGAGTGTTTAACTGCCACGTTGAATATGCCAGGTAGACACAACGCACTTAATGCAACCGCTGCGATTGCTGTGGCAAAAGATCAAAACATTGCGAATCATGCAATTTTAGAAGCGCTGCAGAAGTTTGAAGGTATTGGTCGTCGTTTTCAACACTATGGTGAATTTGAAAACGAGCGTGGCAATGTGATGTTAGTTGATGATTACGGGCATCATCCCTCAGAAGTTGCAGCAACAATTGCAGCAGTACGTGAAGGTTGGCCTGATAAGCGTTTAGTAATGGTATATCAACCTCATAGATTTTCTCGTACACGCGACTTATACGAAGATTTTGTAAAAGTACTTGCTGATGTAGATCAGTTGCTATTGCTTGATGTGTATAGCGCTGGTGAAGATCCAATTGTTGGTGCAGATAGCAAAAGCTTATGCCGTAGCCTTCGTCAACGTGGCAAAGAGCCGCTACATGTAGCAACAAATGCAGAGCTTGCAGGCGTTTTGGCCGCAAATTTACAAAATAATGATTTAGTATTAACCCAAGGCGCTGGTAATATAGGTCAGTTAGTTAAAACATTAGCTGCGACGGGTATGTCGATAGAAAAACTTAAGCAAGGTGAAGTATGACTCAGGTAAACACACAATTTGGTAAAGTAGCGGTACTGCTAGGTGGTAACTCAGCAGAACGTGAAGTGTCTTTACGATCGGGTCAGGCTGTTTTAAATGCGCTGCAAAATAGTGGCATTGATGCAATTGCATTTGACCCGCAAAGTCGTTCTTTGTGGGAGTTAAAAGAATTAAATGTAGAGCGCGTTTTTATTGCTTTGCATGGTCGTGGTGGCGAAGACGGAACTGTACAAGGTGCGCTTGAGTTTATGAACCTGCCTTACACGGGCAGTAATGTACTGGGTTCAGCACTTGCTATGGATAAAGTACGTTGTAAGCACTTATTTAAATCAGCGGGTTTAAGCACTGCACCTTATACCGTAGTTGACGCTAAAAAAGGCTTTGATGCTGCAGCTATTATGGGTGAGTTTAAAAAGGTAATGGTTAAGCCATCGCACGAAGGCTCAAGCATAGGTATGGCGCAAGCAAGTACAGCACAAGAACTTGAAGACGCACTAGCTAATGCATTTAAGTTTGATAATCAAGTGCTTGTAGAGCAGTGGATCACGGGACGTGAATTCACAGTTACAGTGCTTGGCGATGAAGTACAACCAGTCATCGAGATGACGACACCAAATGGTTTTTACGATTACCAAGCTAAGTATCAATCAAATACAACGCAGTATCATTGCCCTGCAGATTTATCAGAGCAAGATACTAAGTACTTACAAGCTATATCGCTAGATGCATTTGATTTAGTGGGCGCAAGTGGTTGGGGCCGTGTTGATGCGATGCAAGACGAGCAAGGTAACTTTTACCTGCTTGAAGTAAATACAGTACCTGGCATGACTGAAAAGTCGTTAGTGCCAATGGCAGCAAAAGCGAATGGGGCAACTTTTGAACAATTAGTTGTTCGCATTTTAGAGCAAACGCTTTAATATGCATCCCCTTTTAGAAAAAGCTCAGGAAATCAAACTGAAACTTAATTGGTCTCTGATTTTTGGTGTGAGCTTTTTTCTGATAGTTGTAATTGGCTTAGTGCAAATTACGACAGGTGTATCGGATTGGTTAGTTGAAAACAAAGATGCTCAAATTAAGCACCTTACAGTGCAAGGGCAGCCTAAATACACAGATGAAACGGCAATTATAAAAGCGATTAAAAAAGCCGATTTAAGTAGTTTTTTTGAACTTGATGTTAAGCATGTGCAGCAGCTAGTTCAAGACTTACCCTGGGTTGCTACCGCTTCGGTGCGTAAACAATGGCCTGATACTATACAAGTATATGTTGTTGAACATGAAGTAGTAGCACATTGGAATAGCGACTTATTGCTCAACCAAAGTGGTCAAGCATTTCAAGCCAGCAGCGATAAGTTAGATGATGACTTACCGCAGTTATACGGCCCAGAAGGCAGCGAAGAAGAAGCGTGGATTGCTTTTAAGCAATTTGATGAAATGCTAAAAGTTAACGGCTTAACGTTAACAAGTTTGGCATTGTCGGAGCGCTTTTCGTGGCAACTATGGTTAGATAACGGAATACGTTTAAATTTAGGACGTAAAGATAAAGCCAAGCGTGTACAACGTTTTATAGACGTTTATCCACGAATGGAACAACGTGCAGATGCACAAGTAGATACAATAGATTTACGGTATGATACCGGCCTTGCAGTCAGCTTTAAGCCAGTGCAAGAAGAACAATTACAAAATAAGAGTAAGGCATGACTAAGTCAGCAGAAAGAAACCTAGTAATAGGGTTAGACGTTGGCACCTCGAAAGTGGTTGCCACGGTAGGTGAAATCACCGCAGATAACAAGCTCAGCATTGTTGGTGTGGGCAGCCAAGTATCTCATGGTATGGATAAAGGCGGCGTTAACGATTTAAACTTAGTGTCTGAGTCTATTCGCCGAGCAATAGACGAAGCCGAGTTAATGGCTGATTGTCGTATTAGCTCTGTGTATTTGGGTATTTCTGGCAAGCATATACAATGTCAAAACGAAAGTGGCGTGGTGGCAATTAATAACACTGAAGTCACTGAAGAAGACATTGAAAATGTAATTCATATTGCGCGTTCTGTGCCTATTTCGGCAGAGCGTAAAATGCTGCATGCATTGCCGCAAGAATACAGTATCGACATGCAAGAGGGCATTAAAAACCCATTGGGCATGAGTGGTGTTCGTATGGAAGCGCGTGCACACATTATTACGTGCTCAAACGATATGGCAAAAAATATCGAGAAATGCGTAGAGCGCTGTGGTCTTGAAGTTGATCAGCTTATCTTTACTGCGTTGGCATCATGTTATTCAGTGCTTACGCCAGATGAAAAAGAGCTTGGTGTTGCAGTACTTGATATTGGCGGCGGTACTATGGATATCACCATTTATATTAATGGTGCGCTTCGTCACTCTGCCGTTATACCTGTGGCTGGTAACCAAGTTACTGGTGATATTGCAAAAATATTTCGTACACCTATATCACATGCAGAGTCACTCAAAGTACAATACGCATGTGCTAGTAGTCAAATGGCTAGTAGTGAAGACACGATTGAAGTACCTAGTGTAGGCGGACGACCAGCAAGACTGATGTCGCGCCATACATTATCTGAGGTGGTAGAGCCTCGTTTTAGAGAATTATTTGAGCTTGCGATGGAAGAAATTCGTCGTTCAGGCTTAGAAGACCAAATTGCGGCAGGTCTCGTTATAACAGGCGGAACTGCTAAAATGACTGGCGCGATGGAAGTGGCAGAAGACATCTTCCAAATGCCAGTAAGGATAGGCAAACCAATCGGGATGGTTGGTTTGACAGACTACGTAGATGATCCTTCGTACGCAACCGCTGTTGGTTTGTTACAATACGGGCGTACCATGCAATCGATGAATGCACAAAAGTCGAAAGCAGAGGATAACAATAATTGGTGGAACCGCATTACTAAATGGTTCCAAGGCGAGTTTTAAGACTCAAGTCGGAGAGTAAACATGTTTGATATAATGGAACAACACAGCGAAGAAGCTGTAATAAAAGTAATCGGCGTGGGCGGTGGTGGCGGTAACGCTGTTGAGCACATGGTTAAACAACAAATAGAAGGCGTGCGTTTTATAGCCGCTAATACGGATGCGCAAGCATTACGTAACTCTGCTGCCGATATTACAGTTCAGCTAGGCACGCAAATAACCTCTGGGTTGGGTGCGGGCGCAAACCCTGAAGTAGGCCGTAAGTCGGCTGAAGAAGATGCAGATACAATTCGTGCCAGCCTTGAAGGCGCCGATATGGTATTTATTGCAGCCGGTATGGGCGGCGGTACAGGTACTGGTGCAGCACCGGTAGTTGCTAAAATTGCTAAAGAACTCGGTATTTTAACCGTTGCAGTTGTAACACGTCCTTTTGATTTTGAAGGTAAAAAACGTGCAGCAGCCGCTGAACAAGGCATTAACGAATTGTCAGAAATTGTAGATTCACTTATTACAATTCCGAACAATAAATTGCTTAAAGTTTTAGGAAAAGGGACTACACTTCTAGATGCCTTCGCTAAAGCTAATGACGTATTATTTGGTGCGGTACAAGGTATAGCAGAGCTAATTACACGTTCTGGTTTAATTAACGTGGATTTCGCCGATGTTAGAACTGTAATGTCTGCAATGGGTACTGCAATGATGGGAACAGCGTCTGCGTCAGGCCCTGATCGTGCACAAGAAGCAGCAGAAGCGGCTATCTCAAGCCCACTACTAGAAGACGTTGATTTAACAGGTGCTAAAGGTATCTTAGTTAATATCACCGCAGGTATGGACATTGCGATTGAAGAATTTGAAATTGTTGGTAATCACGTTAAAGCACTTGCGTCAGAAAACGCAACGGTTGTTGTTGGTGCGGTAATCGACCCAGAAATGACTGATGAGCTACGTGTAACGGTTGTTGCAACTGGCTTAGGCGGCGATCGTCGTCCACAGTTTGGTATCGTTGATAACGGCTTTAAAAAAGCATCAGGTTCTGATGTTGCAAGCACATCAAACCAAACGAGCAGTATGTACGTACCAAGCTTTGCAAGCCAAGATACAAACACTGAAGAAAACACTGCTAAAGCGCAAACGCAAAGCAAAGAAAAAGCGCCTACAACTAGTTCAAGCAGTGCATCAAGCTCTTCAGCACAAAACAGTAAAAAAGCGGATAAATCAGAAGGTGGTGATTATTTTGATATCCCCGCTTTTTTACGTAAGCAGGCTGATTAACATTTAATAATACTTTTGTTTGAAATATGTACAAATATTGAAAGGCAAAAGGATTTATGTTAAAATACGCCATATAACTGTAACTGATTTAAAAGTGAGCATACCTATGATTAAACAGCGTACGATTGCAGAAGTAGTCAAAGCCATAGGAATTGGACTTCATAAAGGTGAGAAGGTCACAATAACTCTCCGACCTGCGAGCGCAAATACTGGGATTGTATTTCGTCGTGTCGACCTTGATCCGGTTGTTGATTTTGAAACAACACCTGAAGCCGTTGGTGATACGCAGTTGTGTACCTGTTTAATTAACAAAGATGGTGTTCGCTTATCGACTACTGAGCATCTTATTGCAGCTGTTGCTGCAATGGGAATTGATAATCTAATTGTAGAATTAGATAGCTCAGAAGTGCCGATTATGGATGGTAGTGCATTACCATTCATATATCTGTTACAAAAAGGCGGAATTGAAGAGCAAAACGTTGCTAAACGCTTTATCCGTATTAAAGAAAAAGTACGCATTGAAGAAGGTGATAAGTGGGCTGAAGTTGAACCATATGATGGTTTTCATATCGACTTTGAGATTGCATTTAACCACCCAGCTATCAATGAAAGTCGCCAACGTATTGGGTTGGATATAACAACGCAAAGCTTTATTGAAGAAATTAGCCGTGCGCGTACTTTTGGATTTATGAAAGATATTGAATACATGCATGCAAACAACCTAGCGCTAGGTGGTAGCATGGATAGTGCTGTGGTACTTGATGAGTTCAAAGTTTTAAATCCTAACGGTTTGCGTTATAGCGACGAGTTTGTTAAGCACAAGATATTAGACTGTGTTGGTGACATGTTTATGACAGGCCATAACCTTTTAGGTAAAGTAACTGCATTTAAATCGGGTCATGATTTAAATAATAAATTACTTCGTAAAATTATGGCTACAGAGTCAGCATGGGAGTGGGCAACATTTGAAACGCCTGTGACGATGCCTGCACCCGGTCTTGAGTTAGCTCCAGCCTAAAAGCAGTAAAAGAGCAGCTCGAAAAACAGTTATAAAAAATGACGCTAATTAGCGTCATTTTTTTGCGTGAAATTTAATAGCTCTATACTTTATTATAACTCCAAAAGAGCTTGTAACTGATTTAAACTAGCTACGGTATAGGTTGGCTTTATTCCGTCGGCTAATTGCTCACCAGGGTGTTGTAACCAGCAAGTATCAATACCTGCATTGTTGCCGCCAAGTATGTCACTTGCAGCAGTATCACCCACCATAAGTATCTCGCTTTTATCTGGGTTACCCATTAGCTCAAATGTGTGCTCGAAAATCGCTTTATTCGGTTTTGCTATACCTACAAGTTCAGATATAACTAACCATTCAAACATATCTTTTAAGCCAGTATGCTCAAGGCGTACGGTTTGTAAGCGGGCAAATCCGTTAGTAATAATACCTAATCTAGCATTTGGCTTAAGTTTATTTAAAAGCTCAATAGCACCAGGTAATGGCTCGCAAATTTGCGCCATAGAATCTAAAAAAGCATCGTTTAGCTCTTTTGCTGGCACATTAAGTTTTGAAGCCCACTCATTAAAGCGTGTTACTTGTAAGTAATCTGCGCTAATAGTGCCATTTTGATAATCAACCCACAGCTGCTTATTGGTTTTTTGATAATGAATATAATCGTCTTGGCTAAAATCTACGTTGTAAGCTTTAAACATGCGAGTCATGCCCGCTAAAATATCAAACCTAAATAAGGTTTCGTCTGCATCAAACAATACATAGTTGTACTTCATTAAACTTCCTAAATTAATTTGTTTGGCCGTATAGCTCAGGGTGTAAAAAAGGCGCCATAGCTAAAGTGAGTGCTTGTGTATAGGTACTTTCGCGCGTGGCATGATTGTTGGTAAGTAGACCAATAGCGCCACCTTTTTGTTTAACGTTGGTGGTATTAAATGCTTTGTCCATTACATCGCCAAGTTCTTCACCTTTAAGTAATGCATTATAAAGTACTTGGGGTAGAGGAAGGTTGCTGCTACGCCCTACAACTTGATTTAAGGCATTATCAATAACAACATAAGCAAATGTTGCAGGCCCATAGCTAAATTGCTCTGCACCGCCCTCCATGGCTACATAATAGTCAGCCTGATGGTGAGTTTTACAGTAATTTACTCGATTTTGAGCGCCAATTCGGGTTTCGTCTTCACCAATAGGTTGATCAGGCACGCCTGAGAGAGCATTCACACCTTCACAGTCAATGATACATTCTGGAAAATACATAGTAAAAATATGTTTAGCGGCATTTATTTTTACAGGATTTTTAGAACCGACAATAATTTTTAATTGTTGTGGCATGCTGATCTCACCTTGAGCAAAATCAGCAGTGTACGTGAGTTAGCTTTAACAAAAAAGAGCTATACGACTAACTTAATATTAAATAGGTAAATCGAGTGGTGCTAGGTTTTCCAGTGCACGCTTTTTCAAAATAATATCTTTAATTAATGGGGTAAGCACAAGCTCCATAGCCAAGCCCATTTTGCCGCCTGGTACTACAAGCGTATTAATACGAGACATAAAACTGCCTTCAATCATGCGCAAATAATAAGGAAAATCAACATCTTCAATTCCCCTAAAGCGGATAACAACAAAGCTTTCATCAAGCGATGGAATGTCTTTTGCGCTAAATGGGTTTGATGTATCAACAGTAGGCACGCGTTGAAAATTAATATGGGTACGAGAAAACTGCGGGGTAATATGATTTATATAGTCATCCATACTGCGCACAATAGAGCCCATAACCGCTTCGCGAGAATGGCCTCGTTCGGATGTATCGCGTATTAATTTTTGAATCCACTCAAGGTTAATAATTGGAACCATGCCTATTAATAAATCGACATGCTTTGCTACGTCTACATCTTGATCAACTACACCACCGTGTAACCCTTCATAAAACAAAATATCAGTATTACTATCAAGGTCTTGCCAAGGAGTAAATGTACCCGGTAATTGATTGTATGGAACGGCTTCATCAAAGGTGTGTAAGTATCGGCGTAACTTACCTTGGCCTGTTTCACTATAGTTTTCAAACAACGCTTCTAAAGCACCAAAGTCATTTGCTTCTCGGCCAAAGTAACTAATGTGTTTATTTTCTTGTTGTGCTTCACGTACTTTTTTATCCATTTCAGGGCGAGTGTAACGATGAAAGCTATCTCCTTCGATAAAAGCCGCTTCAATATTAAGGCTACGGAAAATATGTTTAATTGCATTGGTTGTGGTGGTTGTACCCGCACCAGACGAACCCGTAATCGCAATAATAGGATTTTTAGCTGACATGTTAATTCTCTTTTTTAGGACCAGGTTTTATAACCAGACTAAACTTAACATTATTTTAAGCCGTTTGGGTATCTTAAGAGTTGACTGACTTAGCTCAAGTGACGCCATCAGCAAATAACGTTATCATGAGGTGCTTAAAATTAAAACGAGAGAAAGCATGAAACTTATTAAACCATTACTTGGGGTCTTTTCTATAGCAGCGCTTAGCCCAATTATGGCGCAGGCTAGCATGCCAAAAAGCCAAGTATTACTTGCTGATTTAAATACACCTTTCGGGGTACAAGTTAGTATAGTGAGTGATAAAAACAGTTATAACAACCAACCGTACTTAACAAGTACAGGTTTATACTTTACTCATGAGGTGATTGCAGGTGAGCAAAGCCAAACCGATATTGCTTATTATGATTTAACATCAAAAAAAGTTATTAATATCAGTAACTCTCCCGTAAGCGAATATTCACCAACGGTTATGCCAAGTGGTGATGCAGTATCAGCGATTGTTGTAGAGGCAGATGGTAAGCAAAAACTGTGGCAATACCCACTCAAAAGCGAAGATGCGCCAAGTCGTATTTTTGATTGGATTGAACCTGTTGGGTACCATGCATGGGGTGTTCAAAATGATTTAGTAATGTTTATTTTAGGAAAGCCTCATACTCTTCAATATACTTCTGTTGCACAAGCGAAGGGGAAAATAGCTGCCAGTAATATTGGCCGAACGCTTATTTATAACAACTCTACAGCTGCATTTTTATTTAGTTACACTAAAAACGAGCAACATATTTTAGCGAGTTTTAATCCACAGGATAAACAAGTTGAAGACCTACTAAGGTTACCTGCTCAAGTTCAAGATTTTATTTTGAAAGATGATGCAACTATCGCTTATGCTATTAAAAACCGCGTTTATCAGCGTAAACTTGATGGAAGTGATGAAGTATCGCAATGGCTTAATTTAAGCACCTACTGCGAAACAAATATAACAAGAATGAGTTACAACAATGAAAAACTCGCTTTTGTATGTGATATAACGCAGTAAAGCAGACAAATAAATTCAGATTTTATTGTGTGTATGCGTTAATCTAATACGCAAATTAACTAATAGGGATTACACGTGGCTTATAGTGCAGACGAGCTGACAGAACAGCTCATTAAATTACAGTGTAGAAGTAATTTTAAGATTAAAAATATTGCAGAGTACATGTTAGTAAACTCTAAAGAAGCATTTTATACCCACAGCGAAAGCGGTAAGGGTAAAATAGTAATTCGCCCAGCATTTGAGGTGTTTAGCGATGACTTTAGTGATATTGATGGCGTAACGCGTGCGCAAGGCTACTTTCATAGCAGCGAGATGACACGCTTTCCTACACGTATTTTTAAAAGTGCTCAGCCTATTCACTACGGTGTGGCATTTAAAATAAACTCTGAGCAAGCAGCAAAAGACTTTATTGCTAAGCTAACGATGATTATTGGTAATTAATAAAGCAAAAATATAAACGTAAAAAGCCGCTGAATTTATATTCAGCGGCTTTTGTGTTTTTATAGCTTAATAAACCTAAGGGTTACTTACTTTTTAAGAAGCTATTAACCGATTCTAGTTCACGTGTTTTAAGCGCGATACAATCGTTTGTACTTTCTTCAAGCTTACTTAATGTACGAGCGTAACCGGCTACATCAGCTACTTTTTCGTTAAAAAAGGTCTTTGTTTTAGCTAAGCTTTCTGCATTACAACTCGCCGTTGTAAAGTACGGTAAGTTAGGAATAAAGAAAGGCGGTAAGCTTGCTGTTACTTTATCGTAGTTACTGTAAACCCAGTCAATAAATAACGCTTGGCGCTCATCTGTATAACTTTGACCTGACAAAATAGTACGCATGTCAGAGGCAGTTACTTCATCCGTTAAGCTATAAGCTAATACCGCTTTTTGTAATTCAGGTTTACCAAAAAAGCCCATTGCAGCAAGCATGTTAGTGCGTACTTGTGGATCTTTCGTTGTTTTAAACGTTGTCATGAATTGATCAAGCAGCGCTTTGTCACCATGAAAAGCAGCAAGAGTTAAGTACGTACCCGCTAAGTAAGGGTCTACTTTTTGTGGATCATTTAAATAAACTTGTGTTTGTTCTTTCGCTTTATTAATGACGTTTTGATCTTCACCATCAAAACCTAAGCGTGATACCACGGCCGCACGAAGTTGTGCAATAGCTCCGTCTTCTCCCGCTTTAGCTTCTAAACCATATTTTTTAGCTGCAGGCGTTACTGCATTACGAATAAATTCAGGCCATAGGTCTTTATTGCTATCGTCTTTAAAAGTACGTTGTTGCGATACTAAGTAACCTAGCGCTGTATTTGCTACGCGAGGGTGGCTATCGCTTACGAACACTTCAAGTGTTTGCATTAACTTAGCAGCAGATATAACACCAGCGTCAAGTAGTGCATCAGTAGCCGATAACAACGCTAAGCGTTCACGGTCACTCAGTACGCTTGGCGCCTTTTTAACAAGTGCGCTAAATTGTGCGTCATCCATTACCCAGCGGTAGTAGCCTAGTGCACCTTGGTCAGGATAAATCCATTCTGGCTCAAAGTCTAAGTCTAGCGTTTGGCTTTGTTTATTAAGTAATACATTTGCTGTTTTTACTTTATCGCCAGCACCATATTTAATTGCAACCGGTACATTCCATAACTGCTCTGGCGCATCAACGCCTGCATTTACAAAGCGGCTTTGTGAAATAGTTACTTTGCTACCTTGTTGAGTTACTTTAACTAGTGGGAAAGAAGACTGTTCAATAAACGATTTTAAAACACTCGCTACGTCTTGATTTGATGCTTTACCAAGTGCTTCCCATAGGTCGGCCGCTTCTGCGTTTTTATATGAAAACTCTTTTAAGTAGCTTTGAATACCTTTTTGAAATGCATCTTCGCCAATCCAGTTTTCAACCATAGCAAGTACTGAGCTGCCTTTACTGTAAGCAAGACCTAAACCGTCCATAATGTCAGCTTCGGTTTTAATTGGCTTACGAATAGGCTTGGTGCTTAGGCGTGCATCAAGTGCCATTACGTTGTTTTGTGGCAGGTCTAAGTGCGATTCAAACTCAGGGTTAAGCTGCTTAGTAATTTTTGCAGCCATCCAGCTAGCAAACGCTTCGTTTAACCATAAGTCGTTCCACCATTTCATGGTTACTAAGTTACCGTACCATTGGTGAGCAAGTTCGTGAGCAATAATTGATACATTACGTTGTTTTTTACTGCGTGTTGCGGCAGCTAAATCAACCAATAAAATATCTTCTCTGTAGGTCACTAGGCCTGAGTTTTCCATTGCGCCAAATGGAAACTCTGGTACCGCTACTGAGTCTAATTTTTTGTAAACGTAAGGGATACCAAAATACGCTTCAAGTGCGCCCAGTACTTTTGGCATATTTTCTTTTGCGTATTGGGCTAAGTGAATTTTACCTTGTGGGGTAATTACACGACCAGGAATTGGCATGCCTTTAATTTCTAATTCTTCAAACGGGCCAACAGCCATCGCTACTAGGTATGAAGGGATTGGCGGTGTTTTATCAAAAAAGTGTGTGGTCATATCGCCATTAACTGTTGTTTTTAACTCTGGCGTATTTGAATATACTTTTTGTGATGTAGGCGCAGTAATCGTTAACTGAAATGGAATTTTGTAACTTGGCTCGTCAAAAACAGGAAATGCACGGCGTGCATCACTCATTTCAAATTGAGTAAATAAGTAAGGAGTGCCTTGGTCTAATGTTTTGTATAAACCAACACTTTGACGGTTATATGGCGCTGAAAAATCAACTTTAAGTGTGTATTTACCTGGTTGAATTTGCTCATCACAGCTAAATTTCACTTTACCTGTTTTAAGCATTTCATTGTTTAAATCACAGTTTTCATCACCAAGCAGTTGCGCCATTTTAACAGCGTAAGCTACGCCATTTAACTCAATGTATTTTGTTGATTTTAGTACTTCTAGGGAAATCTCAGTCATCCCTGTGAATGTATCTTGGCTCGGGTCGAGTGTTAACGACACCTGTTGTGAACTTGGTTTTGCGAGTTTTTCAATAACGAATTCGTTAGCGTTTGCAGCACCCATTGCCAAAGCAACGCTCACTGTTAAGAGGCTTTTAAGAAACATAGTGATCCCTAGATTGTTGTTGTTAGAAACTACCCTAAATAGGCTTTTTTATGCTCATATAATTAGGGGGTTAGATATCCTAACAGTTTTTTTAAATAGAGTAATTGATTATAACGGTGACTTTAAGGGGAAATAGTAACAAAGTTTGTCAGTGGCTTTCGCGCGTTATAAAACGCTGCCAATGCAGGTGTGAGTTAATAATACGTATTTGTTGGACAACGGTATTTAATAAGTGGGTATCGCTAAACACATCGTGTGGATACTCGTTAAAACCCATCAAGTAATTAAAGGCGTCTTTAGAGTTAGCTTGTAGGGCGTATATACGCACTTGTTGCTCAAAGTTAAGACGAAGACTGCTTATTGCTGTTTTCATACCGAGTTGATCTACGTTTGGTATATCACATTTTTGCAGATAACCGGCTCGCTCACCTTCGCCTGAAAACCAAATGCGGACTTTTTCACTGTACCTGCCAGTTTTAGCGGGTAAGTCGAACATTAATCGGTGTTGGTTTTGCGATTTGATGAACGTTATATATTCATTAAATCCAGCATTTATAAGTGCTTGATGTACAGGAACTAAGCGAGGCTTTATTTTACCGTGGGTATGAAAATTAAAGCATAAGACGTTTTTTTCAAGGGACAGATCATCAAGCGTTAAATAACCAATCTCATCGCTATAAGCACCACTATAATATGCAATTAAAGGGAGCCAAAAATGCCAGTGTTTTGGTTGCTCTCGTGCAACTTTAAAATCACCGTATATATATCCATTATAAAGAGTGTGCAGTTCCATGGCTGAAAAGGGCCGGCGACCAAGATGGGTTTTCAACGTAATACCTTGAAAATAATGATGTGTTTTATTTTATACCCAACTAGCAGTAGATGCTAGTCGGGTTTTATCCGCTTTTAGAGTAAAGCGTATAAAGTATTATTCACTCAATGCGCGAGCTAAACCTGTAGGTTCAATTTCTGCACATACTTGGTCGTCATTCCAATTGATACCAACAAGTGCGTTATCTTCATTTAAGTCTTCAACCCATGCATCTAAAAATTCATCAAGGTTGATTTCTACTGGGCTGTAATCTTTCCACTCTTCTTTACACTGTGCTTTAGCTGCTGCTTCACTTTCCCAAAGCAGTAGTACGTCAGTTTCGTCAAATTGGTTAGAATCGCACACTACAAAGCCATTATCTTCTGCACCAAGTGCCCAAATTACTTCGCTAACACGTACTTTTTCTACGAAGTTAACTAGTTGTGATTCAATTTCGATATCGCTCATGTGTTTACCCTTTTAAATTAGTGACGAGGATTGGTGTCTATTGCTGCTTGGCGCTCGTCATATTGCTTATGAAAAGCAACAAGCGCTGAATGCTGACTAAAGTCAGCTAATTCGCGAAAGCAAATCCAATCAAGCAGGCAGTATAAACTGATGTTGAGGTATTCACAGCTTTTAAATTCTTCATCGCTTAAATGGGTATTTAAAAAGCTTAATGTTTGTTCAATACGTTCGTTTTGCAGATTAAAAAATAATTTATCGCTTTTGGTGTCAAATCCAGAACGTTTACATAACACCATTTCTACTAACGAATCGTTACAGGCATTTATAGTCGTAAGTAAGTGCTCTTGAGGCCACGTTAGTTTTGGCTGACCTGTTTTTTCAAGTAAATAACGTAATATAGAATTAGAGTCACTAAGTGTTAAGTCGCCATCTACCAGGATTGGGATTTTTCGAGCTGGATTTTTACTAGCCATAGTAGGGCGATCTTGCTCAGAAAATATATCGAGACTTACAAGCTCTAGTTTGCAGCTGTTTTGTTGTGCCCAAATTCTAATGCGGCGCACGTAAGGTGAAGGTACAGAACCAATTAATTGCATAATTACTCCATAAAAAAGCCGCATAAGCGGCTTTTATCAAATGTTACTTACAGTACAGTTAAATTTATTCTGAACGGCTAGTAACTTCAAGTAAATGATAACCAAATTGAGTTTGCACAGGGCCTTGTACTTGATTAATTGGCGCAGAAAACACAACTTTATCAAACTCTGGAACCATCATACCAGGGCCAAACTCACCAAGAGCACCGCCATCCTGACCTGAAGGACAATTAGAATGTGCTTTTGCTAGTTCAGCAAAGTCTTCGCCTTGCTCAATTTTTGTTTTTAAGTCTAAGCATTGTGCTTCACTGTCTACAAGTATATGTCGTGCGCTTGCTACTGTCATAAAATCTCCCGAGTATAGTGTGGTGTTTTTTTAACCGAATTGAAATGTCATTCTAGTTAGTTTCAACTAATTGTACCAGTATAAACTTATTTATCAGAAAACGCAGTTTCAATTGCAGTAATCATTTGCTCTGAATTAGGTGCCACTTTGCTGTTAAACCGTAAAACTTTTTTACGATCAGCAGACACTAAGTATTTATAAAAGTTCCAATTTGGAGAGCTAGTTTGCTCATTCAAATATTTAAAAATTGGATTTGCTTCGCTACCACGAACTTTGCTGGTGGCAAACATGGGAAAAGTTACACCATAATTTACAAAGCATACTTTTGCTGTTTCTTTTTCATTGTCTTCTTCTTGAAAAAAGTCATCAGAGGGGAACCCTAATACGACTAAACCTTGCTCTTTGTATTGTTGATATAGCGCTTCAAGGCCTTTAAATTGATATGTAAAACCACAATTACTTGCCGTGTTTACTATTAACAAAGGTTTATTTTTAAATTGGCACAAGTTAATAGATTCTTTTGAGCGAAGCTTTCGTATATCTACATTGGTAAAATCTTGGCAGTCCTGTGTAGAGGTTTTATTTATGATTGATGGTGTTTGAGCTTGAAGGGGAGCATTAATAAGTAAAGCCGTTAAACCTATTATAATTATTTTAAGCATTACATTACCTAAACTTTACGATTGTTTGATTGGATAATCATACGCTAATATGGAACAAATTGATCAACCCTCTAATGACCTATGACAATCCGTTTAGCAACTATTAATGATCTTAATGAAATTGTAGCCATTTACAACGAAACTATTGCAGGGCGAATGGTAACTGCAGATACGCAAGAAGTGAGCGTTGACGAAAAGCGTGACTGGTTTAATAGCCACAACGATAAAAGGCCTATTTACGTTTACTGCGAAAATAACCAAGTACTTGCTTGGGTAAGTTATAAATCGTTTTATGGGCGCCCAGCTTACGACGGCACAGTAGAAATGAGCATTTACATTACCAGTAAAGCGCAAGGTAAAGGGCTTGGTAAAAAGCTAATGATATTTGCTCAAACACAAGCTAAGCAATTAAATATTAAAGTATTACTCGGCTTTATTTTTAGTCATAACTTACCGAGTGTTAAATTGTTTAAGCATTTTGATTTTGCAATATGGGGTGAGTTGCCAAGCGTTGCCATAATGGATGATAAGGCGTATAGCCTTACTATTTTTGGAAAACATCTGGAATAAATTATTTTTCATAATGTTGTAATATTTTTTTACAAAATAAGACGAAGGGTTTATGCCAATTAAATAAAAATAGTCTACGCTATTATCATATTAAGTTTATTAATTTGAAGTGTAGCTTGATGATTCGAAAAATATTAATTGTTGATAGTAGCAGTGTCATCGCAATGCGTGTGAAAGTGCTTTTAGAATTAATAGGATGTGAAGTCGAATTAATTCATTTCAGCATGCTAGACATGTATACCAATATAGGCGACTACGACTTAGTTGTTGTTGCCCATGGTGTGCCTGTTGATTCTATAAAACCGCTTGTTAGCCAAGTAGCGCAAGAGCGTTTTATGCTGCTTGCTCCAAAAGCACAAAGTGGTGAGCAACTAACTGCGTTTAGTGAGCTAAATCATGTTGCGCCTGACGCAACCGTGATCTACCCATTTTTTTCTAATAAAGAAATTACTTCTCTTTTAGAGAGCCTACTAGAATTAGGCTCTAATCATATTTTGCAATTACCCGCTATTTTACTCGTCGATCATGTTCCTGAGCGCCTCGAAAAAATGAAAAGCAGCTTGATTGGTGCTCATATCGAGACCCATACAGCAACCACCTCTGCAGAAGCTTTAGAAATTACGAAAGAAAAGAAAATCGATATACTGATAAGTGATTTTGTTTTAGATGACGGAACCGGTTTAGAAATTTTTTCAAACTTAAAAATAATGCAACCACATTGCCGTTGCTTATTATTTACCTCACGTCCCGATCAAGTTTCAATGATTGAAGCTATTCGTCAAGGTGTAGAAGACGTACTTATTAAGCCATTGAACGACAGCTCATTATTACAATCAATACATAAACTGTGGCAAACAGAGTTATTAAAACGCCATAACGCAGAACTTGTCGAAAGGCTACAAGATACGGTTGATGCCCTGATTGAAAAAGACAGCCTACTTCAGGTTATTTATAAGCATACGCCTGATGCAATTATGTTGTTTGAGAAATGCGGTAGAGTGATAGAAGCTAATGATGCTTGTTTAAAACTATTTAACTTACCGTTTAACGAACTAGAAGGTAAATCAGTATTTAGCTTTTTAGATGATGATTCAACGTTAGGCATTAAAGATAAAATTTCGACACTAAACAGCAATCGCCAATTTAGCTGCGACTTACGTTTATCTAAAACTGCAGGGGGCTATATACCGTTAGTGGGATCTTTTAATGAGATAGATCACCATGGTGAAATAGCACTTGCCGTAATATTTAAAAATGTAACCCACCTTAAGCAAAAAGAAGATTTACTACTTGAAGCAAAAGATATCCTTGAAGAGCAAGTAAGAGCGCGTACTTCACAGCTTGAACATGCAAAAAATATTGCTGAAGCTGCAAACTTAAGTAAATCAGAGTTTTTAGCAAACATGTCGCATGAACTTCGCACACCAATGCACTCTATTTTAAGCTTTTCGCGTTTTGGTTTAAGCAAATTAGAAACTGGAGATTTTGCAAAAGAGAAACTAATTAAATACCTATCGCGAATAGAGAGTAGTGGTGAGCGTTTACTGTCGTTACTAAATAATTTACTCGACCTATCTAAGCTTGATGTGGGTAAGTTTCCATTTAATCCTCGTCCATATAATTTAGCGAACATTATAAAAACAAGTATTGATGATGTATCTGGTACGGCAATGGAAAAAGAAATTGAGGTTGTATTCACCGCGCAGCCGCTACCTGTAATTTCGCAGTGTGATGAAGAGCAAATAAACCAGTTACTTCGAAACGTATTAGGTAATGCACTCAAATTTAGTGAACCAAAAAGTAAAATACAGATAAATTTAGAGTCAGATAGTCGATTTGCTACCATAGAGGTTACCGATAATGGGGTCGGTATACCAGAAGATGAGCTGGAACATATTTTTACTAAGTTTGTACAAAGCAGCAAAACAAATAGCGGTGCCGGTGGTACCGGATTGGGCCTTGCATTGTGTAGAGAGTTTGTGTCTTTACATCAAGGTGAGATCACTGCACGTAACAACGAAAATGGTGGTGCAACTATATCTATACAGGTGCCATTAGAAATAAATCTAGATGATCATTTGGCTGAAGATCAATTAATACAACACAGTAATTAATTGCTAGTTAGCATACCAAGTAACTTTTTTTGAGAATTTGAATGGATGATAAATTATGGCCTTAACTAAAATACTTGCCGTTGATGACGAACCCTTTAACCTTGAAATTATTGAGGAGATTTTAGAGGATCTTGATTTTGAATTACAAGTAGCAACAAGTGGTCCTGAGTGTTTAAACATGGTTGAAGGCTATATGCCTCAGGTTATATTGCTCGACGTAAGTATGCCGCAAATGAACGGCTATGAAGTATGTAAGGCACTTAAAGCAAACCCAAATACAGCACACATTATTGTTATGTTTGTGTCTGCTCGTGGCACAGTTGAAGAGCGTATGGAAGGCTACTCGGTTGGTGCAGAAGACTATATTGTAAAACCCTTTGGCCATGATGAACTTAAGTCAAAGCTTAAAAATTTAAACCAAGTACTTGTTGAAAAACAAAGCCTTGAAAAGCAAGTTGAAGATGCTACATCAACTGCATTTAATGCCATGGCTAACAGCAGTGAAATGGGGCAGATAGTTAACTACGTTGAAAACATAGGCTTTATTAACGACCCTCAAGAGCTAGGTAAAGCGCTTATAGATTGCCTACAATCTTTTGATTTGCAAAGTAATGTTGAGTTTAGAGAGAACGATGAAATTAGTCACTTTGCATTAAGCGGCGTGTGTTCACCTATTGTGGTGGAGCTATTTGAAATGCTTAAAAACAAAGGGCGTTTACATGAATTTTCGCATCGAATTTTAGTTAACTATGAATTGATTAGCTTACTTATTTTAAATATGCCTGATCACGATCCAGATAAACACGGGCGTATACGCGACCACGTATGTTTTATTGTCAGTGTTACCGAGCAGCAACTACGCGCCATCATGACTAAGAAAATGCTTGAATCACAACAGGCAAAACTTAATGCCGTAGCAAGTACAGTTCACAGTAAGTTTCATGGCTTAATTAGCTTATTGAATGACAACCGTCAAAACAACGAAAAAGTGTTTAAACAGTTACAAGAAGAGCTCGAAGAACGTATCCCATCAATGGGATTAGATGAAGATCAGGAGGTGTTTATTTATAAAAAAGTAGATGAAACTATCCAAAACTCAGTGGCCAGAGAGGAGTCTGTTAAACAGGTAAAAGCAGCTTTTGCTGAAATTGAGCAAGACCTGTCATTGCTTTTAAAGAGCTAAATATATTTAATTAAATAATGTTACTTTAAGGCTTACTCCAACTGCATTATGCATCTCTGGGTAAGCCTTTTTCTACGATTCTGATTAACCTAGCCGTTTTACGAATTTGTAATCGTTGTTTATCGTTTTGTTGAGCAAGCGCCCATTCAATATGTTCTAAAACAAGCTCGCTGGATATTTGGCTTTTATCTTGTAAAGCATGAATAATAGCCGGGCTAAACTCTGCATTACCTAAACCGACCGCTATATTACGTAACCAACGTTCGTGACCTATGCGGCGAATAGGGCTGCCTTCGGTATTTTTTAAAAATGTAGGCTCATCCCAAGCAAATAGCTCAAGTAAATCTTTATTTTTTAATTGAGTACGAGGATGAAAATCATTTTCATCCGTTATTTGTCCATAACGATTCCAAGGGCATACCAACTGGCAATCATCACAACCATAGATACGGTTGCCTAATAAAGTTCGGTATTGTTCGGGTATGGGGCCTTGGTGTTCTATCGTTAAGTACGATATGCATTTACGTGCATCAACAACGTAAGGCTCTACAATTGCACCTGTTGGGCAAAGAGTAATACAAGCAACACATTTTCCGCAGCCTTCAAACGTGTTCTCTGCATCTATTGGTAGAGGTAAATCAATAAATAGTTCGCCTAAAAAAAACCACGATCCTGCTTCTTGATTAATTAATAACGAATGCTTACCACGCCACCCTAAACCGGCTTTTTCGGCAAGTTGACGCTCAAGTACCGGGGCTGAATCTACAAATGGCCTAAAGCCATATTCGCCAATTTCTTGCTCTATTTTTTGGCCAAGTTTTTTTAAACGATTACGCATTAATTTATGGTAATCACGACCCAGTGCATAACGACTTATGTATGCTTTTTCTTTATTTTTTAAGGTTTTTGCAAAGCCAGCATCGGGAGGAAGATAATTCATTTTTACGGATATAACACGCTGTGTACCAGGTACTAATTCAGCAGGGCGAGCGCGTTTCATGCCGTGAGCAGCCATATAATCCATCGAGCCGTGGTAGCCAGCATCAAGCCAGCGTTGCAATTGGGCTTCGTGCTTAGATAGGTCAATATCAGTAATACCTACTTCGCTAAAACCAAGCTCTTGCCCCCAGGTTTTTATTTGCAGGGCTAATTTTTCATAGTTTGGGGTAGGGTTGCTCACACACTTCACACACTTAAATTAATAGCTGCGTAATTTACCATATTTCTCCGAGCCCGAAAACGCTTCTTAGCGCACGAAGCGCTTTAACTGTTGTTGGGTTTGTAAGCTTAACTGTTGAGATTGCTCGCTATCGGCTAATGCCGTATCTATTTGCTGTTTAGCTTGCTCACCTAAAGCTACTATTTGCTCTACCGATTGGTGAGTATTAGTTTGAGTGCCCTCAAGCATATGCACAGCACTGGCTATTTGTTGTAGTTGCTGTTGGTTGTGCTCAAACTCACTAAGCATTTTTGTAAAACCCTCGGAGGTTGCACTAATTGAGCTTTGTGCGTTATTGGAGTGAGTCATTAATTGCTCTGACTCTTTATTTGTTTCATTTACTAGCTCATTCATTTGAGTAATAAAGTCGCTTATTTGCCTAGTTGCGCCACTGACCTTTATTGAAAGTGTGCGTACTTCGTCTGCAACTACGGCAAACCCTCTGCCAGCTTCACCCGCTCTAGCTGCTTCTATTGCGGCGTTAAGGGCTAACAAATTAGTTTGATCAGAAAACTCTTCAACCATTTTTAAAATACTACGAATGTTTTCACTGTTCTCTTTCAGTCCCGCAATTGTATTTGAAAAGCTACCTAGCATATTAGTAATAAGTTTAACCTGCTTAACTAAAGCAGTGAGCTCTGATGCAGATAGTTTTACAAAGTTAAGGTGTTCATTATTAACGTTATGCACGCTATCTGTATTATTTACTATGTTTTGTAAGCTTTGGGTTATTTGCATACTGGCATTAATAATACTGTGGCTTAACTGTATTTGTTGCTCACTTGATTGCTCAGTATTTTTCATCGATTCAGTGACTTGTATATTACTGTGTGCACTAGCTTGAGCACTGTTATATGTTGTGCTGAGTAACTCACTTAAATGGGCAGTAAATATATTATATTGTGAACTTAAATCTTTAAATTCGTCATACGAAAAGTGGGGAAGTTTTGCTGCTAAATTTGCATCTTGTTGGTTTATTTTTATCAAAGTATCGCGCATAGCAGTAACAGGGCGAACAATTAAAAAACGCATATAAAAAAGAGTAAAAATAAAACCAGATATAATAACAAGCGTAAGCAGCCAAAATAGCCCTGTACTTTGCTGTTGTTCGCTTAAACTCTGATGCAGCCAAAATAACGTAATTGCTTGGAACAATAATACAAAACTTAAATTACCGATTATTTTACGCGTTAACGTAAAAAAGAATGTTTGCTCTATATAGTTATAAATTTTCATAAAACTACTCATTATGCTTAAGCCCTACGATTCTTATTTTAGTTAGGGAGGTGTAAGTTAGCTTTTTTGTAACGATAACAAGTAAGCTTTGGTTCGCGCTGGGTAATTTGTAAAAATTCCGTCTATGCCATACTCAAGCATTAGCGCTATATCTTGTTCTCTATCGACCGTATAAGCATAAATCTTTAAGCCTCTTTTTTTTGCATCATCGGCAAAAGCCTTATTTATAAAGGTTTTATCTGCATGTACGCTATAAGCGTTTAAATCACTTGCAAACTTTGCATAGTTAATTGGAATAGAAGAAGTAAGGGCGCCTATTTTAAGCCATGGTAGCTTGCTTTTAAGCCACTGTAGTTGATGATGATCAAACGATGATACTAAAATATTCGCTTTCGATATTTTGTTAGCTTCAATATTTTCTTCAAGTTGAGCCACAAACCTTTCTAGTTCAAATGTATGTTTAAGCTCAATATTTAATAAAGATTTATTGTTATTCCAATCAAACAACTGTTGAAGAGTGGGAATTTTTTCACCATTTCCAGCATCAAGTTTAGATAGTTCATGTGCCGTAAAGTTACTCACCCTACCTTTACCGCTGGTGGTTCTATCGAGCCATGAGTCGTGTATTAACATGTAATCATCGATGGAACTTTGAATATCTACTTCAATACCATCAACACCTACTTTTAACGCTTCTAAAATAGCGCTTTTGGTGTTTTCAGGAAAATCCCCACTGGCACCACGGTGTGCAAATACTTTCATTGTCGAGCCTTTTTAGTGATTGACCACGTTTCAAAACAAGCGGCACTAACAATAAGTGCTCCACCAACTAACGTCATAACAGTAGGACGTTCATGAATAATTACTATAGCCAGTATGGTGCCATAAAGTGGTTGTAAGCAAGAAATTAACCCCGCAGTTGCCGCTGATAAATGCTTTAAACTTGCTGCAAATAACGAGTGCGGTGTAGCTGTAAAAATAACACCCGCTATGGCAATTAAAATTAGGTCGTGATGACTAACCTCATATACCGGCACTTCTATAAATGCGCACAGCATAATGCTTGCCACTAAGGTTTGATAAAACATAGTTTGCGGGCCACCATATTGGCTAAAGTAGCGCTTATGGGTAATGTTTCTGATTGAAAAAAACAATGCCGATATAACACCAGTTATTACACCTAAGGTTACATCGTCGCCTAAATTTGCACTTGGGACTAACAGGTAAATCCCTAAAACAACCACCGCTGCACTTATTATATCTTTTGCTTTTGGCCTGCTTTTATTAAATAAGGGCTCTAAAAGTACCGTCATTACGGGGTAGCTAAAAAATGCCAACATCCCAATTGTTATACCGGCCATTTGCATACCAGCAAAATAGGTTACCCAGTGAATACCCACCGCAACACCTAAAAATAATGCAATAAAGTAGTCTTTAGGCTTGTTTAATTTAATCTGTTTTTTTTGAAAATACAGCATGGCTAAAATAGCCATTCCTGCAATAGCAGTTCTGTAAACGGTAATATCTAAAGCATTTAGACCAATAAGCTTGGCAAATAAAGCGGTTCCGCCAAAAAGTAATACCGCTATGTGCAAATAAATTAAACTTTGCTGCTGAGACTGCATTTAGTTTCCTTGTTGTACTTTTTGAACATATTAACATTGCTTAAAAATTCTTAAGATGAATTTTTTTATCGCATGACAAATGTCATAAAAGTTGATGACACTTCACACTCTTATTATTTTTGTACGCTGGCATAGTTACCTTACTCAACAGGGGATAATTATGAATTCTTTAATTTTAATCAGCTTAACTATTAATGAAGTGCTAGAGGCGTTAAGTTTTACGATTACGTACGCAGATTGCTTTATGCTGGCATGCATTTTTATGTTATTTATATTTATTAATAAAAATAGTCCTATAAGTAAAAATAATATGCCTGAGGTATTAGTATGAGCTCGCTTAACTCCTTTTCTCAACAAAGTGATAAAGGTTTTTGGAAATATGGGCATTTAATTTTTACAGGCTTTTATTTACTCCCACTAATAATTAATTTTGCGAGCTTTACTGCTAACCAAATAACGATGTCTTTAGCCTTTTATGTTGCTTTTATTCTTCTATATGTAAAAGCAATAAACTGTAAAAGTGCAGGGGTGACCAAGTTGTTTGTAGCCATGCTATTAATTTGTTTTTGCGCCACGTTTTACACCACAGGTACTCCTACTTTATTTGGCTTTGCAGCGTACGTAGCAGGCTATGCATACAGCTACCATCAAAGAGTTTATGCTGCACTCGCGATTATATCTATGGTTTTATTAAGCGCATATATTGGTGATATAGGGAAGGTGCAATACTTTTTAGCCGTTGCTTTGATTTTATGTGCAGCCTTATTTAGTTACGGTATTGCAGCTAAAAGAGAGAGCCTGTACAAAAAACGTGAGCAAGAAAACGCTAACCAATTAGAGCAATTAGCAGCAATTGCTGAGCGTGAACGGATAGCCCGCGACTTGCACGATATTTTAGGTCACTCATTGTCATCTATTGCTTTAAAAGCTGAGCTTGCCAATAAATTAAACCAAGGCGAGCGTTACGCTCAAGCAAATAGCGAAATTGCACAAGTGGCCGATCTGGCAAGGCAGTTACTCAGTGATGTAAGAAGCGCCGTTAGTGATTTAAAACAGCTTAACCTTGTTAGCCAAGTAGCACAGTTAAAACAAAGATTAATAGAGCAAGACTTTAACGTTTCATTTAATGTAGTTTTAAATACTCTACCCGCTAAAGTAGAGGGCATCGCAGGCCTTATAATTAAAGAAGCCGTTACCAATTTGCTACGTCATAGCAGCACAAAAAATTGCGAAATAAATATAGAACAAACAGCGCAGCAGCTACTCATTACCGTTATTGATCGTGCACCGTGCTCCACATTAAATTCGGGCAATGGCCTAAATGGTATTAAAGAGCGAGCAGAGCAACTCAATGGCAGTGCAACATTTACCTGTGGCGATATTTTTACTTTAAATGTAATGCTACCAATTTCAGCTAAGGATTTACAATGATCAGAGTGTATTTAGTGGA
The DNA here is from genome assembly GCF_015864285.1 of Pseudoalteromonas sp. NZS100_1. Lineage (NCBI taxonomy): Bacteria > Pseudomonadati > Pseudomonadota > Gammaproteobacteria > Alteromonadales > Pseudoalteromonadaceae > Pseudoalteromonas > Pseudoalteromonas sp. NZS100_1. The sequence continues at coordinate 110,728 of NZ_JADYXN010000004.1, forward strand.
AGATCAAGCGCTTGTGCGCGACGCAGTAGCAGCATTGTTAGGACTCGATTTTAATATTGAGATTATTGGGCAAGCAAGTAACGGGCAAGATGCACTTAATGCAATTGAAGCACTTGATAGTGATTTACATCCCGATATAATTTTAACCGATATAGAAATGCCAACCATGAATGGTATAGAGCTGAGTGAAAAAATAGCCGCTAAGTTCCCCGCTATAAAAATGGTTATTATGACCACATTTTCTCGTGCGGGTTATATTAGGCGAGCGCTTACGGCAGGCGTTAAAGGTTTTATTTTAAAAGAAGCACCCAGTGAAGAGCTAATAAATGCGCTTAAAAAAGTAATGCAGGGACAAAAAGTGATAGACCCAGAGCTTGCTATCAATGCATTAGACGACGCAGATCCGCTTACAGATAAAGAACGCAAAGCACTTAAACTTGCAAGCGACGGCCTTAAAACAAGCGACATAGCCAAGCAGTTATTTATAAGTGAAGGTACCACACGTAATTATTTATCAGACGCTATTGCTAAGCTAAACGCCACTAACCGTATAGATGCTGCGCGTATAGCTAAACAAAAAGGATGGCTTTAAATAGTGGGTTTATAAATTATAAGCAAAGTATTACTATGTTATACCAATCTGCTTATATATGGGGTCTATTTAACGTTAAGAAAATTACGCTAGAACTAGGCAAAAATTTTTGTATCTAGTTGTTCTAAATAAAAATTTTTTAACGACGTTATAGTGAAATTTAATTCGTTAAATTGATCAAAGATTTATGCAGGTTGGTATTTCTTATAAAAGTAACGAACAGTGCTTAAAGTTAGCTTAAAGTTAGCTTAAAGTTAGCTTAAAAAGCGTTAAAAGAGGGTTTAATGGCAAATCTAATAGAACTAATAACTAAAAATAGTACTGCAATACTCACTATGAATACCGCTGAAAACCGCCACAATCCAGCGTTTGTGGCTGAGTTTAATTTACATCTTGACCACATTGAGGCAGATCAAAATATTAAGTCAGTTATTTTAACGTCCTCGAGTGACAAAAACTGGTCATTAGGCATCGACCTTCAATGGATGTCCAATCCAAGTATTTTACCTGCAGCTATTTCTGACTTTATGATTCAAATAAGTGACTTGTTTAAGCGCATAGTTACTTTTCCTATGCCTATTATTGCTGCGTTAAACGGGCATACCTATGGCAATGGTGCTGTGCTTGCGTGTGCGTGCGATTTTAGATTTATGAAGTCAGATAAAGGCTTCTTTTGTTTTCCTGAAGTGGATGTAATGGTGCCGTTTGTACCGTCGATGTTTCCTATAATTAATAAAGCTATTTCGCAAACATTCTTTAATCGTTTAGCTATGTCAGGAGAGCGTGTTGGTGCACAGCAGTTGCTAGAGAACAAAGTAGTTGAAGCTGTGTTTGCAAATAACGATGAACTACAAGCAGGTGTACTTGAGTTTGCCCAGCAGTTTAATAAAAACCGCTGGATTTACGCTCAAAATAAATCACAAATGAATAAGCAAATTTTGCTTACAATGAAAGAAGAAGACCCAAGCTTTATTGATAATATAAGCAAACTGCTCTGGAAAAACCTACAAAAAAATAAATAACATGAACTCTGGTTAAGAGATTTACTAACGTATTGAATCATGGTGATATTTAAATTTATTTTCTCTAGCCAGAGATTTTTAGTGAAAACAAGGCGAATTTACGCGTCAATAGCTGGCCTATTGCAAGTATATTCAACGCTGTTAGCGCTGAATATAGCTGCTCGAGATAGATTTATTATCCAGAGCTCAGGTTATAACAGCGCGATAGGGTTTTAGCATTGCTACCAGATGACTAAATACTTTGCAGTTAAGGGGTCGTTAAGCCCCATTGCGCTAGATTTTTAAACTATACAGCAAGATAAACAGCAAGGTAAAAGTGCTTTCTTAAAAGTTTAATCGCTTTTACCTGTCTCATTATAACTATATGGGTTAAAATACCTACATAACCAACTAACAAGATAGTGAATGTCAAACCAAGATCCAAATCTCAGTCGAGAACAAGAAAAGTACGAAAACCCAGTCCCTAGTCGTGAGTTTATACTTACTCACCTTCAAGAGCGTTCAAAACCTGCTAACTACGCGCAATTATGTGAAGAACTAGCAGTAAATGATGACGAACGCCAAATAGCATTTAAACGCCGCCTTCGCGCTATGGAGCGTGACGGACAGCTGTATTTTAATAAATTTAAATGCTATGCCCTAATTGACGAAGCCGGTTTAACCAAAGGCAAAGTAATAGGCCACAGAGACGGTTTTGGCTTTTTAGAAGTTGAAGGCGAGAGTAAAGATTGGTTTATTGCTAAGCACCAAATGAATATGGTGTTACATGGCGACATTGTACTAGCTAAAGGCACTAAACGTGGCTCTGGCTCAAAATGCGATGCACGTATTATAAAAGTGCTTACTAACGAGCGCGCGCCAATTGTTGGCCGTTACTTTGTAGAGCATGGTGTTGCCGTTGTGGTAGCTGAAGACCCGCGCATAACGCAAGATATAATGATTTTACCAGGCAACGAAAACGGTGCCCGCCATAACCAAATGGTGCAGGTTAAAATCACTCAAAATCCAAGCCGCAACATGAACGCGGTAGGTAAAATTATTGATGTACTTGGTGAGCATTTAGCCCCAGGTATGGAAATTGAAGTCGCACTGCGCAATCACGATATTCCACATGTATGGCCTGAAGAAGTTGAAGCACAGGTTGCTCACCTAGGTGAGTTTGTTGAAGACGCTGACAAAAAAGGCCGCGTAGATTTACGTGACTTACCACTTGTAACTATTGATGGCGAAGACGCTCGCGACTTTGATGACGCCGTGTACTGTGAACCTAAAAAATCGGGTGGCTGGCGCTTATGGGTTGCTATTGCCGATGTATCGCATTACGTAGGAATGAACACGCCGCTTAACAAAGAAGCAATTTTGCGTGGTAACTCAGTGTATTTCCCTGAGCAAGTAATTCCGATGCTACCAAAAGTGCTTTCTAACGGATTATGTTCGCTTAATCCAAAAGTAGATCGCTTATGTATGGTTGCCGAAATGACCGTATCGAGCGCGGGTAAACTTTCGGGCTATAAGTTTTACGAAGCGATAATGAACTCGCATGCACGTTTAACTTACACCAAAGTAAATGCCATTTTACAAAACGACGAAAAACTACGCGAAGAATACTCAGCCGTAGTGCCACATTTAACTGACTTACAGCAAATGTATATGGCACTTAAAGCAGCACGCCAAGACCGTGGTGCCATTGAGTTTGAAACCCTAGAAACACGTTTTGTATTTAACGCTCAGCGTAAAATAGAATCAATAGTGCCTGTTATTCGTAACGATGCGCACAAACTGATTGAAGAATGTATGATTTTAGCCAACGTATCGGCGGCTAAAATTCTTGAAAAGCACGAAGCAAGCGCGCTTTATCGCGTGCATGACGAACCAGACAGCGAAAAACTAGGTAACTTTACTAAGTTTTTAGGCGAGTTAGGTATCGAAAGCACATTAAGCGACGAGCCAACACCAAAAGAAATAACCCAAGTATTAGCGCGACTAGGTGACCGCCCAGAAGCCGAGCTTATTCAAACTATGCTACTGCGTTCAATGAAACAAGCTGTATATCAGCCAGATAACATTGGTCACTTTGGTTTAGCGTTATCGGCTTATGCGCACTTTACATCGCCAATACGTCGTTACCCAGATTTAGTAGTACATCGTGCTATTAAAGCAGTAATAAAAGCACAAGGTCAGCAAACGTCTGGCGAATACGCTTATACCGACGACGAAGTTGATCAACTTGGTGAGCAGTGTTCTACCACAGAGCGCCGCGCCGATGATGCAACTCGCGAAGTTGCCGATTGGCTTAAATGTGAGTTTATGCAAGATCACGTAGGTGACGAGTTTGACGGTGTTATTTCATCGGTCACTAACTTTGGTTTGTTTATTCGTTTAGACGATTTACAAATTGATGGGCTTATTCATGTTACTAATTTAGGCGACGAGTTTTTTGCGCATGATGCTGCAAAACACACCCTAATAGGTGAGCACTCTCACAAAGTTTATCGCCTTGGCGATAAAGTAACAGTAAAAGTTGCGTCGGTTAGTTTAGACGACCGTCGTATCAACTTAACGCTTAAAGGCGATGTTGCACAAGACAGATACTCACGTCGTCGTGCGCCAAAAAAAGGTTCAGGTAAATCTGAGCATGCGCCAGCAAGTGTGCGTTCGCAATTAAAAGCAGGCAAAGTACCGGGTAAAAAGTCGCACAGCGATGACAAACCAAAAGGTAAAAAAAAGCCAGCAAATAAAGATAAAGGCAAGCCTGCAAATAAGTCTGCAACTAAACCCGCAGATAAAAAAGCAGCAGACACTGCCGTAAAGAAAAAGCCTAAGAAGAAGGCAGTTAAAAAGCCTAAAAGAGCTGGCAAAAATGCCCGTAAAAGTACTAGCCCAGGAGCAGATAATACGTGAGTAATGAATTAATTTTTGGCTTTCACTCTGTTGAAGCAATTTTAGAAAGCGAGCCAGAGCGCTTTGTAGAAATTTACGCCCTTAAAGGTCGTGACGACAAACGCTCAACTCCGATTATTGATGAAGCACGTAAGTTTGGTATTTCAGTACAGTTTATGCAGCGTAAAGCCCTTGATAGCAAATCAAAGGGTGAGCAGCATCAAGGTATTATTGCCAACGTAAAAGCAGCGCCAACGTTTAACGAAAAAGATCTTGATGCGATCATCGCTCGTGAAGACACACCGTTTTTACTTGTGCTTGATGGTATTACCGATCCGCATAACTTAGGCGCATGCCTACGTAGTGCAGACGCTGCTGGTGTTCACGCTATAATTGTACCTAAAGATCGCTCTGCCAAGCTTAACGGCACAGCACGTAAAGTTGCTTGTGGTGCAGCCGAAACAGTACCGCTTATTCAAGTGACTAACCTTGCACGTACGCTTCGCGAAATTAAAGATGCAGGCGTATGGGTTGTAGGCACCGCTGGCGAAACTGATAACCACGTATTTGATGCAAGCTTAACGGGCCCAATGGCGATTGTTATGGGCGCAGAAGGCGAGGGCATGCGACGCTTAACGCGTGAGCATTGCGATATGCTTGTTAAAATCCCAATGGCGGGTACTGTTTCAAGCTTAAACGTATCGGTAGCCACGGGTATTTGTTTGTTTGAAGTATTACGCCAACGTAACGCAAATAACTAATACCTAATTAATAATACCTAATTTAAATTAAGTATTAAAAAAGCCGAGATTGAAGTTCAATCTCGGCTTTTTTGTATCTGTAACTTACGCTTTAACTTTGTAAGCTTTGGTAAACGGTTTAATAACAAGGCAATAATTTAGATGTGTAGTGCTTTTACATAAAAAATTATTAACGTAGTTAGTGAACCGTTTAACCAGCTTTTAATTTAGAATGAGTAAGTGTAGCCCATCTGTACAGTACGCGGCTTACCTGGTTGAATGCCACCGTTTGAACGGTTAGCAACGTATGTTTTATCAAACAAGTTATCAACGCTTAGGTATACTTTTTGATTTTCATCGATTAAGTATTTAGCAGCTAAATCCCATACTACGCGGCTATCAATTGCGTTTAAGCCCGACTCAGTTAAGTTAGCATGCGCATCAGATACGTAACGTATTTGGCTGTTAACTACAAACGCAGAAAACTCAGCACCTAACGATAACGCTACTTGGTTTTCTGGTACGTAAGGCATTGCATCGCCTTTTTCTACCGCGCCCCAAATTTCTGAATCAAAATCGTTTTTAAACTCAGAGTCTGTGTAGGTGTACGTTAATTTAACTGGGAACATTGCTGTATCAGTTGCAAAAGTACGTGCTGCACTAAATTCAAAACCCGCTACTTCTACTTCACCGTAGTTGTATTGGTCGCCAATGTTCTCATCGCTACAACCAACAGCCGCAGTACAGTTACCATGCATGTTGTCGTAGTCAGAGTAAAACGCAATTACTTCACCGCTAAAGCCATCCATATTAAAGCGAGAGCCAAACTCAATGTTTACACTTTCTTCTTCTTCTTGGTCAGCATTACCAGGAGCTGCTGGAGCATACCCTTTTTGAATACCGGCAAGAAATGTCACGTTTTCGTTAAGTGTGTAAGTAGCACCTAACGATGGCACTAAAATTTCTGTATCGTTCGACACATCTTTAGTTAAACCGTTGCTGCGTGTTGGATCAGTTTTAGACCACTCTTCACGTGTAATAGTAATGTCTTCATAACGAAGACCTGCACTTACTACTAATGCGTCAATTGTCCACTCGTCTTGAATAAACAAAGTACTTGCTTCTGCGCTATCTACACGGTTGCTGTCAGAGCCTGGAATGCCTTGCTCCGTAAGCGTTAAGCTTAGGTCTTGATTAAGTGTGTATTTGTCTTCCCATTGAAAACGATCCATTTCGTCTTCGTGGTAACGCACACCAACAGTCACATAGTGATCGCCTGCAGGAATATGTAATTCAGACTGAATACCTTTAGCTTGGTAATCGCGGTTATTAGCTTTAATACCAATACCTTCAATGCCTTCGCTTGTCGGGTTTGCTTCAAATTCACTGTATTGTTCAAGGTAGCTTTCGCTTACTTTGCTGGCTTTATACCAGTTACGATGAAAATCGTTTAAGTAAGCCGTAGCTAAAAACTCATAGCCATCACCAAAACGGTACGCGTAGTTAAGTTGGTATGCATTGTGGCGAGTATTCATTTCATCGTTTTGCGATGCAGCATAACGACGGTAAGGACTTTCTTGATAGTCTTCGTCAGTTAAGCCCATGTATGTTTCGTCTGATGTTTCGTCAGAGTACTTAATTTTCAGCTCAAGATTATGCGCATCGTTTTGACCAAACGTGTGGCCAAACTTTAATAGTAAATCTGTTTTTTCAAAGCCGGTGTTGTCATCGCCTACTGGCAGCTCTTTAAAGCCGTCTGCGCCGTAAGTAAATACTTCAATTAAGCCTGCTGTGTTGTTTTTTTCTTTACCGAAGTAAGCGTGACCTTTGTAGTAACCGTCGCTACCAAGGGCTGCATCTACCATACCTTTTGAGCTATTTGGCTCAGTAGGCAAGCTGCGCGAAAGCAAGTTTAAAACACCACCCGTAGTACGCGGGCCGTACTTAACTGATGCCGCGCCTTTTAATACTTCAATAGACTCCATACGACCCATAGTAGGGAAGTAGTAAGCAGAAGGTGCTGAATAGGGTGCTGGTGCAACTAATACACCGTCTTCCATTACCGATATTTTATCGTTACGGCCAGTACCTGTACCGCGCATACCAATATTAGGGCGAAGGCCGTAGCCGTCTTCTTCTTGCACGTAAACGCCCGGAACAGACGCTAAAACGCGAGAAATATCAGTAAATTTGAATTTTTGAAGTTCTTCATCAGAAATAAACGTAGCCGAACCAGGAATATCGTTAATTGCTTGTTCTGAGCCAATAACGGTAATTTGTTCAAAGCGTTGTTCTTTATTGCTGGTGTCTTTTGCTATTGCAGTAGCACTAAAAGACAAAGCAACCGCAGTTGCCAGGGTAGATACTAAAAACTTAGGGTTCATTGTGTTCCTAATCATGTCAATTATCTAAATTGGCGTAATTTGAACACGTTAACGAATACGAATCAATGTTATTAAGTATTTAATTATTCAGTTTAATAGAACTAAAAGCACCTACTTATGCAACTTTGTTAACTAAATTGTTTCTTTTGTATTGCTTCATAACTTATAAACTAGTTATAAAGTTTTGATTAGCTATAACCTAAGCGTAGCGCTATAAACTCCGCGAGTTTATCTACAGCATGATCCGATTCGCCCGAGCTTTTAATTAAACTAATACCAATATTGCCAAGAGTGGGTAAATGTTTGGTTTGAACTTGATAATTAAGCTCGCTAGGTACTGTGCTTTTAGCAAGTACCGTAATGCCTAAGCCTTCTTTTAATGCCGCAATAAGGCCGGTTAAATCGGCGTTGCTGTATACGATACGGTATTTTATGCCCGCACTTTTTAATGCATCAATTGCACGGCGACGATAAATACATCCCTCTGGTGCGGTAACTAGCGTAACTACATCGTTTTGCGCAAGTGATAGGTCGCCCACCCACACCAGTTCGTCTTGCATAAAAATAGGAAACTTATCAGAGTTAAGTCGCTCATTTAGCGCAAGTACTAAATCGAACTGATCTTGGCGAGAAGCCGAAAGTAAATGTTTACTTAAACGCGACTTAACTTCTAACGACACCTCAGGGTAGAGCGCCACAAAGTCGCCAATAATTGAAGGTAAAATACGCGCTGCAAATTCGCTCGGAATACCCAAGCGCACTTTACCTGCGATGTTTTCTGATGTGAACTGCTGCAAAATAGCATCGTTGTGTTGCATCATTTGTTTTGCCATAGGCAATAATAGCTCGCCGTACTGGTTTAATACTTGGCGCTGTCCTTGTTTTTTAAATAGTTTATAGCCAAGCACGTCTTCTAAGCGCTTTATTTGCAAACTGACAGCAGGTTGCGACAAGCCAAGTAAATCGCCTGCTTTAGCAAAGCCACCTATTTCAACTACCATTACAAAAGTACGTAAACCGTCTGTTGATATGTTTTTCATATTTAAAATTACAATTTATATAGCTATATATATAAGTATTATTTATCAATTGATAAAAAATTACAATTTGTTGTTGGTAGGCGTGGGCAATATACTTTTGTAATCGAAAATACACAGGTGTTTGTTATGACTTTTAACCCAATAATGTTTGCCCGCCACAGCAACGCAAGTAGTGCGGTTACTAACGCTTTGCAAACTAACAACAATCACGTTGTAATGGATTTTAGCGGCACCGAAACCAGTGTATTTTTAAGCACTATTTTAGGGCTCGATTTAACTAAGCTTACCGCCAGCGGTTTAGGCTTAAAAGGCACGCTTGATGGCGACTATAATTCTGACTACAGCTTTGCTGTTTATTACTTTAGCGAAACCGCCTTTAGATTTGTACTGCCACACAACGCAAGCCTTCAACTACAAGCACTTATAAACGAGCAACAGCTACGTTTTGATATTGATTATGTAGTACGCACCGACCTAGCAAGCTTTATTTTAAGTGGCGACAACGCGTTTGATACTCTAGTAAATGCTTTTAAATTAACACCCGGTTTGCGCCTTTCTGACGCGCAACTATGCTACGGTGCGCAAAGTGGTGATGTATTTATTACCGCCATTGATAAAAACGACGAACAACACTTTGTGCTTATAGCAAAAACGCCAGAGCTACAAAAATGGCAAAGCTACATGCAAGCGCAAGGTTTTGCACTTATGCATAGTGAAGCCGCATAACGAATACAAACAACAGGTGAACATAACAATGTTTACCTGTTTTTAATTGCAATTAAGCAATTAAAGTCTATTTAAGCCACGCCCTAAACAGGGTTAATTTAAACGTGAAGGAATGTTATGACTTCTAAAACTGTACTACATGCTAAGCACCTAGAAGCGGGCGCTAAAATGGTTGATTTTCATGGCTGGGAAATGCCAATCAACTACGGCTCACAAATAGAAGAACACAATAGCGTGCGTACCGACGCAGGTATGTTTGACGTATCACACATGACTATTGTTGATATTAAAGGGCCTCAAGCACAAGCATTTTTACGTAAGCTAGTAGCTAACGACGTTGCAAAATTAACCGTACCAGGTAAAGCGCTTTACACAGGCATGCTTAACGAGCAAGGCGGTGTAATAGACGACTTAATTATTTATTTCTTTAGTGAAACCTTTTACCGCCTAGTTGTTAACTCAGCAACGCGCGAAAAAGATCTAGCGCATTTGGCTAACGTATCAAGCGACTTTGACGTAACGGTTACAGAGCGCCCTGAGTTTGCAATGATTGCAGTACAAGGCCCTAACGCTAAAGCAAAAACAGCCACTCTTTTAAATGCTGAGCAACAAGCAGCTGTTGAAGGTATGAAGCCGTTTTTTGGTGTTCAAGTAGGTGATTTATTTATTGCCACAACGGGTTATACTGGCGAAGACGGTTACGAAATAGTAGTACCGAACGACCAAGCAGCCGATTTATGGCAACAACTGCTAGACGCAGGTGTTAAGCCTGCTGGTTTAGGTGCACGCGACACGCTACGTTTAGAAGCAGGTATGAACCTTTACGGCCTAGATATGGACGAAAGCGTATCACCACTTGCAGCTAACATGGCATGGACCATTGCATGGGAACCAGAAGATCGCGACTTTATTGGCCGTGACGTACTTGTTAAGCAACGCGCAGAAAAAAGCACTGACAAACTAGTTGGCTTAGTGTTTGAAGAAAAAGGCGTTTTGCGTAGCGGTTCTAAAGTAATTGTTGACGGTGGGATAGGTATTATTACTTCTGGTACTTTTTCACCAACACTTGGTTTTAGTGTAGCCCTTGCACGTGTACCACGTTCAACAGGCGATACAGCTCAAGTAGAAATGCGTAAAAAATTAGTAAACGTTAAAGTAGTAAAGCCTAGCTTTGTACGTAACGGTAAATCAATAATTTAAATAATTTGGTTATACCAATCACAATAATTATTGCGATTGGTATCCTCCCAATATAAACCAAAGGACAAATAAAATGAGCAACATTCCTAGCGAGTTAAAATACGCACCTTCACACGAGTGGGTTCGCAGTGAAGGCGACGGTATATTTACTGTTGGTATTTCTGAGCATGCACAAGAACTTCTTGGCGACATGGTATTTGTTGAATTACCAGAAGTTGGCGACGAAGTAGACGCTGGCGAAGACTGTGCAGTAGCAGAGTCGGTTAAAGCAGCATCAGACATTTACGCACCTATCAGTGGCGAAATTGTTGCTATTAACGAAGAGCTTGAAGATTCACCTGAAACAGTAAACAGCGACGCTTACGGCGACGGTTGGTTATTCCGTATTAAAGCATCTGACGAGTCTGAGCTAGACAACTTATTAGACGCTGAAGGTTACTCGCACACTATCGACGAAGAATAATAATTTTTTGTAGATAACTAAAAGCCCCGTTTAATGTATAAAAATGGGGCTTTTATGATTTTACAGCGCACAACCCCATACTGAGTGAACTGTTAAATCGTCAAATATTTTAATTAATGCTAGTTACCCATTAGCATTTAGGATCATAGGAATCTGGATTCATGTCAAACGCCAAATCTCTTGAAGAACTAGAGCAAAAGCAAGATTTTATTCGCCGCCATATTGGGCCAAGCCCAGCACAAGTAAGCGATATGCTAAGTGCTTTAGAAGTATCGAGTGTGCAAGAGCTGATCGACCAAACTGTACCTGCTAGCATTCGCTTAGAGCAGCCATTAACAGTTGGCGAAAGCCGTACTGAAGTTGAAACACTAAGCTACCTAAAATCAGTAGCAAGCAAAAATAAAGTTTTCAAATCGTACATTGGCCAAGGCTACCACCCAACTAACGTACCGCACGTAATTTTACGTAACGTACTAGAAAATCCAGGTTGGTATACAGCGTACACACCGTATCAGCCAGAGATTGCACAAGGGCGTTTAGAATCATTATTAAACTTCCAAACTATGACCCTAGATTTAACCGGTCTTGATTTAGCAAGCGCATCACTGCTTGACGAATCAACAGCGGCTGCAGAGGCTATGGGCCTTGCAAAACGCGTATCAAAAGCTAAAAAAGCCAATGCCTTTTTTATCGCCGACGACGTACACACACAAACAATCGACGTAGTAACAACGCGTGCCGAGCAGTTTGGTTTTGAAATAATTGTAGGTAAAGCAGAAGATGCCGTTAACCATGACATTTTTGGCGCATTATTCCAATACCCATCTACATCAGGCGAAGTGGTAGACATAACTGACCTAATTGCTGGCGTACAAAGCAAAAAGGCCATTGCCTGTGTTGCTGCCGACATAATGAGTTTATTACTATTAAAAGCACCGGGTAAACTAGGCGCAGACGTAGTACTTGGTTCGGCTCAACGTTTTGGCGTACCTATGGGTTACGGCGGTCCACATGCTGCATTTTTTGCAACACGTGACGCATACAAACGTTCATTACCAGGGCGTATTATTGGTGTATCTAAAGACCGCTTAGGTAACGACGCACTACGTATGGCAATGCAAACGCGCGAACAACACATTCGCCGCGACAAAGCCAACTCAAACATTTGTACAGCGCAAGTATTACTTGCCAACATGGCAGCGTTTTACGCGGTGTACCACGGCCCTCAAGGCTTAAAAACTATCGCGCAGCGTATACATCGCTTTGCTGATATTTTAGCTGCTGGCTTAAAAGCTAAAGGCATCGCACTTAAGCACAGCACTTGGTTTGATACGCTAACAGTAGTAAGCGACAGCAAAAACGACGTAACAGAGCGTGCAATTGCAAAAGGCGTAAACTTTGCAACAAACCACGAAGGCGAGTACTCAATTTCGGTATCAGAGACAACAACACGTGCCGATATTACTGAGCTATTCGATATTATTTTAGGCGAAGGCCATGGGCTAAGTGTTGACGCTATTGCAGCCGACGTTGAAGCAAATGGCAGCGAGTCAATTCCTGCAAGTTTAGTACGTGACGACGAAGTACTAACGCATCCAAACTTTAACAGCTATCACAGCGAAACAGACATGCTTCGCTACATTAAGCGACTAGAAAGCAAAGACTTATCGCTTAATCACTCAATGATCTCGTTAGGCTCATGTACCATGAAACTAAACGCGACTGCTGAGATGATCCCAATTACATGGCCTGAGTTTGCAAACCTTCACCCATTCTGCCCGCTAGATCAAGCAGAAGGTTACCAAATAATGATTGGCGAGCTACACGACTGGCTTGTAAACATTACTGGTTACGATGCTGTATCACTTCAGCCAAACTCTGGTGCGCAAGGTGAATACGCAGGCTTAATCGCGATTCGTAAATACCACGAGTCACGCGGGGATGCACACCGTAATGTATGTTTAATCCCAAGCTCTGCGCACGGTACTAACCCTGCATCAGCGCAAATGGCGAGCATGAAAATTGTCGTGGTTAACTGCGACAAAAACGGTAACGTAGACATGGCAGATTTAAAAGCGAAAGCTGAAGAAGTGTCTGAAAACTTATCGTGCATTATGATCACATACCCGTCTACGCACGGCGTATACGAAGAAACAATTCGCGAAATTTGTGACATTATTCATGAGCACGGCGGCCAAGTTTACATGGACGGCGCAAACATGAACGCGCAAGTTGGCGTAACAAGCCCAGGCTTTATTGGCTCAGACGTATCGCACTTAAACTTGCATAAAACGTTTTGTATTCCACACGGTGGCGGTGGTCCAGGTGTTGGCCCAATTGGTGTTAAATCGCATCTTGCGCCATTTATGCCAAACCACAGCGTAATTAACGTACCAGGTACTAGCATTGGTAACGGTGCGGTATCGGCAGCGCCTTATGGCTCAGCCGCTATTTTACCTATTTCATGGGCTTACATCACCATGATGGGGAGCGAGGGCTTAAAACAAGCCACTGAAATGGCAATCGTTAATGCTAACTACTTAACGCATGAGCTAAGCAAGCACTTCCCAATTTTATACCGTGGTCGTAACAACCGTGTTGCTCACGAATGTATTGTTGACCTACGCCCGCTTAAAGAGCAATCAGGCATTACTGAAATGGACGTAGCTAAGCGCTTGCAAGACTACGGCTTCCACTCACCCACTATGTCGTTCCCAGTCGCTGGTACATTAATGATTGAGCCAACTGAGTCTGAGTCAAAAGGTGAGATTGACCGCTTTATCGAAGCAATGGTGTCAATTAAAGGCGAAATCGAAAAAGTAATCTCTGGCGAATGGTCAATCGAAAACAACCCGCTAGTGTTTGCACCGCATACACAAGGCGACGTGTTAGGTAACGAATGGGACCGCGCATACGACCGTTTTTATGCTGCATTCCCAGTGCCTGCAGTAGCTAAAAACAAGTTTTGGCCAACAGTTACACGTATTGATGACGTATACGGCGACCGTAACTTAGTATGTTCATGCCCAGCGGTTGAGACATACCGTGATTAAGAGCTGAGACTAATTTTTGAACTTTAATGGGTATTAAGTCCCATTATAGTTTGGGAATTTATCAAAATTATAAAAGCCGTTGCAGCAATGCAACGGCTTTTTTGTGCGTAGCGATAAGCCATAAATAATATGGACGTAGGTTGGATAGAGTGAAACGAAACCCAACAAATCACAAATATACTTACTCGCTCAAAAGCCAAGAGTATGTGTTATTTATTGTAGGCGTTTAGCTTGCTGACGCGTTGATTGTTAATCAAAATTCGGTATCCCTTAAATAAAATTGCACGTATGTAGCCTTTGGGCTACAATTGTTTTATGAAATATCGTATTAAGAAAACCGACGAGTTCGATAAATGGCTTAAAAAGCTCAAAGATCGTCAAGCTTTTATGGCAATAGCTAAACGTATTACACGTGCCATAAATGGTAATTTTGGCGATAGCGAATCTGTTGGTGGTGGCATATCTGAAATGCGAATTTTCGTAGGGAAAGGCTATCGTGTTTATTACATAATTAGAGGCGGTGAAGTTATTTTACTACTCAATGGTGGCCACAAAGGTACACAAGGTAAAGACATTACCAAAGCAAAAGCCCTTTTAAGAGAATTGGAGTAATTACTATGACGCTACAAACATCAGATTTTAATCCGTTTGACTATATGGAAACACAGCAAGAAATTAATACATTTTTAGAAGAGTGTTTAGCTGATGACGATCCAAATACCTTTATTGAAGCACTTGGCTTATTAGTTAAAAAACATGGCGTGAGTGATATTGCTAAAGCAACGGGGTTAAACCGTGAAAGCTTATATAAAGCAGTTAACGGTAAAACCAAGCCACGTTGGGAAACTATTTTTAAAGTGATGAAAGCACTTAACTTTCGCCTTACAACACAAGTTGCATAGGCTGGGTAGAGTGAAACGAAGTCCAACAAATCACAACTATACTTACTCGCTCACAAACCAAGAGTATATGTTATTAGTTGTAGGCGTACAGCTTGCTGACGCGCGGGCGATAGCCCGAATAAGTATTTGAATTTACCGATAGCCCGAATAAGTATTTGAATTTACCGATAACGCGAATACGTTGGGCATTTCTATAAATTAGAAACCTTATTCAAGGTTTTGTCGCACTGGCGACGGCAGCCAAAGAGGGGCTGCCGCTGGTCCCTCTCTGGACACTCTCAGCGCACCCGAGCATCACGCTATTTCCTTCAAACCACAATTGATGTGAATGTAAACGCCATGAAAGCACATCCATGTGCAAGCATGGCTTTCATTTCATCCATGAAATGCATTACTCATCAATTGCTTATTTTCAGGGCGTGATGACGGGGAAGGGTGTTAAACGTGAGGTTGGTGTTTGGTCTTGGCAAGAAGCAAGACTGACCCTCTGTATTTCCTCTAGGTTGAGTGAAACGAAACCCAACAAATCACAAATATACTTACTCGCTTAAAAGCCAAGAGTATGTGTTATTTGTTGTAGGCGTTTAGCTTGCTGACGCGCGGGCGGTAGCCCGAATAAGTATTTGAATAGGTGGTTGAGGTTATTATCACCGATAATGTGAATACGTTTCGCGTTTCACGCTTCTAGAAATTAGAAACCTTATTCAAGGTTTTGTCGCGCTGGCGACAGCAGCCAAAGAGGGGCTGCCGCTGGTCCCTCTCTGGACACTCTCAGCGCACCCGAGCATCACGCTTAATCCTTCAAATAATTAATTGATGTGAGCGTAAACGCCATGAAAGCACATCCATGTGCAAGCATGGCTTTCATTTCATCCATGAAATGAATTACTCATCAATTGCTTATTTTCATGGCGTGATGACGGGGAAGAATGTTAAACGTGAGGTTGGTGTTTGGACTTGGCAAGATACAAGACCTGACCCTCTTTATTCATGTGATTAATTTAATTCAATTTAGGTCCCTGATGGCACCGGTTTTTCTCTTCGCTTTTTTAGGTCATTGAAGTAACTTTCTAAGCCTGTAAGGTCACTTTCAAGTTCATCAAAATCCGGGAAACTAACTCCAAACGCACTAGCAGTGTCATGAACATGCTTGCAGCATTTTGCATAAGCATCGCTAATGATTTTGTTGTCATTAGCATCAATGGTATCAATATATTTTAAATTCTGAGTTTTTACCCCATAACTAAAACGCTCAACGACACCTTTTAATAACCATTCTTCAACTAACCTTTCCCACGTTTTACGCATTTGATCATAAAAAGATTTGGCAGATAAAATATATTGCTGTTGATCTGGGTTATTAAATTGATTTTTAAGTTCAGGTAATTGGGTCTTCAGCTTTTTAATCCTCTTATTAGTATTAAATGCTTCCCAAGGTGGTTCAACCATAGGGTATCCAGCTAACTTACCATGCCTTCGAATTGCACTAATACTAATAGGAAACTGATGTTGATTTGCCACATCTTCAAGCATTTTTAAGAATGGTAAATCGTGGGTTAATACAACTACTTGTCTATTCTTGCTCTCTTCAACAATACGATTTGCAAATTTTTCACGCCATAGATGATCAAGCGAATTTACGGGATCATCAAACACGATCGCAGACTTACGGTTATCTACTATTAGCTCAGCCATAAAGCCAGCTAGTGCAATACACTTTTGCTCGCCTTCACTGGCAATTTCAGGGATTTTTGCTTCGCTATTGGCTAATTTAATCTCTAGCATAGATTGGCCAGCTTTACCGCTAGTTGCAGTTTGGACTTCAAGGTGTTTGAAATTGAGTTTTTTGAGTTCCTGAACAAAGGTTTCTTGTAGTTTGCCAACACTACCTTGTTTTGCTATCTCGTTTACCTTTCTAGTAATAGAAGAAATTTTGGCACTTAGGCCTAAATTTTCTAACAAGTGCAATTGCTTTAAACGTTTAATTTCGTTTTGTATTAAAGCTTTATTTGTCGTTATTTGGCTGCGATTTTCTATGTCAGATATTTTATTTATCAGTAAAGTTATTGTGGTTTGTTTAGCTGCGTCATCTTTTACTTCTTGTTCTTTTTTCTTAAAGTTTTCACTTTGTAGTTTCAACCAAGTTAAGCCATTAAGCACTAACTCTTTAAACTGGAAAATAGCAGGTTTACTAATTATACCATTGACCCTTTTTTGAATATCAGCATTAAGGTTTCTTAAGCTATCCGCAACTTCTTTTTTGGAGCCTTCAATCCAACTTAATACTCCTTCATGCGCTGTTAAGTCAAAGTTTAACCTCCCTAAGCAGTTAACTGCTTGATCGAAATTTTTCTTAGCTGCATCTGCCTCACTTTGTGTTTTGTCTTTTAAGTAATCATTAAACTTCTCTAATTGTTTGGCGGTTGTCTCTGTTATCGGCTGTAAACAAGTAGGGCAGCTTTCTCCAGCCACAGGTGGAAATGATTGACCTTGCCCGTTATGCTTAATAAACTCTTCAACATGTTGCCACATTGATTTCCATACTTGCGAACCAATACCTTCAACTGGCAATCCACCTAAAGCTTGATGTCTAGCGACCTCTGCCGCTGTTTCGGTTGTCTTATAGGCATCAAATAGCTTAGAAATAGTTAAAACAGCTTCATTACTTGTGGACTTTAATAGCCTATCAAAGTGATTTATTAGAGGATCAAGTCGCTGATATTGCTCTTTAAATTTTTTACGTAGGTCTTCAGGCGAACTCCCCTGCAATTCAGCCAACTCTTTTCTCAATTGGGTTAGGCTATCTACTTCAACTTGTGATGCACAATTTTGCTCTAACTCTTCAACAGTAGTGTCTTTATTGATTTTTTGAAGAAATATTGCACTTCGAGAACCTGTCGGGAGTTGAGGGAAAGTAGCCTGTTGCCCTAGTGTTCGAATGCTAGTAATACTACCCTTAGCTACGTGATTACAGACTAGAATTAGCTCGTCCAACACTTTTAGAGCCGCAGGCTTATATTCAACATTACCTTTTTTAGCTAGATAATGATTAGCCGATTTACTATCAAAAACTCGAATTGATTTCAGCTCAGGTGATGATGCCTGATTTTTAACCCAAACATCTGCTTTGGGCGGTTTATCGCTTACCTGAATGTTAATTTCTGAGCTTGGTATTCCTTTTATATCTTCATAAACATTAGAAATGACTTCAGGGGCATCACCTCTAGTTAGACATGCATTTTTTAACACTTTGGCATAACTGGATTTACCTGAGCCATTATTGCCATAAACAACAATTAAGTTAGTTTGTGCGTCAAATGCTAAATTTTGGTTTTGCACCAGTGATGCAACATTAGAAGTGTTGGAGATACCTAGCAAACGTACAGGCTCGCTTTCAACGTTATATCCAACATCTGATACAAGAGATGTTTTAGTTGCAAAGAGAACGTCTGGAGGATTAACTAAATGCTCTGTTTTAGCTAACTCTAATAACACATTTCTGTGCTGTCCAGTCAAAGTTCCATTGTCTAAAATATCTTTAACTGCTGCTCGCCACCACAAAGGCTTACCTTCAGCGTTAATCCAATCAATTACAGTTTTTATCGACATTCCTTATCCTTTATAAAAAATAGTTCCTAAAAAAAGAATATCAATAAATACTGAAGACTAATAGCAATATAATTTTCAAAAGCAGGAGATTAAAGTAGTCACCCATTTGAAAGTTCCGGTCAAGCAGGCAGCTGTGTTTTTTGATCTTTTTATTCAAAAAAAGTGCTCTTATTATTAAACTCAATTAAAAATATGGCTACGTACCTAGCAATTACATCGATTGCTATCAATATACACTATGGTTGGCCTCACTCATCGCTTAGTACCTATATCTGGATAAGCTACAAATATCTTGAAATTATACTTTTAAGCTCTATAATTACGCGTAACAACACCCCTCCCGCTACCCGTAAGCTCAGCGCCCTGCGAGGGGTTAATTATTTCTATAGCATGGTAAAAGGATTTAGCCTTCATGCAGTTCCCTAAAGCCCCCATAACATTTGCGCAGCAAGTCGACTTACTAGAAGAGCGCGGGCTAGTAATTAATGATAAAGAATCAGCAGCCTTTTATCTTAGCCATATTAATTATTACAGGCTAGGCACTTATTGGTGGTCGTTTATTGAAGATCATCAAAATCATACTTTTAAGTCTGGTACTACGTTTGAGCAAGTGTTAAATCTGTATTCTTTCGATAGAGAGCTAAGGTTGTTATTACTTGATGCCATTGAGCGGATTGAAGTATCTCTGCGAACTCAGTGGGCATATCATTTAGCAAAAAAGCATGGTTCACATGCACATTTAGATTCTACTGCATTTTCTTCTAAATTTAATCATAACGACTTTGTTAGTAATATTTGTGCTGAAATTCAACGAACGTCAGATACAAATATAAAAAAGCAAAATTACAAATATAATGAAGAAACACCCGCTATTTGGATTATTGCTGAAGTAATGAGCTTCGGCTGGCTTTCAAGAAGCTATGATGCAATAGGACGCCGAGCGCTAAAAAATGATATTGCAGATTCATATAAAGTAAAAGAAACAATACTTTCATCTTTTTTACACCACATAACTACGGTGCGTAATATCTGTGCCCATCATAGTCGCTTATACAACCGAGATTTTACATTTACCATGAAGCTGCCAACAAATGGCGACAGTGTTTTACTTAATAGCTTTAGCGATACAACTAAGCAGTTATACAACACACTCGTTATGTGTGCTTATTTTATGGATTTAACTAGCCCTAATCACCATTGGAAACAAAAGTTAGCTAGCTTGATTGAGGTGTATAATATTGACGTAACCGAAATGGGCTTCCCTGAAAATTGGAAAACGTTACCTATCTGGAATAGCATTAAATAAATTAAGAGCTAATTAAGCCCTCAGTTAATTGTAAAAACCAGAGGCACTAGATTTTTATTACACATCAAGTACCTAGGTTTTTAGTTTATTGCTCATCGAGTTAATTACTGTGTCTAGACCACGGCGGATAGAGTTTAAGAATGCGTTTATCATGTGATTGACCGTGGCAGAGGGCATAAAAAAAGGCAATATTATTGCCCTTTTTTATGCGCTTAAATTGGTTGTTATAAACTATAGCGCTACTAAGCTTTGCTCTAGCATTGCCTTTATTTGTTTTACTATTTTAGCTTCTGTTTCAGGTTCGAATTGTTGTATACGTGGGGTATGAATGTGCCCTGTAGGTATACTTGAATTAAGCGCATCGCGCAGGCGAATACTTCGGTACGATATTTCGTTAGACAGGTAACCACCGCCGCCGCCATTTACCGCAATACTATTTTTAAGCTCGCCGTACGAACCGGCTTTATAGGTTTTTTCAAGCGTGGTGACTTCGTGATTGTCGATAACTTTATAAGGGCCTTTAGCTTGTTGCATGTAACTTACAGGCAAGCTAAATTTTACAAACTCGTTGCCTGGAAGTGGTCGGCCATTAAGTTTTGGTATTACTGGGTTTGTTTGCGTTCCGCCATACACAATATTGGCATTATCGGGGGCAGTTACACTGCGACGTTTACCCGGAAAGTGCTCTAAATCAAATTCTGTTCTGCCCATACTTACGGTTACTACCATGTCTACATTATTAAGTGCGTAGTAAGGGGCAAGTAAGGATTCTATTATGCCTTGATCAAAATCTTCATAGCGTACAGGTACCATAACAGTGTTAATTTCTGCGCTCACGCCGTTGTAATTAATAACTTGGCCGTCGAGCAATAACGCCGCAACACCAGAGGGGTTACTTTGGTTTATGTTTCTATCGAGTAAAAATGGGTCAAAGCCTGTAAGTAATATTTTTTTAGTGCTGCCTGATGAAAAAGCAAGGTCGGTACGGCCTCTGCTGCCTTCCTCAAGTATGGTTAGTAAAGTATTTAGTTGAGCCTGCGTAATTGAAAATTTAGGCGATGTTGTGCGTATTACTTTGCTTGAAAGCAGGCGCGCCCAGTAAAGCTCTCGATCGTCGTAGTTATTGGTTTTTACTATGCGTTGTTTTGCGTTTTCCCACAGTTCAAAGCTAAAGCTTTGTACTAATGCTTTTGCACTTTTAAAGTCGTTTAATTCTTTAAATTGTTGCTCAAAACTTGATACTTGTGGGGTAAATGCATTTAAAACATTTGGCATTGCTGATTGTGCTTTGTTGATACGCTGTTCTTCAACAGTTAAAGGATTACTTAAAGCAGCGAATGAAGAGGCAATTAAGCTGGTCGCTAATAATACTTTGATCATAATATTCCTAATATAAGGCTATTGTTTTATATGTAATTTACTATCCTACTATTGCTAACTTAGAGCAACCAATTAACGTTGAATCGACTGATATTTGCTTTTGCCGTGCATTAGTATTGTTTAACGGCCAATTAGTATCATCGGCTAATAAAAATCCCTGAGTCAAAAATTGATCTTTATAGGTACTACTTTAAGCTCTAATAAAAGTAAAAAGCCGTTGCAGCAATGCAACGGCTTTTTTATGGCGTTAGCCCGAAGTAACCTTTGAACACCTTCGCTTTATTCATCAGGCCCTTTGAGCGTAAATTTTAAATGTTTACGCATATCTTTTAAAATCACGCCCTTTTTAAGCATTGCGCCGCTTAAGCGTTTTTGCCACTTTAATAAGTCAGGCTCTGCGGCCGCTAAGGCTTGCTCGTTTTCAAACTGAAAGCACAGCAGTAGTGTACTTGGAAATAAGTGGTATTCCACATCAAACCAGCATTGCAGCATGCCTGGGAGCTCAGCGCGGCCTTGTTCTTCTAATTTTTCAGCAGTATTAAGTACAAGTGCTTGCTGCTTTATTTGCACTGCAGAGAGTTTTTTCATTATTAAAATCCAAGTTAGCGGCTAAAAAATGCAGCCGGAATGCGGGCATTATACGCAAGCTTGTAGGTAAGCAACAACTTTGAAAGAGAGTTAATGTTTAATAGAGTGTATCTGCTTAAAATCTAGGAGGCCCTGTTGGAAGGCGCCTTTGGCTTTTCCAACCTACGTAGGTCGGATAAGCGGCGCAGCCGTGCCATCCGACTTTTTAAGTTTCATCACTGAACCCCGATTTGGATATTAATGTGTTTTTTAACTCAATAGTTAAGTAACTAGGGTTTTGCCAAGTTGCTTGCGACAACTGGGGAGTGGTTGTCGCAAGGCGCCTTTAGCGCCTCACCACATTACGCTTAATAATTATAAGAGGTATTAATTGGGTGGGTTTATTTGGAGCGGCGCTTGTCTAGTACGTAGCGTACGGCCATTCTTGCAACACCCGCACCAATACCTGAGACTACAGCCCATGTAACGGCCTCTTTAAGATCTGTTTCTTCGCTTGGTCTATCCTTTGGTGCTGGTTCGTTGGTAACCTTTTCCCACGATTTTTGTAAAGTTTTCCTTGTTAACATACCTGCTGATGCAGCGGCCAGACCTATACCTATCGTCGTAATTAGCTGTTTATTACTCATAATGTTCTCCTTTTTATAAATAACGGCAGCGTTATTTATGTGTAACTCTTTAAGTAAGAACATTAGTAACAGCAATTTATATACCGATAGAACCGTAAAGCCTTTAAATCGGGCTATTTTAAAATCTACACTTTAATATTCTTCCGCTAAAGCTTTATTAAACCCCGCGAGTATTTGTATTTATTAAATAACTACTTAATTTAGGGATGGTATTGGTTACGTATTTAAAATAATGCATTAAGCAAGGAGAGGGGGTTCTCACTAAGTGGGTATTGATGGAAAGTCTATTTGCAGCTGTATTTACGAGTATCTACGTAATCTTTATTTTAGTTTTAATATTAAAGAATAACTAATCTGTTGTTTTTAGTTTTCTTTAAACCTTTAATATAATTAATTTTTATAATATATTTGAGTCGATAAAAATTTAGTAAACTCTAAATTATTGATTAAAAATCTCCCATTTAAAAGGACTTAATTACTTATGCATAATGATGCAATTCCAGGCGTTGAATTTATCGATAACGCTAATCAAAGAACTCCATGTGTGTTGGTGCTAGATGCTTCTGGCTCAATGGCTGGTGAGCCTCTAAAGCAGCTCAACCTTGGTCTTAAAGTTTTTGAAGAACAATTAAAAAGTGATTTGTCTGCCGCATTAAAAGTGCAGGTTCTTGTATTAGCTGTTGGAGGTCATGATGATGTAGAGGTAATACAGCCATGGGTAGATGCTGTAGATTTTAAAGCACCAACAATTGAAGCCGGAGGCTTAACCCCATTAGGTGCAGGAATGTCGACGGCACTTAATGAGGTACAACAACAAAAATTAGTATACGACGAGAATGGTATTTCAAGTACTCGACCTTGGATCATCGTATTATCTGATGGCTGTCCGACAGATTTGGATTGGGAACAATCAGCTGATGCGTGCCGTAAAGCTGAAGAAGATAAAAAAGTTGTTATTTTTCCAATAGGTACTGAAGGCGCAGATTTTGCAGCGCTGGGGCAGTTTTCTAATAAATCAGCAAAAAAATTGAAAGGATTAAATTTTACAGAACTTTTTGTTTGGCTTAGTCGTTCTATGGCAACAGTATCAGCAAGTATTCCTGGTCAAAAAGTACGCCTTCCTTCAGCCGATGAGTGGGCCGAGGTTGAGATTTAATGGCTGGGCGATTTCTTGGCTGCTCAGTTACTGGTACCTCGCATATTGATGGCAAGATACCTTGCCAAGACGCTTGGCAAGTAAAAAAAACGGCAATGGGACTTGTCGCTTGTGTATCTGATGGAGCAGGCTCTGCGCAATATTCACATCTAGGCTCAAAGCAATTAATTGATAAAGTATGTGAAGCATTAGCTCAAGAAAAAACGATTGGTGAAAGCGCAATAGTAAGCTTAAAAACTGCAATTAGTGAAGCTCGAAAGTGCGTTGCCCTGCAAGGCGAAATATCGGATTATCATTCCACCTTATGTGGCGTGGCAACTTCTCATGAGGGAAGTTTAGTGTTTCATATTGGTGATGGGATTGTTATTGGTATTAACCCTGAAGATTGGTCTGATTTTATTGTCAGCGAACCTGAAAATGGCGAATTTGCCGAAACCACTTATTTTTTTACTTTACCTGATTGGCAATCTCACTTACGTATTATGTGTGCTCCAGAACGTTATAAACTCTGGTTTTTAATGTCTGATGGCGCGGCTAGTTTTGCTGCATTAACAAATCCTTATAGACCCACAACTAACTTTTTGTTACCGATACACAATTACTTAGCTAGTGTAGATGACGCAACAGGACGCCACGCACTAAAAAACACTTTAAATGATCCTCGTACCAATAGTATTACAAACGATGATAAAACCTTAGTTTGGTTATTGAATGAGTAATAGCGTAAACCTAATTTATCTTGATGGAAAAACAGCGCAAGTACAGTACAAAAAAAAGCCGATTAATAGCGGTGCTGATGGCACTATTTACGCTACTATTGACAACAAGTTAGCTTTAAAAATTTATCATGATCCAAACAAAGATATGCAACGGCAAGATAAATTGTGGCAGATGTTGTCGAATGCGCCGACAGCAGAGGGAATTTGTTGGCCTGTTGCCGTTATAAGTGATAAAAAAAATAACTTTATTGGTTATGCAATGCCTCTACTTGATTTAAGTCGTTGCTACACTATTGAAATGTTACTTTCTAAACGCTTGCGTGAGTCATTAAAAATAACCGACAGTTATAAGTTTAGGGTTACCGTTGCGATTAGTTTAGCGAGTAAGGTCGCAGAGCTTCACCGTTTGGGTCATTATATTATTGATTTAAAACCAGCAAACTTATCTTTTGATAAGCACACTGGTGATGTAATGGTTTTAGATTGCGACGGCTTTTCGATTAAAGGTGATAAAAAGAGATTTAAGGGGCATCAATATACGTCTGGTTATATTGCCCCCGAAGCTTTTGGCGGTAGAATACCACCTGAAAAGTTAGGAGTCGGTCAAGATTTATTCGCGTTGACTACAATACTCTTTCAGCTGTTAAATAACGGTTTACACCCATTCCAAGGCGTATCTAAAAATGGATATTCTTTACCAAGCGACAACCAAACTAAAATTACTGAGGGCCTTTATCCATATGCAATAAAAGTTCATGCAAAAATAAAGCCTTCTCCGTGGAGTATACACACTGATTTTCCTGACGTTTTGTCAAAAGCATTTACTCAAAGTTTAACGAGTAGAGTTCGAACTAAAGCTAATATATGGCAAAAGTTACTACTAGAACAAAGTTTAAAGCTCAAAGTATGTAAACAAAATTCAGATCATGCCTATTGGCAAAAAGCTTGTCCACATTGCCAGCTTAATCAAAAAAAAGCGCAAGTTAAAAAAAATATAAAACCGAATATTAAGTCTGCAGTAAAGCGCAGTGCCCCTATAAATAATTCAAGTCAGTCATCTAGTAATCAAACTAATAGTGGTGTAGGGAAATATATCGTACTTATTACGATTGTATTGATTGTGATTATTGCGGCTAATTTACGTGGCTGTTTTAGCTCTGTATCAACTTATAGCCAGCCGCAAGCAACGCCTTCTCATATACAAACTAAACCAGTAGAAAACAAAGGGGTTAAGTTTGAACATAAAACCGTTCACAAAGCAAAAACGGCCAACTCATTATTAGGTAATGTGACTTATTATAAACATGATATGGTTTTGCTAAATAAGTCGAGAGAATTAGTTGAAATCCCTTTTTATCAGTTAACTGGTTTTAAATCGTCTGACGCTTTTCCGCTCATTAAACACTCTCCCTTTGGTAGAATATTCCCTAGTGATTCACCTCAAGTTAGTTTAAGTAAAATTGATTTTGAAATGGCAGGTAAAAAAGTTGGGCAACTTGAATATCGAAGCGATAGAGTTTACCACTTAGATGATTGGCAGTATGACAGTAATAGTGAGCAAGGTTATGTTTATAACTGTAAATACGATCCCAATATTTGCACGCACGTAACGCAAATAGGTATGCAAAAAAAAGTTAGTTTTAAATTTAATGATTTTAAAGCAGAAAAAAGTTTCCCCGATGAGAATACAGGTGTTTCGGCAGATAGTTATCGACCTTGGCGTTTTAATATTACTGAAAATGGTAAAAAAATTGTCATGCTCAGCAATTTTGAATTAGTTGTTTACGATATTGCCAACCCAAGTAAACCGATAATAAAACAAAGGCTTCCTAAGGAGTGGGATGAGTGGAATGTAACCCGCTTGCTGAGTGTTAATAATGGACAAAGGCTATTTGTCGCTTTGGCTAAAAGTGAGCAATATGGAAAAAATTATCAGGGTTTTGTGACAGAGCTTTTGTTAGTTAACAACACTTATCAAGTCACTACTAATTTTGCTACGTTGCCTGACTCTAATAAAATGTCAGGGGTTGATATTGCAACTAATCTTAAAGGCGATGTATTAGCGATAGGTGAATACATTCAACCTGAGCAAAATAACACAAGGTTCCATATACTTAATACGCCTGTAGAGGTAACCATTGCTCATCCGGTTATTAAATTATGGAAAAAAACAGCGCAAGGCTGGCAGGCTGTCCGCTTGCCAAATGACCAAATAGTCACGTTAAAACAAAATGAACTAAGTCCAGATAAAGTGGTAACTAAAGTACCAGCAAATATTAGTAGGTCTGTACTTGTGGCGAATTTCAGTTCTGACTCTAAGGTAATGGGCGACCTGAGGTTTAACCGACAATTTATGTTGAGCAAATCAGGCGATGTTTTACTTTCAGGGATCACAGCAAGCAAAAGGCGAGATTACATAAAAGCGAAGGCTTCTATTTTTAAACTAAACTTTTTAGAAAATGAGTTTTTGTTAGCAGCCGAACTAGACAAAACTTATGATCCAATCAACCAATCAAATTCTCCATCTAATACAGCCTATCTTAGTTATTTGAGCGCTAGCTTATCGCACGATGGTAGTCAGGTTGCTTTAGGCTGGTTTGTATTTTTTGACGTTTTATCAAAAAGCAGTAAAACAAGATTTGAAAAGCAACGATATCAACTCGAACTTTTGAATGTTGAAGCAATGAAGGAATAATTCATGCTTCAACTTTAAAATGCATACCACAAGGGCTGTAATGATTGTAATACTGAAATTGATTTTTTTATAATACGAGCAAGATTGCTGACTTTATATTTGAACCTCTCTTATATATTTATTTTTAGCCATAACCTTTTTCTTTAAAAGTATACTTGGGCGTTATTGGTTGGTGGGCTTTGTTACTTGCTATATTAAGCTTGTGCTTCAGTTCCTAGTAAGGCACCGACATAGGCGAGTTCTTCGCTAAAAATACCATTCAAAAGAGCGTTTTGCTCAATTATTACAGCGTCATTAGGTTGGGCTTTGTATTCTTGCTGGCATCTTGTGAGTTCGGTGGCCAGCCATTGGCAAACATTAGTAGTTAATTTTATTGCTGTTTTTAAAAATAATGACCATTTTATTTTTTGTAAATTAAAGCGGTAAAGCGCGACAGCAATAACACCATAAGCCTGCTGTTCAGGTGTTGGCATGTTGTTAGTATTTATTGAAGTGCTGTTTAAAAGCTTGGTATTGACCATCGCTTGTTGCAGTGCAGCTTGTTGTGATTGACTTAAGAAGTTGTTTTCGTAATCCATGGATGGCCTATATCTGCTGATAGCAGGGCAATATAAAAAGAAGATTTAGCACAGTATTTTACGATTCATGCGCACCGAAAAATGAACCACAGTGATAACAAAATTAGACTGACTCTTTACTGAATTAATAAAACACAATTGTAACTGGGTAGGGGGTTTGAAGAGGGCAAGCGTCTTTGTTTTAACCTTTAAAGCGCATGAAAAATAATGTTCTTTTGGTGTTTTTAATTTTATTGGTAAGCACGGTAATAACTATAAACAAGAGAGTGATAAAAACCTCTCTTTATTTCGCAAGGGATTTTGTTTATGTAGATAGGAGTTTTTTACAAAATTTAGCAATTTTTACTCTAATAATAAGAGTGCTAGTACAGGGGGTTTGTTTTATCTTATTGATTTAATTTAATAATTTTTTTGGTTTGAGTTTTGCTTAGTAGTAAGTGTATTTTCTTAAATAAATAAAGGAGTTATTATGAGTACCGTTATTACTGGGTTATTCGAAAGTGCATCACAAGCAACACTCGCAATTTATAGATTAGAAGCTTTAGGTATTAATGAAGCTGATATTAGTATTGTAGCCAACGACTCATACGCAAAGGAAGATTTTGCTGTAGACGAAGGTACTAAAGCTGCCGAAGGTGGCCTTATTGGCGCGGCTTCGGGTGGTATTCTTGCTGCAATTATTGGTGGATTTACTGCCGTAGGGACTGTAGCAACAGGTGGTACAGGCTTATTAGTTGCCGGTCCATTAGTCGCTGCATTTGCCGCTGGTGGCGCAGGCGCTGCAGTAGGTGGTACTTTAGGTGCCGCAGTTGGTGCGTTTATCCCCGAGCACGAAATTAAGTATTATGAAGACGCCATTGAAAAAGGCTCTATATTAATTGGTATTAAGTACGATAGTGACAACAAAAACGCTATTGAAGAAATACTTAACAATGCAGGCGCAAGTAACGTTTCTACAGCGTAATGCTAGCTAATTAGTTTCAAAATTAATATGAAAGGTGAAACTTAGTTTCACCTTTTTTATGCTATTTTTTTGATTAGGCATAAAATCTAACTTTAAGTAGCGCTTACAATTAAGTTATTATTTTAACTGTATTAATACTAAGCCCGAGAACACTTTGAATTATTTAGCTCACCTTTATTTAGCACAGCCTACAGCCGATTCTCACTTTGGGAACTTGTTGGGCGACTTTGGTGGTAAAAGGCATGTAGAACACTTACCAAATACGGTTAAAAACGGGCTCGATAACCACTATTTAGTCGATAAATTTACCGACTCTCACCGCGCAGTAAAACACGCTAAACAGTACTTTTCACCCGAGCGTAAGCGCTTTGCTGGTGTAGCTATTGATGTGGTGTTTGATCATTTTTTAATTGTGCATTGGCAGCGCTTTAGCGAGCAACCTTTAAGTGATTTTAAGTACACCAGCTATCAGCTTTTAAATAATCGCATACCTGTTATGCCAACGCGTATGCAGCATGTTGTAACAAGTATGACTAAAAACGATTGGTTTAAAGAATACGAAACCATAGATGGAATAGGGCTAGCACTTGACAATATTGCCAAGCGTATTCGCTTTACCAACACTTTTGCGGGCGCGGCTGATGACATAGCACGGAATTACGATGAATTAGAAGCCGTGTTTTTAGCATTCTTCCCAGAGCTAATTAAGCATGTAAGTGAGTTTGACCTTGAAAGCACCCCAAAAAATGGCATAAAGCGCATTATTTAAAGTTTTCATCAATTGTTAACCTTTTGTGATAATTTAAGGTAAAAAAAACGCTACTCTAATACAAATTAATTTTTGAGTGTTTTTAATGAATCGCAATTACTTGGTTATTGTGAGCTTTGCTGTTTTAGCGGCATTTCAATCTGGTGCTGTATTGGCTTTCGATTTTGACTTAAAGTCGGTACGAACCACTATTTCAAACCCAAATACTAGCCATGCGTTAATATACGATGACCTTGCTGGAAATAATCAAAAAACACTGTTTTCGTTAGAGCCCATAAACAATCAACGTGTGGGTGTGTTTTTTGATATTAACGACATTGAAATTGGCTACTCTGCCGATATTTTTGAAGATGATGTTGAAACAAAAACACAAGATATACTGCTTTCGTATAGAAAATTTAAAAATTCTAAAATCACTTTTAACTATCAAACGCTTGAAGGGCTGCAAAGCACGGCTAGCAATTTAAGCGGCAATCAAACGGATCAAATTTTCTCGCAAAATACACGTTCAACCAAGTTTGAGCTATCTGGCCAACACAACTTTTATACCTTTAATAATAAAGAGTCTTTGTTTGAGCATTTTTTTCTTAATAGACCAAAGCTAAGCAGCAAATTTGACTTGTCGTTAAGTGTTGTTGGCGCGTGGTCTTTCAAGCATGTATCTCTTGAGAATAAAGATAATATTGTGTTTCAGGCTGATTTTTTAAATTCGTCTGCACCACAGGTCACTAAGTTAATTTCTAATTCGTACGGGGCGAGTATTGGCTCGCTTTTATCATTTTCGTTGCCGCATAATGTTCACGTATTTGCTGAATACAAAGTAGGTAAGGGAAATATTCGAAATACAGACCCTGGGCTGGGGTTAAAAGATTCGGGCGGTGAAAAAGTAGCGGCATACGGAGGTGGTATTTCTTGGACTTCAAGTAACAAAAAACTCATGGTAGTACTACGTGCGTGGGAGCAAACAGGTAGGCATATAGATACTTCTTTTGGTGACTTGTCAGTAATTAAGTTTTTTTAATATTGAGTGCTGGGGCTCTCACTTAAGTTTTTGCAGAATTTTAGGGATAAGTAATTACACCTGCATGTAATTACTTAATAGTAATGAGTGCTTAGTTAGTCTTTCATTGAGCGCCATGCAAATGTAGATGCTGCAATAACGATCGCAATGGCAATACCTAAGTAGAGTGTTTCTATTGTGCCGCCGAACTCAACTGCGTGCTCTAAAAATAGTATTACCAGTACAACCGAAGTTACTTGTACCAGAGTTATTTTTAAATCATGAAAGTCTTTAATATTAAAAGCAGCAAGAAATTTACTTTCCTCAGGCTTAGATGGTGTTATAAATAGTCGGTACAAGCTAATAGCAATAACTTGTAAGGTAATTCCGATTAGTAGCAAATCAAGAATTTTCAGTAGTTCAACTATTAGGGCTTTACCGGCTTTAGCTGAATCAGGCAGGTCAAATAGCGTTGTTATTACTATATTAGCTACAATATTAATGCATGAAACATAAACGAGTAATGATGATATTGCAGCGGTAATAACGGCGATTACGACCAAAAACCGACTTGTTTGGAATATATTTTCCATGTTGCTCAACTTTATAATTAGACCTGACTTATACGAAACGTAGCTTAAGTTAGATCCCTTACGAACTTTTTACTTTTATATTTGCTTTAACATATTGGCTATTTACTTGTTAAGCATAGAAATAACAAATTTAACTGGAATATTATGAGTAAGAATAACGATGTACCTCAGGCTTATGTTAAGCAAGAGGAAGGTTATAGAATAAAAGCCTTAAGATTATATCCTTGGGTATGCGGGCGTTGTGCTCGTGAGTTTGAATACTCAAATTTACGTGAGTTAACGGTGCATCATGTTGATCATAACCACAGTAATAATCCTGAAGACGGAAGTAACTGGGAGTTATTGTGTATTTATTGCCACGACAATGAGCACAATAAATACCACGAGCATATTATGTATGGCGGGTCGACTACAGATCGCAAAGTTGAGGCTGCGACGCATTCTCCATTTGCCGATTTAAAAGCGATGCTTAATAAATCAAAGTAATATTAGTTAAATTAAGAGCTTAAACCTAAAATTTTATTAATTTAAATGGCATTTTGAGGGTGAACGGTTATAAACCGAAGCAACCTCAAAATTAACTTTAAATTGGTTTTATTAAAGCTCTTTTGCTGTTTTGTCTTTTATGTCAAACCAGTTTGAATTGGCTGAAGTAATCAAGCCTGGTACGTCTTTTAGCCATTGTTTTTGAACCGATTTATCAAGATTTAAATAAAGTTTGTTTTCAACAATTTTGAAAGCTTCAGGATCTACGTCAAACTTTTTCTCCATTGATACACCAAACGCACAAAAGCCACCAAATTGTGGTACGTACTTTTCTGGGTTAGCTCTAAATAAGTCGCGGTGCTTAGCTGAACTGAACTTATAAATGGCATTTTTATGTGTTGCAGTATATTCAGAGCTGCCTGTTACCGCTTTGTTTT
Organism: Pseudoalteromonas sp. NZS100_1; assembly: GCF_015864285.1. NCBI lineage: Bacteria > Pseudomonadati > Pseudomonadota > Gammaproteobacteria > Alteromonadales > Pseudoalteromonadaceae > Pseudoalteromonas > Pseudoalteromonas sp. NZS100_1. The sequence continues at coordinate 142,636 of NZ_JADYXN010000004.1, forward strand.
GGGTAAAGTAAGCAACGGTATCGTAACCACTAATTGCAATGTCGTTAACGTCTGCATTTGCGTCTATGTCTGCTGCAAAGCTTAGTGAACTTGCAAGGACTGATGCTGCAAAAAAAGCTGATTTAGTGAGTGTCGAAAATTTCATGTGTATCTCCAAAGAGTAATTTAATTAATGTGTTTGTTTAAAGCTTAGGTGTACTTTATCGTTATACTTTGGTTAATATGCGTCTATTAGTCTGTATTTTCATACCAATAATCCAAGGAGGCGTTTATGGACGTACTTTCGAGTGTATTGAGTCACTTTTCGCTTAATGCCAATGTGTTTTTTAGTGGGAACATGTGCGGTACGAGTGACTTTAGTGACGATCAAGGTGTTGGGCATTTACATTTATTACGTTCTGGTACGTTAAAAGTGCGTAGTAATAGTGGCTTTGAAGTTGTTTTATCTACGCCTTCGGTTATATTTTTTCCTCACTCTACAGGGCACTGTTTATTTTCGGATAAGGGTGACGGTGCTGATTTAGTGTGTGCACAAATTAGCTATCAAAGTGGAGGGCATAGCCCTTTATTGCAGGCGCTGCCTTTTTGCTTAAATTACGAATTAACGGGTGATGGATTATTAACGCAGAGCGCTTTTTGGATTTTTGAAGAGGCATTTAAAGACGCCAGCGGTAAGTATTTAATTATAGATCGCTTATGCGATGTATTTTTAATTAGTGTGCTTCGTAAAGTACTAGAAGAAGGCACAATTAAAAGCGGGATGATGGCAGGGCTTGCCCATCCTCAGTTGGCTAAGGTATTAATAAAAATACACCAAACCCCAGAACAAAGCTGGTCGCTCAGCACTATGGCTGAGGAATGTGGTATGTCGCGCTCTAAATTTGCCGATACCTTTAAGCGAGTAATTGAGCAAACACCGGCTGACTATTTGGCTGATTGGCGTTTATCGGTTGCTAAAAAGCTTATTTTAAAAAATCAAAATATGGATTTAGTAGCTAATCAGGTTGGATACGAAAATGGCTCTGCACTTGCCCGTGTATTTAGAAAAAAAACAGGGCAAGCGCCAAAAGAGTGGTTGTTAAATCAGCAGTAAGTTTTTATGTGCTTAATAAACTTTTTTATAATTTAGTGAAGTTTTTCGTAATATCACATGAATAGGGTCCTAATTTACCTCAGGAACACGATAAAATTAGTCATGCCCGAGGTTACGACTTGAGTGAACTTCGGGCATTGTTATTTAAGATAACGTCGAAATTAAATTTTAATCGCCTTAGTAGGAGTTATTGATAATCCACTAAAATACTTCATTACCAATTGGCCTTGGCTGTTTTTTTCTATTACTAAGTAATTGTTTGAATTAGGATAGTAAAAGCTATTGTCAGACATGGTAATAAGTTTTATTTTATCGCCGCCAGTGCGCTTTGAATACAAAACGTCATTTTCAAAAATTAGGCTGCGTAAGGTGTTTTTATCAATACGATAATCACCCAATACGGGCGCTAATTGCTGCTCTGTTACCTCTGCTTTTTTAAACTCGGGGAGTGCAATACCTAGTACTCTGGCTGTGAGTTTTTCGTTGATAAAAATAGGGTTTATGTGGTTTGAATTAGCCAGTACTGCAACATATAGCTTTTGTTCTGGAATATAGCGTGCATGCGCTAAAAAACCATTTATTCCGCCAGTGTGTTTAATTACGGTGTATTCATTCAAAGGCTTAATAATTAATCCGTAACCATAGGATGAAAAGCTGCCGTCATTTAGTTTAAAAGGGCTTACCATCTTCTCATAACTTGCTTTACTAATAAGCTTGCCAGACGATAACGCACTAAACCAAATGTTTAAGTCAGTTGGAGTAGATATAAGCGCACCTGCGGCATATGGCCAATCCATATTAATGTAGTTGGTGTTGATAAATCCTTGCTCTGTTTGCTCATACCCAGAGGCGCGATGGGCAACAATTTCTTGCCCTTCATAACTACTCTGGTTCATTTTTAGCTTTTTAAATATGTGTTGTTCAATAAAGTCTTTGTAAGACTGGCCACTTGCTACTTCAATTATTTTACCAAGCAGTGAATAACCCGTGTTGGAATAAGCCATTGTTTCGCCGGGTTTAAACACCATTGGGTGTTTGGCAAATCGCGCTAGTGTATCGTCAACGCTGGTGGGTACTTGTATTTCTTTATCAAAGAGATCGTCGTCATCTGTGTAGTTGGCGATGCCTGAGGTGTGGGTTAATAAGTTTTCGATTGTGACGAGGTTGCCCTCTGTTGGAAAGCTTGCAACATACTTATGAATATCATCGGTAACCGCTAGCTTACCTTGCTCTTGCAGCATCATAATTGCAGCTGCAGTAAATTGTTTTGAAATAGAACCTAAACGCAAAACGCTTTGCTCATTAAGTGCAATGTTATGTTCAAGGTTGGCAAGCCCGCGCGCTCCTTTAAAAAGTACTTTGTCATTTTTACTTATAATTACCGATACCCCAGGCTCGTTTTCAGCAAGGTTCTCGTTAAGAATTTCCTGATATTGCGAGGCTGTCGGGTTGGCTTTTACAAGGCTGGGTGTTAATAGCGAGAGGGCTAACAAACAGCTAGCGTAAAATGGCTTAATCATATTCATCCTTTTTAGTTTTTATACCAAACCTCTAGATAGGCTTAGCGATCCTTGTGTTTTATAGTGAGTTAATATTGCACAGCTAAAAAGTAAACACAATTATCGGATTTTATAGGGGCTCAGTAATAGGTATAATCGCTGCGTTTATTGGTTTTTATTATATTTTTACAAGGAAGTTGTTGATATGCCTGATGTAACGGCTCTATTTTATATTGCCATAATGGCCTTTTATTTATTGCGCTCAAATGATGGAAGTAAGTTAATTATAACTACGATCGTTTTAGCTGCTATTCCTCTATTTACGAGCGATTATTGGCAGTGGTTACAATTAAGTGGGCTGTTAAGTGTCATTATTTTAATTATAGAAAAAGAGAAAGCAGGGGCTACCGCAGGCGGTGCAATTGCGGTGTTAGTCGCTCTATTTATTGGGGCTTTTATTGTAAGTATAATTATTAATGCTGCATGGACATTTACGAGTAATTTTAAGCTTTCTACTTTTGAAGTTAAAGCTCCCTTAAGTTACGGATGGTCTACTCATATTATTTGGTTGTATTGTCTTACTTTTGTTATACCGCTATTTGCCATTTTACGCGGTATTAAAAAGCCCGTAGCATTCTTTGGCACTAATTTAACCGCACTCGCTTTAGCTGTATTACCACACTATTGCGGCTCATTTATTTATGGGCTTATGCTAAGCGTAGCTATTATTGCTTCTCTTTATTTAGTCGCTTTCGTGTTTAAAACAGATTCTGAACAACGCTTTATGTTTACGTATATGGGTATGAGTGGACTACTAACAAGCTGTATAGTTAAAGGTGTAATGGTGGCCTATTTTTAAACTTCAGCTGTTTATTTTATCCATATTAAAACCAATCTGCTGCAACTTGTAGTGGGGTAGGGTCGCTTTTTTCAGATACCCAAAATACTAAGGCTTGCTTTGTTGGCGATATTTTTTTAGCGCGAGGCAGGTTTAAGTCAGTTAATGATAATTGTTGCTTAGTTTGCATGTCACTTTGCTCGTAGCCAATAACAACAAAGTCGTGTTTTAACTTATGGCCTGCGTTTTCGCCGCTGTGTATTTGTGTTTCTATGCCAAAGCCTAACAGAGCTACATGGGCTATTAAGTTTTGGTTAGTATCATCTTTGGTATTAACAGTATCGTATTCGAGATTAATTTTACTATTGTTTATAGTCGCTTTTAAATTACCTAAATGAGGGGCTTTAGCTACAGGAATAGCTTGCTTATAAAACCAACCTTGCCACCCGCTGCCGTTAACCATAAATCCTGGGGTTGCTACAATCCTACTTTTACCGAGTGCTTTATAAGTACGTTGTCTTTTACTAAAAACAGCAGAGGCAAACGGGTCTTTCCATCCTAAATAATCCCAATAAGTAACATGAAAATTAATAGGGATTAAATCAGTCCATAGTTTTTCATCATCTGTAAACGTTGAAATCCAGCGCTCTGCTGGTGGGCAACTACTGCAGCCTTGCGATGTATAAAGCTCTAAAAAGGTAGTCGGATTAGCTGTACTGGAAATAGTCACTTGCTCAGCAGCTTGGCTTTGAAAGCAAAAAATTATTAACCCAACAAGTGAGATAAAAAATGGACGGGATAGTGCTTTAAAAGGCATGTTACTTCTCGCAAAGGTTGATATTGCATTCAGCCTAAATGATATTTACGAATGAAGTATCACGAAATACTCACAATTAAATCACGTTTTAACTGTATATTTTACTTGGTTAAAACTTAATTTGAACACCCGCTCAAGTTGTGTTTTAATCGTTGCTCAATTATTGAGGAACTTTACATGATTAAATTTTATTTTCACCATACTCCTAACCCAATGAAGGTTGCTCTTTTTTTAGAAGAAACAGGCTTGCCGTTTGAACTTGTTCCTCTTGATACTTTAAAAGGTGAGCAACATACACCTGAATTTAAAGCAATTAACCCAAACGCTAAAGCGCCAGCCATTGTTGATGGTGAAACGCGTGTGTTCGATTCGAATGCTATTTTAATGTACCTTTCTGAAAAATATGGAAAGCTTGAAGGTAAGGCCGACGATCGCGCTGAAATGCTGTCGTGGTTAATGTTTATCGCATCTGGTTTAGGTCCGTATTCAGGGCAAAGTGTTCACTTTAGACATATGGCACCAGAAGGGCTTGATTACGCGGTTAATCGTTATTTACGTGAAGCGCAGCGCCATTACGAAGTGCTTGATACGCACCTTGAGGGCCGCGACTTTATTGTGGGTGATACGTATACCATTGCTGATGTATCTGCATGGGGCTGGATTGATAAAGCACCGGTTGTATTGGGCGAAGAAGGTTTAGCGCCATATCCTAATCTTAAGCGTTGGTTTGAAAGTATTGATAGCCGCCCAGCGGTTGCGCGTGCACGCGTAATTGGTACTGATGTAGCCTTTAAAAAAGAGTTTGATGAAGACGCTAAAAAAGCATTTTTCCCTTCAAACTACCCAAAAGTATAAAAGCACTCAATACTAATACCAATTCCATTAAGTATGTGATCTAAATTTTACGCCGAAAAAATAATTCAGTTCTAGGCGTAAATTGATGTAAATGGTTGTTCCCTTTGCGAAATTTACAACAAAGAAATGGGTTGTTTTAGCAAGTAAAATAGATCAGCTATTTATTGGAATTGGTATAAACAGCAGATCAGCTAGCTGATCTGCTGTTTAGTATTTTATGGCTGTGTGAGCGCTTCTTTATTTTCGTCTGACTCAAACAAGCTAACCTCTTGTGTGTGCTGGCTTACGCTATTTCTTTTTAGGGCGATGTATAGGTCTGAGTGAATGTATATACCCTCTGTTCCTGACTTCATTCCTGCAATATCAAACCATGAGAGCAGCTGGCGTTTTCTGCCTGCAAGTTCAAGCCTTATATCGCGCTTTTTAAATATAACGTCGAGATCGGCAAGCATGGCCATTACACTTAAATCTAAGTGAGTAAAGCAGGGCACGGCATCAATTATTACGCATTGCGTATCGTCTTTTTGTCTTGCGTATTGTTCTAGTAATCTGCGTTTAAAGTAGCTGGCATTAAAGTAAGTTAAAGGTGAATTAAAGCGATAAATAAATACGCCTTGCACTGCTTTTGCTTTGTCAGTGGCGTCTAAACTTCTTACTACGCCGTTGATATCTACGCCGAGTATATTATCGGTTGGGCGCATTACGGTGCGAATAAACTGAAATAACCCCAGTAATACAGCAAGTGTGATCCCTGGTATAACGCCAATAAATAACACGGCAAGTAAGGTGGCTGATGCGAGATAAAATGCCTGTTTATCTTTTCGTTTTAATTGCCAAACAGCTTTTAAATCGAGTAAATGAACAGAGGCAATAATGAGTACAACACCTAGCGCTGCGCTTGGAATAAATTCAAGTGGGGCTGTTAAAAATACGGCTATGACCGCAATAATGGCCGCTGCTATTATTGATACTAACTGTGTTTTACCACCTGTTGCATCGTTAACAGCGGTGCGTGAGTCGGCGCCACTGACTGCAAAACCTTGCGAAAGAGCTGACGCTATATTGGCAATACCTAACGCTCTAAATTCTTTATCGGCGTCTATGTCGTAGCCATTTTTAGCAGCAAAGCTGCGGGCAGTTAGCATCATACTAACAAAGCTCACGATGGCTAAGTTAAGTGCGGGGACCACTAGCTCACGAATAATCCCTAAATCAAAAACAGGGGTATTAAAAACGGGAAGCCCGCCAGTTACGGTCCCAATGGTTTTTATATCAAGTTGTTTTAAATCAAAAATCCATACCAAAAGCGCACCAAAAGCTATGGCGAACATAGACGCAGGCCACGTGGGTTTTATGCGCTTCATGGCAAAGTAAACCGCCAGTGTAAACAAAGCCATTAGTAAGGTGGGAACATGTGTTTGCGCTAGATATGTGGGCACACCACCTAGGCGTTCAAGTAAGTAGCGCTCGTCAAAAGTAAAACCGAATACTTTAGAAAATTGACCAACAATAATAGTAATGGCTACGCCGTTTAGTAATCCCATTAAAATAGGTTTAGATAAAAAGTCGGCTAATACACCTAACTTAAATTTACTGGCTATAAAGCACCAAAAGCCGGTCATAGCGGTCATGGTGACAACAAGTTGCCAATGCTTAAAGCTGTCACCTGCAGCAAGAGGTGTTACTACTGCTGCAATAACGGCGCAGGTGGCGGCATCAGGGCCGACTATTAATTGCTTAGAAGTGCCAAAAAGCGCATATAGCATCATTGGCAGTATGCAAGAATATAACCCGACGGCGGCGTTAACACCGGTTAGTTGCGCATAGGCTATGGCAACAGGTAAAGCTACGGCAGCTACCGATAGCGCCGCTCTTACATCATCAGCAAACCATTGTCGCTCGTAGTGCAGCAATGTATCTAAACCCGGCATAAAATTATATAAACGCGACAGCACTTCAACTTTTCCTGTTAATAGTAATAACGCTTTGATAGTAAATTTAATATTCAAATAAGTATAGCTAGAGGAGAGTATTTTTACGTAATACCCACTGTATTGAATTAGTTATTTACTATAGCGATGGAGGGTTATTTAACTCGGTAGAATAATCATGTTTTTAATAAGGTTGTATAATATAAAGCCACTTTTTTATAGACGTAAAAAAGCCTGCATAAAGCAGGCTTTAGTTTCCAGGGAAAATTAAAATTTAGCGCGAATACCAAAGCTGTAACGACGATCCGCTTCAGTGTACTTCCAAGCACCACCTAGTTCAGATAGGTAGATTGAAGGCTCACCCGTTAAGTTAGTCGCATTACCTACTAGCGTAATATTTTCGTTAATATCCCAGCTTGCAGAGAAATCTAACTGGCCTCTGTCGTCACGGTAGTTATTACCGTAAACAGTGCCTTCTGCTGAAATACTGCCATCTGAGTTAATATTTTCTACGCGTTTTTCGTTTTCAGTATCTAAGAAACTGTCACGGTAGTTATAAGCGATACGAGTAGAGAACCCTTCGTATTCCCAAAATACTTGTAAGTTATATGTATTTTTAGAAATATCTAATAGTGGGTTGCCGTTTGGTTGTTCGCTGTCTGCATACGTGTAGTTTGCATTAACACCTAAGCCAGAAAATGCACCAGGTAAGCTTGTAAAGAACTGTTGGTAACCCACTTCAAAACCTTGTACTGAGCCGTTTTCACCATTTACATTTTTAACTGTATCGATACCCGTTAGTCCTGCGTCACGCAGACCTGCAACATGGTTAAAGCCATCTGCATCTACAGGGAAATCAGTTGCGTCAGAGTATACTAGGTTGTCTTGTGAAACACCTGCAACGTCAAGCTGACATACTTGGTTCCACTGCGTTACGTTTTGACCAGTTGAAGTGCTTGAAGAAGCCTGACAGCTGCTTTCGTTACTTAAGAAAGACTCAACATCTTTATAAAATACAGCGAAAGATAGTACGTTACCTTCATCAAAGTAATGCTCTACTGATAAGTCGTACTGCGTTGCACGGTATGGTTCTAAATCAATAGATCCTTGCGTTGCACCCGTAATATCGTTATTAACGTCAAATGCAGGGCTTAGCTCGCTAAAGTCAGCGCGGCGCATAACTTTTGCAGCAGCAAAGCGGAATAATGTTTCGTCTGAGTAGTTATACGTAACGTTTAAGCTTGGTAAAAAGTCGCTGTAGTCATTGTCGCCAGTTACTTTTTCGCCATTAAGAAATACGCTTGATTCTAAATCTGTAGTCACATAACGACCACCCACAATCGCAGTGATGTTATCAAAGTCTAAGTACGCTGATATGTACACAGCTGCTGTATCTTCAACTACGTTACGGTATGCGCTTTCTTGGAACTCTTGGTTATCTGAAAGACTCCCCGTTGACGCTAGGTTAGTACCTGCAAGTAACTGCTGAAGTTGAGCGTAAGTATTTGCAGGGTTAGATAAACCGTTGTAGCTTAAAAACGTTAGTAGGTCGTTTTGACCAGAATTACCTAATTGGTCAAAAGAGTTGTCGTGGCTAACTGTTGTGAAGCTATTTGAAAAAGCAGCGTTGTAGTCATCAACCCATAAAGTAGCTAATGAACCATCTGAGTCGTTAAATGCATTTTTGTAAATGTCTTTAATTTCTACTTTGTATTGCTCATATTCGTAATCGCGGTTAGTAACACGTACACCTGCTTTTACTTTAGACACCCAGCTTAAGCTGCTGAGAGGTTCAAACATTTCAACATCAAAACGAATAGCTGTTTCGTCATTGTCTGTTCTTCTATCTTCACTTTTAAACGTACGTAGTGCTAAGTTTTGTGGGTCAGTAAATGCATTTGGATCTGAATGAATGATGCTTGGTAATTTATTACCGTCTTGAGAAAATGCACCATCATATAAATGATTTGTTAGCTGAGTTCCGCCACTTGCTTCAAATGTTGATTTTTCGATTGGGCGAAGTGTAAATTCAGAATCAGGTCTTACGCTTTCTGATGATGCTACTGCAATTTCACCAGAGATTTTTATACTGTCAGTAAGGTTCCACTCTGCACCAAGTGCATTTGAAAACGAGTCAGTTTCACGAAAGTCACTGTATGTTTTAGGGATACCAAATTCGTTTGTTAGCGTGTAATTATTTACGCCGTTAGCATCTTGAGTTGTATTTGCATCTGTTGATAACGAACCCGCAACACCTAATATAGAGTTACCACTTTGCTCACCAGAGCGTTTAGTGCCACTTAAATCTAGATACACCATGCCATTACCAGATTGCGGTGCCCACTGAAGTGATAAATTTACAGCAGTACGTTTACGTTGTTCTACATATTGTTCAACACTGTGCTCGTCTCGTACGATAGCGTTGCCACTTGGTGTATTACCTTCTTGGCCATTAATATCAATGTCTTGAGGTTTAACACGGCTAGACGTTTCATCTTGACGAATTTCACGATCTTGATACGAAAACATAGCAATAGCACCAAAGGTACCCATTTCGTCAAAGTCCCAGTTGTTACCAAGTGAACCACTAAAAATAGGTGCTACTTTTTCTGTTTTATCTGCATATTCACCATCTAATGAAACTGCGCCAGTTAGTTTATCTAACTCTAATGGGCGAACTGTTTTTAAGCTAACTGTTCCGCCTAATGCACCTTCAATCATATCGGCAGTAGGAGACTTAACTACTTCTACTGTTTTTAAGAAACTTGATGGGTAATCTTGTAAGCTAATACCGTCACGAGAGTCGCCAATAGTAGAGCGACCGTTTAATTCAACACGGTTTTGAGGTAAGCCACGAATCGAAACACTGTCACCCACACCAAAATCGGTATTAATAGATACACCAGTAATACGTTGCAGTGCTTCTGCAATATTATTATCAGGTAACTTACCAATGTCTTCAGCAACAATCGCATCTACAATACGTCCGTCAGTACGCTTAAGCATAGCGGCGGCTTTCATACTACCTAGCATGCCTTTTACTTCAATAACTTCAATATCTGCAGCTGCCGTTTCTGAAGCTGCCGGAGCCTCTTGCGCTGCAATAGTAGAAGAAGCCATTAATAAAAGGGCTGCTGCACTGATTGTTGTAGAGCTACTTCTTTTATGTTTATTAATTAATGTTGAAGTAATTTGATTGAGTTTCATGTATCTCTCCCGTTTGGGTACGACTTACGTCATTGTGTGTGTTGTTACTTGGCTTGGTTAACCAATTTAACTGCTGTTTCCCTGTAGCGTGTCATACAGGTGGTATGGTTGAAATTAGTCCAATTCAGCTTTTATTACAACCTTTGTTTACCAAAAATTCACAAGGTGTATTACAAAACGTTATTTTATTTTGCTTATATTTAATAAATTTAATGGCTTATGATGTGTTTTTATTTTTTATATTTTGAATGAATTTTATTGAAGTATGTTTACCAAAGACGTTTTTTTATATTGTTTGTACTATTAAATACACTTTTTAGTGCTGTTTTTAAATTTTATGCCGTACTTTTATACGTATTTAGTTTGTTTTTTAAGTGATGTTAAAATAATGAGATGTTCATTAAAGGTTGGGTATGGCTTATAAATTTGCGAAATAGTAAGGAGTATAAAATCATTAAATTTTATTTTGGTTATTTGTTTTGGTAATACCAATTTTCTATTGTTTTTATATGAATTTTGTATTAGAGCTTACTGATACATATCTATATATGATTATAAATAGAGTGATTTTTACGCAAAAAAAAAGCCCAGCATATTAATGCTGGGCTTTCTTAGATTAAATATATTAGCTTTTTAACTCGCCTGTAGATGATTCTAAATGGGCTCTAATAAACCACTGAAATTGCTCTAGGTCAGCTAGTTGGCTGGTGATCATATCTTCAGACACCGGATCTAATTCAGAAAGAGTCTCAATTGCTTTGCGGTGATCGCCATTAACGCCGTTGTATACTTTATCAAGTGCGGCTAAATGCTCGGTTACTAACCCTTTACCTACTGAGTATTCGCTCCATGTACGACGATCTACAATTGATTTAGGCGTACCAACGGGCACTCCACCAAGAGTCGCAATTCGCTCTGCAATTGTATCTGTCATTTCGCGCACAATGTCTACTTGTGGGTCTATCATTTCGTGTACGCCAATAAAGTTAGGTCCTACTACATTCCAGTGAATATGCTTTAAAGTAAGCTGTAAATCTATCAATGCAACCATGCGGTTATCTAGCGTAGCTATTGTTTTTTGAGCTGATTCGTCACTCATACCTGGCGCGGTAAATTTAGTTGTTTTGTTTGATTCGTTATTGTTACTCATAATTTCTCCTACATTAAGTAATGTGTTGCTCATATAATATGTTGCGTTATGAGCATGACTTAAACTTAATGAAGCAACTGTTATGCCGTAAGTTGATTGTTTTTAAAAGCTTTTTAAAACATGGGGTTATGTTTTTATTTGAGATTTTAGAGGCTGGAGGGGTGATTGAATTTTTGAAAAGCCTGCATACATTTGTAAAATCTGCAGACTTTAATTTAATAACGCTTAAGTGTATTTAAACTTTGGCTATATATTCGTGCGCTTTTAAAACATCGAGCGGCACTATTTCTAATGATTTTTTATTTGTAGCTTCAAGTACCACTGGTGGCGCAACGTTTGCTGCAATAGCATGAAGCCATCTTACTGCACACAAGCACCATTTATCACCGGCTTTTAAACCTTCAAAATCGTAAAGAGGGTTTGGGCTTATTAAGTCGTTACCTTGTGATTTTGAAAATTGTAAAAACTCGTCAGTCATAATTGCACACACACTGTGATTGCCAAGATCTGATTCTGGTACATAACAAAATCCTTCACGTGTGTAGCCACCATTACCGCAACATAGTTTTAAACGTGTGCCAAGTACATTAAATTGATTCGCCATGAAATACCTTAGTTTGTGGTGTTTAATAAATTTACTCTATCAGGAGTAACTCGCTTGAGATAGCTATAAAACTTAAAAGAGGGAAGGGGGTCTACACAAACTTAAGCCCGCAGCAAAATTGCGGGCTTAGTATTATTTATTTAATACGCAGTGCCATACAATCGCTATGGCCGTTTATGATCATGCTTTTATCAACACGTACGCCACCACCAGAGTATTTTCCGGCGGCTGTAAAACTACATATTTGTACAAAGTAGTCATCTACTTTAGGCAGTGCAAATAGTTGTTGGTATATTTGGTCTTGCTCGGCAAAGTGCCCCATTGTTTTTTCTATAACTTGCTGCTGTTCATCAACAAGTTGAATATTAGCACCACAACGTCCTACTATTGGTTTAACTACATAACCGGTTTGTAATAACTCGTCGTTAAGCTCAAACGCGGTATTAAGTAAATATTTATGATTAGGGAATAAACTCCACAGTATTGGTAAAATAGCCTTGTTACTTGGGATCAATGTCCACAGCGGTTCAAATACCATGACATTTTTACGCAGTAATACATCGACTAAGCGTGGCGTTTCACCAATTTTGAATTGTGGTTCAAAGTTATCACCTAATGATTGGTCTGCTTCGCATTCTTCACGAATTTGATCAAGTGCGGTTTCCCACGACCAGGTTTTCCATACGTAACTCAGTTGTGCGCCATCTGCATCTACTATGTTGCCTGATTCATTCCAGCGAAGTGTGCTTAAGCCAATTACTAACTTACACTCAAAGCCCGCGGCTTCAATAGCTTCTTTCATAAATAATGCGTGGTAATGCTCTTCTGGTTCATCATCTTGCAGAATATGAACAAGACCTTTTACTTCACTTTTACGCCATGCTTTTACGAGATCTTTAAATAAATTTTGGCCTGCATCTACACCTGTTTTAACACCAAAGTGTTTTGCCCATTTACCCTGAACTTTGCCGCTCTCCATATAACACGATGCCGAATCGCAATTGTATTCGTAAACTTTTAAACCTGCTGCTGTTAAAGCAAAGTCAAACCGACTGGTAATTAATTGGTTTAAGCGGTTATCCCACGATTGGCGAATTTTATTAATCACAACATCGGGTAAATTAAACTTTTTTAATAACTCAGGGTGCTGCAGTACATAGTCGGTTGCATGCATAAATAAGCCATGCAGCTCATTTGTTGCATGCTCAATGCTTTGCTGCGCCGTTTGAGATATCGCAAAGTAATTATGTTGATCCGCAGCTACTGATGTAAGTTTATGGCCTTGCATCATTTCTACGTAGGCAGCTTCATCGTCATTCGCAATATTTAACCATGACTTGTTTGCTTGGCCTGTATCTACTGCTTTATGGGCTTCTATAATAAATAAATCAGTGTTTAGCTCAGACGTTGGCTCAGCATATTCTGTTTCATCAGTTTGTGTCATCCAGCCTAAAATAGTGGCGTCGCTGTAAGAGCACTCAATCCAATAGTCGCCATCTTTAGTTACTTTTGCTTTTAGTTCACGGCACCAGCTTTGATCTTTTGGCCATATTTGATGTCCTACATTTTGCTCAGCAAGGCGTATTTTATCTTCGTGCACTTCAACAACGACAGCAACATGGCCTGTTTCTTCAAACTCGCCGCCTTCTTCCCATATAAGTAAGCTACCTACTTGAGGATGATGTTTTGCACCATTTTTAAACGCGTTTAGTGGCAATCTGTTTTGGCTATTTACATCGCGCACTGAACGCAGCTCAAAAATATCGTAAGCCATAGCAATATCATCAAAAATATAGCTATGGTTGAGATACATCCATCGACGTGCAAACTCAACGCATTGCCATTTATAGCCCATGTAAATGCCATCAAGGTAACTACGATAGGCGCTACGATTAGGATAAATGCTTTCGTCAGCCGTATCATAATCAGATGAGTACACAGCAACATTACCAGGTGCATAACCTAATAAGGTACCAAAATCACTAGCAGGAGCAGAAGATTTCATAAACAAAGATGTTCAAAATAAAGGTGTGATAATTTGCTGACTATATGAGCGAAACTGCGTTATAGCAAGATATAAAATATGTTTTTACGAAGGGGGATAAGTAAAAAATCACTCATTCATTAAAGAGTGAAAATACGGGAGAGTACTTTTACTAATAGTGTTAGGTTTGGTGCTTTTTTGGCTTGTAACTGGTTGAAATTTATTGATATTTTTGATGTGATTGTTACTGTTTAAATCTCAATTAAAAAATGGAGAAGCTATAGGTAACTTCTCCACTTTTATTATTCATATTTAGTGATTTTTATAATATGTAAAGCAGGTTAACGCGCTGCTAAATCATTTCAGCATCTATATGGCGTATTAGGTTTGATACCCAATTAACATATTGGCGGTGAATTTTTTTGCCGTTGTAGTTTAAGTTAATAGAGTCTTTATAGTTGATTGAGTATGCCGTTTTGTTATACGCAATATCGATAGTTAATTGGTGTGTGCGAATATCCAGTACACCTTTTATTTTACCTTCACTCATAGGCGTACACTTCCAACCAAGCTGAATACATGCCTTTAGAATGCCTTTTTCTACGTCAGCTTCACTGTTGGTAATTGTTGATGTTTGTGGAATAGGGTTTTGTTCAAAGTCTCTTACTGCAACAGATGTTGAACAACCAGCAAGTACAGTAAGTGTTGCCGCTGTAAGTAAAATTGAGTACTTTTTCATAATAATCCTTTGTTTTAATTTCATCCAATTGTGTTGTCTCGCCAATATATGCGCGCTTAGGTGAGATTATCGGTAAATTTATAGATGAGTGCCAGCAGTAATTAGAAAATTAAGAGAGTTAACCGAGATTTATTTCGGGTATTAGCTTTATTTATGAACAAGTTAAAGTTGAATTATTTAAGCTGTAGACCAAGGGTTAAAGCAAAATTATGTGTTGAAAGATTTACGTGAGCGATGACATGTTTTGAGGGAACGCTCTTTCTTTATGTTTTAAATTACTCCTATAGTCGTACTTTAGTTAATTTTTTGTTAAACTATTGCGCTTAGTATGAATTGAAGTCAGTTAAAAGTTTTTAAAACAGGAAAAAAATGGAAGATATAATAAACAACATTGATATTAATCAATATTTACCCGCTGCAATTACGTGGGCAACCAACATATTACTAGCGATTGCAATCTTACTTGCGGGCTTATGGTTAGCGGGCAAAGTACGCAATTTAATTATTGGCTTATGCCATAAATACACTCATCTTGATGATACGCTTTTTCGCTTTTTAGGCAGTATGGCTCGCTACATCATATTAGCGTTCGTTATTATTGCCGTGTTAAATCGCTTTGGTGTACAAACGGCCTCTATTATTGCTTTGCTAGGTGCTGCGGGACTTGCTATAGGCTTGGCGTTACAAGGTGCAATGTCGAACCTTGCCGCAGGCGTTATGCTACTTGTTTTCAGACCTTATAAAGTGAATGACTTTATTGAGGCCGCAGGGCGTTTTGGTAAAGTAACAGAAGTAGATATGTTTACTACTATTTTACAAACGTTCGATAACCAACAGGTTATTATTCCAAATAGTCAAATTTGGGGCGCGCAAATTATAAACCATTCACATCATCCAATTCGTGGTGTGGATATGCATTTTGGTGTTGCTTACGGTGAAGATACAACCGCTGTACGTAAAGTTATAGATGCCGTACTTGCAGCGCACCCACACATACTAAAAGATCCAGCTCCTTTTGTTGAAGTAGAAACTCTTAACAACAGCTCAGTAGACTTTTTAGTAAGACCTTTTTGTAAGGGCGAGCATTACTTCGATATTCTTTACACTGTGCCAGAGTTAATTAAAAAAGCACTGGATGAAAACAACATCGAAATACCTTTCCCACATCGTAAAGTTATTTTAGTTAACGAAAGCAAAGATTAATTAAATTTAAAACGATTTAAACCTAAGGGCACTTTTAAGTGCTCTTTTTTTGTGTGAAAAAGTTACATACCTGTGTAACCTTTTCTTTTATAAACCACTTCAAATACTACATTGTTATCTGTACAGCCCTTTTTTACTAGGTTGGATGGCTGGTCTTTATTTTGCATTTGCATAGTCGCTTTTAGCTTTAAAGCTCATAAAAACTATTGACCCATTAAATCAAACTGTATGAAGGACTAAACATGGCTGAATCATTTAAATACTCAGGTAATAAAGGACATGGCGGTGAATTGCATCAAAAAGCGTCGGATGAACACCCTACCATGACCACCGCGCAGGGCTGCCCTGTAAGTGACGATCAAAACTCATTACGTGCAGGAAAGCGTGGCCCAGGATTATTAGAAGATCACATAATGCGCGAGAAGATCTTTCACTTTGATCACGAACGCATTCCTGAGCGAGTAGTGCACGCTAGAGGCTATGGTGCACACGGATATTTTGAAAATTACGACACGCTTGAAGATTTAACCTGTGCAGATATTTTTCAGCGAAAAGGTGAAAAAACTCCAGTATTTACTCGTTTCTCTACAGTTGCAGGTAATAAAGGGTCTCCAGATTTAGCACGTGATGTACGTGGTTTTGCGGTAAAATTTTATACCCAAGAAGGAAACTGGGATTTAGTGGGAAACAATATACCGGTATTCTTTATTCAAGATGCGATGAAGTTTCCAGACTTAGTTCATTCAGCTAAAGCCGAGCCCGACCGAGGTTTTCCGCAAGCGCAAACAGCACATGATAACTTTTGGGATTTTGTGAGCTTATCGCCTGAGTCAATGCACATGGTTATGTGGGCAATGTCTGATAGAGCTATTCCGCGCTCTTTACGCTTTATGGAAGGTTTTGGCGTTCATACCTTTAAATTCATTAACGCCAAAGGTGAAGAGAAATTCGTTAAATTTCATTGGAAACCAAAAGGCGGCATGCAATCTGTAGTATGGAACGAAGCACTTAAGCTAAACGGCGCGGACCCTGATTTTCATCGCAGAGATATGTGGGAATCTATTTGTAATGGCGACTTCCCTGAGTGGGAGCTAGGTGTACAGGTGTTTGATCAGCAATTTGCTGATGAATTTGAATTTGATGTTTTTGATGCCACTAAGCTTATACCTGAAGAGCAAGTACCAGTGCAAATTGTTGGCCGTATGGTGCTTGACCGTGTTGTAGACAACTTTTTTGCAGAAACAGAGCAAGTAGCATTTTGTACTCAAAACATTGTACCGGGGCTCGACTTTACACCCGACCCGCTACTGCAAGGTCGTAACTTTTCATACTTAGATACTCAAACTAAGCGTTTAGGTGGTCCTAACTTTACGCATATTCCGGTCAATGCGCCTAAATGTCCAATGCGTCATTTTCAGCAAGATGGCCACATGGCAATGCACAATCCAAAAGGGCGTGTTAATTATGAGCCAAACTCATGGAGCGGCGACGAAAACAACCCGCGCGAATGCCCAGTACATGGCTTTAAAAGCTCAAAGGAACCTGAAGTAAGCGGCGGTGATAAACTGCGTTATCGCTCAGAAACATTCAGCGATCATTACAGTCAAGCCCGTCAATTTTATTTAAGTCAAACAGAGGTAGAGCAGGCGCATATTCAATCTGCGTACGTGTTTGAGCTGTCTAAAGTTGAGCATTTACCAATACGAGAACGTTTGGTATCGCACTTGTTAAATATTGACGAAACCCTCTCAGATAAAGTTGCCGAAGGACTTGGCTTGCAAGAAATGCCAGACCCAGCTGAAGCTGCTATGCCAACACGTAAAGACTTACCTGTATCTGATGCGTTAAGTATTTTGAAAAATGCGCCCAACACCTTCAAAGGCCGTAAATTAGGTATTTTAGTAAGTGATGGCTTTAATGCAGACATCTTTGAATCGGTTACCAATGCACTTAAAAGTGAAGGCGCAAACTCTGAAATTATTGCCCCACAAGTTGGCGGTGCTAAATGCAGTAAAGGTAAGCACTTTAAAGCTGATCAGGTTATTAATGGTGGTCCATCGGTTTTATACGATGCGGTACTTGTACTCACCACTGAAGAGGGAGCCGAAAAACTAGCTGCTATTGCAGAAGCTAAAGACTTTGTAAGTGATGCGTATGCACATATGAAATACATAGGTTTTACAAGTGAGGCTAAGCCATTATTTAAAGCCGCAGGGCTCGATGATAAAGCAGATGATGGCTGGATTGATTTAGAGGCACACTCTGCCGATAAATTTATAAATACATTACGTAATTTAAGATATTGGAAACGTTAGTAAGCTCAATAATTAAAAAACCACAGCATGTAATTGTTGTGGTTTTTTTAAGCTCACCTAGTTAAGGTATTAGTTCAAGCCAACAATAAAAAAATTGGATATATTATGAAGCTTAATGGGGCTTGTCACTGTGGCAAAGTGGTATTTACGGTCAACTCAAAACACCCTTATCCTTACAATTTATGTTACTGCTCTATATGCCGTAAAACCGCAGGGAGCGGCGGGTTTGTTATTAATTTAAACGCGCAATACAGCACGCTTGAGGTTACAGGGCGTGAACACATAACTATTTATCATGCAAAAATAGGCGATAAAATCAGCCCTGCAGAGCGTCATTTTTGTAAGCATTGTAGTGCTAACTTGTGGTTATACGATGCACGTTGGCCTGAGCAAGTTCACCCCTTTGCTGGTGCAATAGATAGTGAGTTACCCATACCGCCAGAGCGCACTCATTTAATGCTTGGTAGTAAAGCAAATTGGGTAAATGCGCCCATTAATGAAGGTGACAAGCAATTTGAAGAATACCCTGATGAAAGTATTGCTGCTTGGCATAAGCGTTTAAACCTCGAAAAGTAACGCAATTTTTTGTATGAGCTAAGCTTAAATTTAGGGGCAATTAAACGCATATTTAGTTTATTAAATATTAAAAATCACCGCGTAAGTAAAGGAGAATATTATGGCAGTCTCAGCAATACCAAAAGGGTTTCATTCAGTTACACCATATTTAATTATGAATGACGCACAAAAAGCGATAGATTTTTATTGTGATGCATTTAGTGCTGAACACGTAATGCAAATGCCTTTACCTGATGGTGGAATAGCCCATGCAGAAATAATAATTGGTGATTCGCATATTATGCTTTCAGATAATGGTTCTGAAGAGCATTTAAAAAGCCCAAAAGAACTCGGTGGTACTGCGCTAAGCCTTATGCTTTATGTTGAAGATGTTGATACCGTATTTAAAAAAGCAATTGATCTAGGTGCAACACTAATAAGACCCTTACATGACCAGTTTTATGGTGATAGGACCGGCACACTACGAGACCCATTTGGTCATATATGGATCATTGGTACACACAAAGAAGATGTTAGTGACGAAGAGTTAAGTAGTCGAATTGGGGATATAACAAATCAAGAGCAAGACGCATAACTAGCGTGCTTATTAGATTTATGTACCTTCCTAATTACGTTGACGGCTTTAATGAAAGGTTTGTAGCTTTTGCTTCAACTCATCTAGGTTTTATCTTGTTATCGAAACCGTTTTCTGCCTAAACGTAGCTCACTTAATTAAGCGAATTAGTATAAATTACTAGTTAAGTTTTAGGTATAAAAAAACCTCAGCTAATAATTAGCTGAGGTTCAAAAAGTGGTACCAGCGGCCGGACTCGAACCGGCACTCCTTTCGGAAGGGGATTTTGAATCCCCCATGTCTACCAATTTCATCACGCTGGCATAATTTTTCTTTAATCTTTTAAGCATAAAAAGATAAAGAAAAACCACTTAAAATAAAAAGGATACTTATATACCTCTTATTCTGTATCCGCATTATACAAATAAAAGAGGGGGCGGCAAGCCTTTTCTTTTATTTGCATAAACAACTGGTTGATAATTAATCGTTTATAGCAAGGATACTCCATAGGTAATTTTTTTAAGTCTTTTTGGCTAATATATAAAGCGAATATTTTGGGTTATGAGTGCTATTAAACTGTTATGCGATTGAATAAATAAGCAATTGAACTATTGATAATAGTTAGCCGTATTACAATAATTATTCCTGCTTTATGCCGATTTTGCGCTTAATTCAGGTATTATTTGTACAACAAGGTTTTTAAGACATTATATATGACTCAATTAAGTGCCAAACAGAACATTCAATCGATTGTTAAAGCAATTAAGGCAGAGGAAGCATCACTTCGTCAAAAGCACCCGTTACTTGCACATCAAAATACCTTAGGGTTAATTATTTTATTGCTATCGCTTAGCGCACTAATTGGTGTTGGTGTTTTATATTATTTAGCCATCATACCTGCTTGGGTATGCATAGTACTTGCGGCTATTGCTGCATCTATTTCCCATGAGTTAGAACACGACCTTATACATAAACAATACTTTAGTAACCAGCCATTTATGCATAATTTTATGATGCTAACAGTATGGTTAATGCGGCCAAATACTATTAGCCCGTGGTACCGACGTAAAATGCATTTACACCATCACAAAACCTCAGGCACACAACAAGACTTAGAAGAGCGCTTGGTGGGCAACGGTATTAAAAACCCATTCTTACGTGCGTTAGTTATTATGGATGGGTTATTAGGGTTAGTTATTTCTACTAAACGTTTTAGAAAAGAAATTAATGGCTTTAGTTTTTCGAGTGTTTTTAATGCGGGATTTCCGATAGCGACTGCGTATTTTGCTGTTTTATACAGCGTTATTGTATTTCATATTGTTGATTTATTTATACCACTTTCGCTAAATTCGCCTAGCTGGTTGTTAAGTACAATGAATGTGTTCGAATTTTTAATGGTTGTGCTCATTGTTCCTAATATTATTCGCTCAAGCTCGCTTAATTTTGTTACCTCAAGCATGCATTACTATGGCGGCGTTAATAACATGCTTGAGCAAACTCATGTACTAACGAGCCGTTTATTTATGCCGTTTCACTTGTTTTGTTTTAACTTTGGTAAAACGCATACCATCCATCATTTTGTGCCAAATCAGCCGTTTTATTTACGTCAAATGCTAAGTGAAAAAATACTTAAAGTAATGGCGCAACACAACGTGCGCTTTAACGATTTTGACAGCATAAAAAATGCTAACGCATTTAAATAATTACCCCCAACATAAGGGGAGGTTCTACATTGCTATTCTTATTTTATGATCTAAACACACATAAAAAATAATTTAGACGCACCACGTTACGCTATTAACTTAACGTGGTATTGCTGTTTTATTTAAAACATCGGATCATGTTTGTAGCTCTTGCTCAACGTTGAAAATCACTCTCAAAAATTAAAAATCTAACCGAATATACAAATGAACCGGCGAGCAATTTTTTATATTTTAAAAATAATGAATCGATACTGCCGGTCTTATATCTCGATTCAATCTTCATAAGCATTAAGGATTTAAATAATGGAAATTACTGGAAGCTGTTACTGTGGTGAAATTAAATACCAAGCAAAGTCTCAAAATAACAATGCACTTGTTTGCCATTGTAGCGATTGCCAACGTATGTCGAGCGGCCCATTTAGAGCCGTTATAATTGCAGAGCCAAATTCGGTAGTATTTACCCAAGGTGAGCCAAAAGAGTTTGTTAAGACAGCGCAAAGCGGTAACAAGCGTGCGCAAGGTTTTTGCGGCACATGTGGTACAACACTTTATGCAACTAACGAAGCTAAAACTGACCGTGTATATGGCTTGCGTATTGGTGCGGTTGATCAGCGTGAACAGTTTACGCCAACAGCACAAATTTGGGCTAAATCAACATTGAGCTGGTTGAGCGGCTTACACGAAGTACCTGCGTTTGATACAACCCCACAAAATTAGTAATACTGATCAAAAATCACTTTTTTAGTAAGCGGTTTGAAATTTATTTTACCAAATGACTGTCTACTTATAAGTCAGTCATTTGGAGAATAACATGTGTAGTTCACCTAAAAGCAGCCGAGCAGTTAAAAAAACAGCCATTAGTTTTAATGATGAGCTTACTCAAGAGCAGCGCTTGCGTTTTGCTGCAAAGGCTAATTTAGCGCAAGAGCGCCGTGAACAGCGTGAAGCAACTAATAAACGCTACGAGCAAAAGCATACTAGCGGTAAGCCTGCATCTGGTTTTTTTTCGTGGTTACAACAGCTAGTTAACTGATTTAGCTAACGTGGTGTTTTTACCACTACCTAAGCCACATAGCGCGCATAATACGCCTGCAATAGCGCACAGCCATAATGGTGCAGCCCAACTTCCTGTAGTCGTGTGTAATGCACCAGCTAGCATAGGACCAATAGCCGCGAGTAAATAACCTACGCTTTGCGACATACCTGAAAGCGACGCTGCTTGTTGCGAATCATCGGTTCGTAAACTAATAAACGACAACCCCAATATAAAACATGCTCCAGAGCAAAAACCCAGCATTAAGGTCCACACAAAGGCATAGTTAGGCATGTAAAGCAGCCCCAATGCACTAAATGCACTGAGCATAGCTAAAATAAAGCTAAGCGCGCTTTGATCTTTTAATTTGGCAAGTAACGGAATTAATATTAAACCAGGCAATGCAGTCGCAATTTGAAAAGCCCCATGATAAGCACCCGCTTGCGTAGCACTTTGGCCTGCTTCGGTTAATATGCTGGGCAACCACGTAATAATTATATAATTTAAAAAAGAGTTTAAACCCAGTAACAAGGTAATTTGCCATGCTAGTAAATAGCGCCATACACTTTTTGACGTGTCAGTGTGTTGAGCAATACTCGCGGGTTTTGTGTGCTTACTTAATTGCGAGATCCATACAATAATACTCGCCAGAGTAATAAGAGCTGATGAGCCCAGCGCAAGTTGCCATCCTAATCCGTTTAACTGACTAAGCGGAAATACCAAAGTGGAAAACCCACCCGATACCACGCCCATAGTAAGCACGTAGGCTGAGGTCATTAACGCAACCTTTGCAGGAAAGTCGCGCTTAATTAAACTTGGTAATAATACGTTTGCGATGGCAATACCTACACCAATAATAGCGGTGCCTACAAAAAGCATGGCTG
Source organism: Pseudoalteromonas sp. NZS100_1 (assembly GCF_015864285.1). Classification (NCBI taxonomy): domain Bacteria; kingdom Pseudomonadati; phylum Pseudomonadota; class Gammaproteobacteria; order Alteromonadales; family Pseudoalteromonadaceae; genus Pseudoalteromonas; species Pseudoalteromonas sp. NZS100_1. Next base: position 165,620 of record NZ_JADYXN010000004.1, read on the forward strand.
AGGTATTTATTACCCGCGCTGCAACCCCTGCAAGTATAAATAACAAAGCCACAAACAAGGTGCGCTCTAGCCCCTGCTTTTTAGCAAGAGTTGCGGCCATTGGCGATACAACCGCAAAGGCAATGAGTGGCAATGTTGTTAAAAACCCAGCTTGCGATGCGCTAAGCCCAAAGTGATTAATAATTTGTTCAAGCACAGGTGCAATACCTGTAAATGTGGCGCGTAAATTTGCGGCAATAAGTAATATGCCAAGCACAAGTAATATGCCAGCAAAGCGTGATTTAGGTGTGTTATTTAACAAAAGGGAAGACCATTAAAGCTAATACTTAATGGGCGCTAGTATAAAGGCTTAGCAAAAACTATAATTTAGAGATAATGACATTAAATAACTAAAAACAGACAAAACTATGTTTGATGCAATTGGCTGGGACGACATTAAAAATTTTGAAACTATGGCGCAGCCCATAATAGCCAAAATAGAGCACGCCCATGCAAGTCACGAAATACCACTACATACCCATCCTAAAGGGCAGTTAATTTTAGCGCTACATGGTTATGTAACGTGTGAAGTGTCAGCCAAAATGTGGATGGTGCCTACGCACAGTGCAATTTGGATCCCAGGACAAAAGGTGCATAGTAATAGGGCGTCTGATAACGCAAAGCTTTGTCATTTATTTATAGATAGTAGTAAAAACGGTATGCCGCTAAATACCTGTACGTTAGCCATTACGCCACTGGTTAAAGAGCTAATGTGTGAGTTGGCTGGGCATAATCAGCACTATACTTTAAATAGTAAAACATCGCGTTTAGCGCAGGTGTTGTTTGATCAACTTATTGAAATGCCCGTACAGCCACTCGATTTTGTATTATCTAAAAACGAGGTAATTCAAACTATGAGCGATCAGCTTATAAACAAGCCAAACAATCGAAAAACACTACCACAATGGGCTAAGCAGTTTGCATTAACTGAGCGCACATTAGCGCGGTTAATTAAAAAAGAAACCGGTATGACATTTGGAAAGTGGCGTACGCAATTACATATAATTACAGCCCTAAAAGCGCTTTCTGATAAGCAAAGTGTGCAGCAGGTGTCGGAGTTACTAGGGTATGAGTCGGTGAGTGCATTTATTACTATGTTTAAAAAAGTGATGAAAAAGTCGCCCATGAAATACATGAGCGACTTAAATCAATTAAATTAGCTTAGCCTTTAAATCAGTTTAGCTCTTAAATAAGCATTACCACGTATAAGTTGCCGAAAGCATCGCGTTACGAGGTCTACCCGGGAAGTATCTGTCGCCGGTAAAACTGGTGTAATCGGCGCGCTCTGCATAAGCCTCATTAGTTAAATTAATAATGCGGGCAAGCACTTCAAGGTTATTAGTAACTTGCCACTGAGCGCGCAGGCTTAAAACATCATGCCCTTGGTATTTATTTAAGTTTTCTGGGTCGGTGTAGTAGTTACCAACGCGATGCCACTGCAAAGCAAATTGCGCGTTGTTTAATGCCTGCCATGTTAAATCGAGATTAGCAATATTACGCGGCGCGGTATCTATGTCGTTGCCGTTTATATTTAAACCGTTAAGTATTTGGTTGTTAGTATAAGTATGCTTTGCGTGAGTGCCTGCAAAGTTAAGCGCAAGCGACTGCGTTAGCTGGTAGTCAAGTTCAAGCTCAATACCACGATGGCGAGAGCTGCCATTATTTACCGTAAAAAAGTCACTATCGCGGTAAATCGTATTGTGTTTACTCATAGCGTAAAGTGACACGCCATAACGTAGTTTTTCGTAAATCCCTTTAATACCCAGCTCTGCGTTATTGGCTATTTCGGCGCTTAAATTTGCAGTGGTTTGCTCGCGTTGTAATTGGTAGAGCTCAGCCGCTTGTGGCGCTCTGTAACCGCGAGAAAAGTTAGCATAAAGCGTGTTATTTGTATTGTACTGATAACTAACCCCAAGCTTTGGCGATAGATTACTAAAACTATTTTTTCCACTTTCAGGGCGGCTGTATCGGCAGCCACCAAAGCCGCATTCTGTTCCATCGTCTTTTGTTCTGCCTGCTAGCATATTATTGGTGTAGTCGTACTGCATATGCTCGTAGCGCACACCTGCGGTAAGTAACCACTTATTTAATTGCCAATCAATAGATGCAAAAGGGGCATAAAGCGTGGCGTTTACATCGTAATCGTAATGCTTACCTTGTGGCACTGTAGCAACTAAAAATGCAGAACCTTGAGTGGGCTCATTTTGGCTTTGAGTAAAGTCGGCTTGCGTGTATTCGCCATCAAGCCCTAGGTTTACTTTTACATTACTTTGTAAATTATGTTGATAAAGCGATTGCACACCAAAGCCGGTTTGACTGTTTTTTTCAAGCGGTGTGCCGGGTAAAAAGTGCTTAAAAAAGTCCATGCTTTGGTCGCGAAAATATAACGTAGTAGAGAGCACATCATTGTTATTTAATTGCCATGTTGCGTTGCTCCACGCTCTAAACGCGCGTGCTTTTCTAAATGCATCTGGGTCAAAGTTTTTTTGCGCGAGATCTTCGTTTTTATAGCTTTCAAAGCCTGTAATAAACCCCGCTGTTTGCTGATCTAAATTTGTGTAAGTAAGCCCTGATGTCAGTAGTAAATTATCATTTGAATAGCGGTGGCGGATATTTACTTTTTGTTGCTCTACGCTTTCATCATCACGGTAACCACTGTCGTCGGTAACACTTGCATTAATGCCTATTCCGCTGTTGCCGTAATCTTGTCCTGCACGTAATTTGTAGCGAGTATAGCCGTACGAGCCGTAATCTAAACCAACTAAGCCACCGCCTTGTGTGGTGTCGGGCGTTATTACATTAATAACACCATGCACAGCGTTTGAGCCATAAAGTGCAGAGCCAGGGCCTTTTAGCACTTCAATGCGCTGCGCCATTTCGCTGTGCGCTTCAAATAGCTCGTTTATGTTACAAAACCCAGCAGCTCTCAGTGGTATGCCATCCTCCAAAGTCAATATGCCACCACAAGCGCCTGCGCCCGAAAGCACTTGTGAGCGAAGCGCGGGTAAATACTCTTGGCCATTTCCGCGTTGAATATTAGCACCCGCTACACGTTGCAGAGCTTCTTCAATATGGGTAGGCGCTATGCTATTTAGCTGCGCTTGCGTTAGTGTGCTTATTGATAAAGGGAGTGGGGTCGATAGCGCTTCAATACGTGATGCCGTAGTTGTTATGGTTTCTATTGCATCGTTGTTTTGATTATCGGCAAACGCAGCGTGGCTAAAGGGTAATATCAGCGGCAAAAAATAAGGTTTCATACATTCCTTGAAAGTAATCTATATTGCATTGCCTCTATAATATGCGGTTTTAATGTGCTTTTAAACTCGTTGCGTTAAAGCGTACGTAACCTATAAACCCGATACGTAATTGATAAAACAAAACAAGCCACAGCAGGAAACACCAAAGTAAGCACTTGGTAGTGTTCAAATAAAATAAAGCCGATTACACCACCTAATAAAAAGCCCGCAATAATAAGTAAAAACATAACGCCTTTACGCGTATCAAATTGCTCACCTTTAAGTGCTTTTCCTATCATTAAACCAAGGTCAGTAAAAATACCCGTTAAGTGTGTGGTACGAACTACTGCGCCACTGTAATTAGTCGCTAACGCGTTTTGTAATCCACAAGCAGCAGATGCGAGCGTAATGCCATAAACATAAGATTGATTAAGTAGGTAGGCACTTGCTAACAGTAAAGCGCCTTCAATAAATAAGAGCGTGTCGTAATGCCGGCCAAGTTTTAATGAACGCCCTGCAAGTAAAAAACCAGAAAGCGCAGAGCCCAGCATAAAGCTTATTAGTATGCTCAATAACAGTAAAGCGGCTGAAGTACTGCTCATTAGTTTAATACCCAACAAAGTGACAGAGCCTGATAAGTGCGAAATAGCCTGATGTTCAAATCCTAATAAGCCAACAGCGTTAACTATGCCCGCTATAAATGCCAGTGTAAACGCGCCATATTCAACCCACTTTGGTAGTTTTGTAAACATTGGTTATCTCTTAATATGTGCAGAGTTAATTATTGAGCTTGTGCTTTAAAACGCTTTATTTGTTCATCAACTAATTTTGTATCAATTACGCCACGCTTAAAAGCAATGTAAGTAGGAAACGTAAACTCATTTAATTGCCGAGCATAAATGTTTTTATATTCTTTTGAGTACCACAAACCTGCTTGATAGTTAGTTATTGCGTATTCAACACGTTTTTTTTCTAGTAGCTCAAAAGTGTCTTTAGTTGAAAGTGAACGAAGCAGATTATTCTCATCAAGGCTGTACTTTTTAGCGATAATTTTGGGAAGAATAACACCGCGTAACATAGCTATAGCGGCTTTTGATAAATCATCAATAAGCAGATTATCTTCATTTAACGTGAATAAACCAAACTTAGTGGTATGCAAAGGCTCGCTAGTAAAGTCTAAATATTCTGTACGCTCTTTATAGTTGGCCAATGAGAAATAGCAGTCGTAATAGCCCAGCTCCATCTCTTTTTTAACACGCGCCCAAGGTAAATGAACAACGTCAATTTTGAGGTTTAAGTTTTTTTCAATAAACTTAATGTAATCAATATCTAAACCTGTAAATGTATCGGCTTTTTCATCGTAAATAGTAAAAGGCGGGTAGTGGGTTGTTACGCAGCGCAGGGTTTTACTTGGCGCTGCAAGTAATAACGAAGGTAAAGTTAAAGCTAAAAACAGGAATATTGCGCGCATAAATATAAATTCGATATCTTTTAAAGTACATAAATTGAACGCCAATTATACAGTTACTGAGCTTAATTGCATTGATCTAAGTATTTTTACCTAGCGTATAAGTTAAATTTTGTGAGAAACATCATGTTTAACCCAGAGCAACAGTCACGCATTATTGAAATGGCGTGGGAAGATAGAACCCCTTATGAGGCAATAGAGCAGCTATACGGATTAAAATACCCGCAGCTGGTGGTATTTATGCGCGAACATATTTCAAAAGGCAGTTTTAAAGTGTGGCGTAAACGCCATGCAGGGCGTAAAACAAAACACTTAAAATTACGCGATCCCGCTATTATGCGCAGCCATTGTAAAACTCAATATAAACAACGTTAAACGAGGGGTGGGTGTTTCATACGATGTTCATCCATGTTTGTTAATCTTTAGCTATTAACTACGCTAGAGATTATTTATGAGAGCAGTAATATACACAGCACTAATAGCATTGGGTTTATGTTCAATAAGCGCAGACGCAAAACCGCATAAAGATAAACATGGTCATAAACACGGCCATAAAAAGCATCATTCGCATAAACATAACGACAATGACTACCTTTCTAAAAAAGAGGCAAAGCAGTTAATTCGCGCAGGTTGGACGCCACCAGGGCTAAGTAAAAGCTACCACCGAGGCGACTTTTTAGAGCGCGATTTATATAAACGAGGTAGAGTTATTGAACGCTCTAGAGATAATGGTACAGTAAGCATTGAGATAGACCGTACAGTTATTCACATGGTGCACGACACCCGAGAAATACTTTCAATTTTAAGTCGCTAAATTAACTTTATAAGGATATTAAAATGCTCATTGCGCTGGCTATAATTATTGGCTTTTTTTTACTGGTTACCCTATTACCTATGTCGTACAGCCAGCATTACTTAGTGCGTAGCTGCGACTTTGTGCGCTTACAGGTATTTTATATTGCCAGTTTTGTAGCTGTTACTTCGCTGTTTTTATTATGGCAAAGTAGCGCAATAGGTTACGTGTTTATAGCCTTAACCTCATTACTTATAATGATTTTACAAGGTAAGTGGATTTACCCGTACACGTGGCTTGCTAAAAAAGAAGTGCAAAGCGCACCAAAGCACATAGACCATAGCGTCCGAATTATGTCGGCAAACGTACTTATGTCGAATCATAAAAGTGAGCAGTTAATTAGCTTGGTTAACGAGCACCAACCCGACTTACTTATCACGCTTGAAAGCGACAGCTGGTGGGAAAATAAATTATCAGTTATTAAAAAACACTATCCGTATTTTATTGAATGCCCTAAAGACAACCGCTACGGCATGCACCTGTACAGCAAATTTAAAATACTCGACGCGCAAATATGTGAGCTTATAGAAGAAGATATTCCCTCAATTCATATTTTGTTTGAAAACGATGAAGGCCTGCAAATGCAAGGGCACTTTATTCACCCAGCACCACCAAGCCCGACAGAGGAAGACTCATCACTTCCGCGCGACTCAGAGCTAATAATGGTGGCTAAAGCACTTAAAAGCCCTACACGGCCTACCATAGTTGCCGGTGATTTAAACGACGTAGCATGGTCGCGCAGCACGCGTTTGTTTATGCAAATAAGTGGCTTTTTAGACCCTCGAAAAGGCCGTGGTTTTTATAACACATTTCATGCAAGTTACTTCTTTATGCGCTGGCCGCTTGATCACTTATTTCACAGCGAAGGCTTTAAAGTAAAGCGTATTAAGCGTCTTGCTAAATATGGCTCTGATCACTTTGCACTACTTACTGAGCTTTCTTATGAGAATGCCAATCAGGAGTCACTAGAAGATAAACCCGAAGATCTAAAGCATGAAGAAATCCAAGAGCTAGCTATGAGTAAAGCCGATAAGCGAAAAGTACCAAGATTTGACGAGTAAACGTCAGATGTAGCGGTATTTATATAAAGTACTAAATTACTAATAGTTGAGGCCGACTTGTGTTGAATTGTGGAGTACTGAATTATTACTGTGCTCTTTGGTTAAGACTTTATTTTTAAAATATATATTTGCTTTATTAGAAGTAGACAGCGCTAAAACTCTCGAAATAAAGACTGGCAGTTAACTCTCCTTGTTTGTATTTAAGGTTATTTACAATAAGCGTTAACTTTTTAAAACTTTAGGTTTTTAATTATATGTTTGAGTACTTCAGGCTTACTTTGCTGGTTTTAGGCGCTATACCTTTGGTTGTATACCCATTTGCGATTATCCCTAGCATTATGGGCTTAGGAAGTAAGCCTCATATTGATATTCCTTTGTTTAATAGAATCATGAATAAATTCTTTTTATGGGGCGTTTTAATATATCCCTTTGTATTTTTTGGATGCGATTGGTTTAGCGATAATTTTAAAGAATATGACCTTATATTGGCTTCTCTGCCCATGTTTTTTTTACTATTACTCTGGGGCAGTTTTCACTTTATGGATGCTCCAGCAAAGTACGAAACGTGAAAAAAGACATCAAATTTATTAAAACTAAAAATATAATTTCAGATATTTATACACCGAGCGTTCGATAACTATTTCTAATAGTAGGGCTTTGAAAAAAAACGCTTTGAGTGCCTAGCTAAATATAGCACTGATCATTTTCCATTCGTCATTAAATTATCTGGTGAAAACTCAAAGTAGCAATCATTAGAAATTAAATAACCATGAGCAAGAGTTAATGCTAGGACTCGCTATGAGTAAAGCGATAAGCGAAGGATGCTAATTGATTAGCTTGTTGTTCAGGCCGTAGTAAATTATTTAGCAAGGACATTAAAAAACGACTGAACACTTGTTGGGTATGAGAGTTTACGATTAAACATAAAATTAGACCACGATATTTGTTCAACATTAAAGGCTACTTTTTAGCTTTTAGCTCCTCATATTCACATTAAAAGCGCGATGTAAAATCGCGCCTACGAATATATCCAAGCTCGGTACTGTCACTTACTAAAAACTAAGTGCTGCCTCAGAGAGTTACTTTCTAAAATTCATAAAAAAGCCTAAAAGTGGTTACCCGCTTTTAGGCTTAATAATTTTTGTATTATAAACACGTATTAAAAATATCTATTTAAAACACTTATTTCATTTATGCAGCTAAATTAGCTGGCGATCATAATGCTTTTAACATTAACAAATTCGCGCATACCAAAACCGCCGTGTTCTCGGCCATAGCCACTGCCTTTAACGCCACCAAACGGTAGGTTAGGTTGTGCTAAACCATAACCGTTAATGTTGATCATGCCGGTATCAAAGTGCTTTTTAGCAAGCTCAATCGCTTTTTTCTCATCTTTTGAGAAAATACCACCGCCTAAACCGTAGCGAGAATCGTTGGCGATGCGCATAGCATCGTCGTTATCTTTCGCTTTAATAAGCGAAGCGACAGGGCCAAATAATTCGTCATCGTACGCAGGCATGCCTGGCGATAAGTTATCTAGTAGCGTTGGTGGGTAGTAGTAACCTGTTTGCGATGGAATTTCGCCACCCGTTACTATGTTTGCACCGGCTTTAACCGATTGCATAACTTGGTCATGAATGCCGTCACGCAAGTCTTCACGTGCCATTGGACCTAAGTCTGTATCATCTGCCATTGGGTCGCCCATTTTCATGGCTTCAAACTGCTCTTTAATTTGTGCTTTAAAGTCATCATAAAGAGACTCAACTACTACATAACGTTTAGCTGAAACGCAGGTTTCGCCGTTGTTAATCATACGGCCTGTTACACAAGTTTTAACTGCTAACTCTAAGTCTGCGTCATCAAGTACTAAGTAGGCATCGTTACTACCAAGCTCAAGTACCGTCTTTTTAGCATGCTTGCCAGCTTCTTCAGCTACTTTTTTACCTGTAGCATCACTACCTGTAAAGGTTACGCCGCTAATTGCTTTGTGTGCGATTAATGAACTTGCTGTTTTACCATCGATAAGTAAGTTGCTAAAGCAATGTTCAGGGAAGCCTGCTTGTTTAAATAAGGTGTCGATTTTTTCAGCCATGCCAAATACGTTACCCGCGTGTTTAAGTACGGTTGTGTTACCCGCCATAATATTGGCTGCACTGTAACGAATTACCTGATAAAGCGGGAAGTTCCAAGGCTGAATACCTAATAATACGCCCGTTGGTTGGTAGCTAATAATTGCGCGGCCACCTTCCATATCACGTTCTTCGTCGGCAAGTACTTGTGGGCCGTTTTCGGCGGTGTAACGACAAATAGCTGCACACAGCTCAACCTCTTGAAAGCCTTGCTCGTAAACTTTGCCCATTTCTTCGGTCATAAGTTTTGCAATAGCTTCTTTTTGCTCTTCGAAAAGTGAGGCTAACTTATTAAGATATCTCGCACGTTCAGTGAACGACGTTAAGCGCCATTTTAAATATGTTTCGTGAGATTTTTCGATTACCTGCTCAGCTTCCTTTTGAGAAAGTAGTGTGTAGGTATTAATGGTTTGCTCAGTTGCCGGATTAATCGTTTTAACTGTGTTACTCATTTCTATCTCCTTACAAATTAATTATCTATAAGGGTGCAAAACGAAAGCCAATATCAAAAAAACAGTATTAATTAATCTCAAGCTATTGAAATGTAGTATCTATTTTTGTTTTTTTATTCTGCTAATAACTTTTTACTACTATGAATATATTATCCAAAGCAGTAAAAAGTTCTGATTGATGCAAAATTTACAAGATTGACTGCTCATGCTTATTCAACTTATAGAAGTTCTTTAGCAATGCGCTTTAATAGGTAGGTTTCTCGTAAAATGGAGAGTCCTTGTTTTTCACTGTTAGCAAGTGTGCGCTCGTTATGAGCAATTGCATCGTTGATATCAACCCATTTAGCAGTCATGCCATTTTGCTGCTCATAATGCTCTAACTGTGCTTTGCCAAGTTCGTCGGCAATATTACATACGTAGCAATACGATTTTATATGGATAATGTCAAAATCGTCTTTATACCAAGGGCGATACTCTTCGTAGAGTCCAAAGGCTTTTACGACACTTATTTGCTGTGCACCTGTTTCCTCATTTAGTTCGCGTATTAAGCCTTGCTCAATGCTTTCGCCTTCATCCACGCCACCACCAGGTAAGCTGTAATCTTCATAGCGGTTTGTGTACATTAAAAGTATTTTACTATCTTTAATTACAATGGCACGCCCTGTTATGCGAGTAAATTGAGTGCCTTGGTCGATATTAATACCTGAATGAATCAGGGTTTTTAATTGCTGCATTTCATCTCCTTTGTGGGATGTTTATATTATCAGTTGCTATCATTGTGTGAATAGGAACGATTTAAATTATTTTTTTGTGATCGATTTTTTTAAGCATACGTAAATATTAAGTTGGTAACATAAATAGTATTGAATCACTTAATTATTTAAGTCATTAGATTTTAAGCGCGCCTTTAAATTAGTATTTATGATGCGTAGAATAAGAAAAAAGCATAGGGATTTATCATGTTAAACATACTTTTAGTAGACGATGACGTCGAATTTAGTGACGTTGTATGTCACATAGTCGAATTCCTCGGCCACAATATAAGCACCGCAACCAGTTTAAAAGAAGCGCATCAATGGTTTGAAAATAATACCTTTGATCATGTGCTGTTAGATTTTATGTTGCCAGATGGCAGCGGTCTGCATTTACTCGATCATTTAAAAATGATTGGGCAATCTCCAAAAATTACACTTATTTCGGGCCATCCTTCAGTGAAGGGTATTTTAGCTGAAATGTGTGAGCCAAATGTAGGGCATTTATTAAAGCCATTACAACGCGAAGATTTAGAACTGGTTTTAAATGGCCCTAAAAAAGCAGTTAAAAAAGCAAAGTCGAGCGGTATAACGCGTCACTTTGGTGGCTTAATTGGCGAATCAGAGGTAATGCACAAGCTTTACAATATGATTGAACGCGTTGCTAAAACAAATGCTAACGTGATGTTGATGGGTGAAAGTGGTGCAGGTAAAGAAGTAGTTGCTCAAGCTATCCATAACGCTAGCCAGTGTGAAGGCCCGTTAGTGGCGAGTAACTGTGGTGCGCTTTCAAAAGAGTTAATTGGTAGTGAGTTATTTGGTCATGAAAAAGGCGCCTTTACCGGTGCTATAGCGCGTAAAGAAGGGGTGTTTGAACAATCAAATAACGGTACTTTATTTTTAGATGAAGTAACCGAAATGCCAATTGATATGCAGCCAAATTTACTGCGAGTGCTTGAAACTAAAAAAGTAACGCGCGTCGGTGGTAACAGAGAAATACCAACAAATTGCCGTGTTATTTCAGCCACTAACCGCTCGCTTACCGATTTAGCACAAAATAATATTATTCGTGAAGATATTTACTTTAGGCTAGCGGTTTTTCCTATTGATATACCGCCACTACGCGATAGAAAAGAAGATATTCCTTTATTAGCTAAAGCCTTTTTAGATCAACTTAATGACGAAAATGGCACAGCATTTAGCTGGACGCCAGCGCAGCTTAAAGAGTTGCAAAGCTATGAATGGCCGGGTAACGTGCGCGAAATTCGCCATGCGATACACCGTGCATTTATTATGAGTGATCCGCAAACTAGCGATATTATTTTGCCTGACAATTTAGAATCGCCGTTTTCGCGTGTTAATAATCAAACTGCAGAAAAGCCAGTATCGGCAGGGCAAACAATTGAAGAAGTTGAAAAAGAACTTATTCATGCAACGCTTGATAAAGTGCAAGGTAATAAAACACTTGCTGCGCAAATGTTAGGTATTAGTACAAAAACACTTTATAACCGCCTTAATGCGTATGGCGGTATTGGCGAATATAAATAGATCTGAGGAAGGGCATGACATCCGATAACCAAACAGAGCAGCTTAATAAGTTAGTACACGATGCAAGAGGGCCGCTAAATCGTATTTCGATGAATGCCGAGCTTATTAAATTGGTACTTGAAAACGATATGCCAAAAGAAAAAGCGTTAGATGCACTTGATAAAATTATTAATAATTGCCAACAGTGCAGCGAAAGTTTACAAAAAATATCAGACTCTCAATAAATACAGTGTTGTTTAAACACTAACTCTGGAAGCTAATGAACAAGCAAAAACATCAAAGTAAAGCGAATATTACTTGGGCAGCTTTTATAGTTGTTGTGTTGAGTATTATTGTAGGTAACGCATTTTTAGCATTGAACACTATTCAAGGTTTAACACAAACCCAAAAGAGTTTAGACAACACAAGTATGCTGACAACGGCAATTGAGCAATTGCATTTATCTATAGTGCAGGCTGAGTCGGGTCAACGTGGTTATTTATTAACTGAAGAGGCTGATTATTTAACGCCTTACTATGATGCGATTGGGCAAATACAGGCACAAACGGATCATGTTAAATCGCTCCACTCTGAAATTGATGGCCAAGCAGATCGTATTGCTCAGTTACTAGTGCTTGTAGATAGTAAAATTAACGAGCTTAAAAAAACCGTTAACCTTGCACTTGATGATAGAGAAAGACGTGCATTGTATGTGCTAAATACACATAAAGGACGAGATCTTTATAGGCAAATCCGTGAACACGTAAATGAAATACAAGACCGCGAATTACTTTTCAAAGTGAGTCATTTTTCAAAGTTAGCAAAGATAAAAAATGAGGCTAAAATTACGTTTGCTATAACGGCAATAACAAGTGCACTACTTATTATTGGTATGTTTGTAATGACGCGTCTTAATTTAAGAAATGCTGCAAAGTATCGTTTTGAGCTTGAAAAACAAAACGAAACATTAGCAACGAAAGTGTCTGAACGTACGCAAGAATTAACGTTGTATTCTGACGAGTTGAGCCGAAGTAACCGAGAGCTTGAAGAGTTTGCTTTTGTGGCGAGCCATGATTTACAAGAACCACTTAGAAAAATTCAAGCCTTTAGCGATCGCCTTGAAACAATGTTTAAAGATGAACTTGGTGAAAAAGGGATTGATTACATTGGCCGTATGAAAAATGCAGCTCAACGTATGTCTAACTTAATAAACGATTTATTAGAGTTTTCGCGTATAGCAACGCGTGGTAAAGACTTTGACGATACAAATTTAAACGAAGTGCTAACTGATATATTAAGTGATTTAGAAATTGCGATAGATGAGTCTAATACACAAGTAGATGTAGAAGACTTACCGGTTATTCAGGCTGATAAAAGCCAAATGCAGCAATTGTTTTTAAATTTGTTGTCGAATGCGGTGAAATTTAGACGCCCAGATGTAAGTCCACATATTAAAATTAGTTACCAGCATGAAAATATATTTAGTGCTGACCACAATACCGAATTAAGTTTTCAAGTTATTACAATAGAAGACAATGGCATTGGTTTTTCACAAGACTACGCTGATAAAATATTTGTACCGTTTCAGCGTTTACATGGCCGCTCAGAGTATAAAGGCACGGGTATTGGCCTTTCTGTATGTAGGCGTATTGTGGAGCGACATGGCGGAACAATTACAGCCCAAAGTAAAGACGGTGAAGGTGCAACTTTCACCATAAAACTACCTGTGGAAGCTGCGCTTTTCACATTGCAAGGAGAGGCTTAAATGCCCTATACAAAAGTAAAACCGATTACTATTTTAATGGCAGACGATGATGAAGATGATCGTTTGTTAACACAAGATGCCCTTGCCGAAAGCCGTGTACTTAACGAGCTTCACTTTGTTGAAGATGGCGTTGAGTTACTTGAATATTTAGAGCGTAAAGGTAAGTTTGTAGACAAAACAACATCGCCTCGTCCAGGGCTTATATTGCTTGATTTAAATATGCCTAGAATGGATGGTCGTGAAGCGCTTGAAGCAATTAAAGCAAACCCTAACTTAAAGGGTATTCCGGTTGTAATTTTAACTACGTCTAAGCAAGAAGAAGACATGGTTAAAGGGTATAACCTAGGCGCTGCATCTTACATTACAAAACCTGTAACGTTTGATGGCCTAGTTGATTTAATGAAAACACTTGGAAAATACTGGGTAGAATTTGTAGAGCTACCGACAACATTTAACGATTAAAGGAGATTGTATGTTAGATAAAGTGACTCAGTTGCTGCTTGTAGAAGATGATGAAGATGATTACATACTCACCTGCGACTATCTGGACCAATTGGATTCACACACGTTTAACATTCAATGGATAAGCTCCCCAGAGCAGGCAATTGAAACGCTTAGCAAAAATGAGCATGACATTTGCCTGCTTGATTACCGCTTGGGTGCATCTAATGGTTTAGATGTATTAAAAGAGGCCATTGCGAATGGTTTTAGCGGCCCTATTATTATGCTTACCGGGCAGTCAAACGACGAACTAGATTCGGCGGCACTTGATGCTGGCGCGGTAGATTATTTAATAAAAACAGAAATGAGCTCTAGCCGCTTTGCGCGTGCTATTCGCTATGCTTTGGCGCGTAAGGATGTTGAAGGTGAGCGAGTAGAGCGTTTAAAAGCCGAAGCAGAAAACCGTTCTAAAGACCGATTTTTAGCGCATTTAAGCCACGAATTACGAACTCCTCTATCGTCTATTTTAGGTTATACCGAGCTATTAATGCAGAGCGACTTTAGTCAGCAAGCAGAAAATGAGTTAGGTGTAATTTATCGAAACGGCAAACACTTATTGAGCCTATTAAACGATGTGCTCGACTTGTCTAAAATAGCAGCCGATAAGTTAGAGCTAACCTTAAGCGAAGTTAACCTAGATAGCATGCTTGCCGATGTATACACGTTAATGCGCGTATCGGTCCTTGATAAAGGGCTTACGCTACGCTTTGAATCACATCAGCCATTGCCTTTAGTTGCACGACTTGATGCAACAAGGGTTCGCCAAATTTTAATAAATCTAATAAATAATGCGGTTAAGTTTACCGATAAAGGCGAAATTGTTGTTAATGCGTGGACGCAATGGGTTGATGACACTGAAATGCTATTTTTTAGTATTAAAGACTCAGGAATGGGCATAGCCCCTGAAAAACAAGAACTCATATTTAAGCCGTTTGAGCAAATAGCTGATGTAGAATCGCGCTCTGTAGGTGGTGCAGGCTTAGGCTTAGCAATATGTGCTGAGTTGTTAGCGCGTATGCGCGGTGATATTAGCTTGCACTCTGAAGTTGGTAAAGGCTCTACGTTTACTATTTCGGTTTACCCTGGTGATATTAGTGAAGTAGAGCGCCAAGTACTTAACTTTAGTAGTGCTCCGCAACTACAAAGTAAACTGGCTCCTTGTAAAGTGCATGGGCGAGTATTAGTAGTTGATGATTTACGTGATTTACGCATGCTAGTTGGTCATATGATCAGTACTTGTGGTGCGCGCGTCGATTATGCCGAACATGGCCAGCAAGCACTTGAAAAAGTACGTATTGCAGATGCGTATAAAGCGCCTTACGACATTATTTTTATTGATATTCATATGCCTGTAATGGGCGGCAAGGAAGCTACCATAGAGCTTAGAAAAATGGGTTACAAAGGCCCAATAATCGCGCTCACTGCCGCTACTATGAAAGGGATACATGAAGAACTTGCTGCGCTTGGCTTTAACGATGTAATACCAAAACCTGTTGATAGCACTGCTTTGTATCAATGTTTGCAAGATTATTTGGTAGCGCCAGAACATGCTCCTCAAGCCAAAGATATAAATAGTAGTTCGGACTTAACAGAGAAAAAACAGCGCTTTTTACTTGTAGAAGATGACCACGATGCAGCGCAAATTACACAGCTACTTTTAGAAAGTCTAGGCGTTGAAACCGTCATTGCGTCTAGCTGCGCACAATGTTTGCAAATACTTAATCACGACCAGCAATTTAATAAGGTATTGTTAGACATGCATTTACCCGATGGGCGTGGCATTGATTTAGGCCAGCAAGTTAATGAGCGATATCCAGAGCTACGTTTAGTAATTGTAAGTGGGGCAGAGCCAGATCCTAAAGAAATAAAAGATTTAAATATTGATCGAGTTTTACTTAAACCTATTAATTTGAGCTTGCTTGAAACGCTTATTAGTTAGGGCCTGTTTATCTTTCGAGGTTAAATTTGCAGCAGTCTGTTTGGTATTTAGGCAAGGCAGAGCCTATACAGTGTGGTCTATTCCCCATAAATAGGCGATAACGTAGCATTAATGCCAAACAGGCGCTGCCAAAGGGTTCTTCCTAGGGGCTATTTACTCTTTGTTGCCTACATGGATTTAGGTAAGGGGCGTGAGCAGGACGCGGAAGCTTTGCTCGGTTTTTACTTATTCTTACATGGATGTAAGTCAGTAGAATAACGCAGGAGCAGTTATCGAGCCAACTAGGTTACAAACCTCGCGCCGCGATTAAATAGCCCCTAGATTGAACAAACTTTAATCCTGAAAGGTCAACAGGTCCAATAACTGAGACATTATTTATATGCATTCAATAAAGTTAGTATCTGAAGAATTAACACCATCAAAAGTAGTGTGTGTTGGTCGTAACTATACCGCACACATTGCAGAGCTAAATAATGAAACGCCAGATCAAATGGTTTTATTTAATAAGCCAAACAGTGCAATTACAAATACATTATATGCAACTCATAACGGTGATACGCTACATTATGAAACCGAGTTATGTTTTGTCGTTAAAAATAAAAAATTTGTAGGTGTTGGACTCGGCCTTGATTTAACTAAGCGTACTGTGCAAAGTAAATTAAAAAATAAAGGGCTTCCATGGGAGCGCGCTAAAGCGTTCGACGGCTCTGTAATTTTAACTGATTTTGTAGCGCTAACTGATGCAATGAAGCTCTTTACCTTTGAACTTAAAATTAATAATAAAGTAGTTCAGCAAGGCGATACTCATTTTATGCTGCATAATCCGGACTCAATTTTACAAGAAATTAGTGAATTTATGAGCTTAGAAGATGGTGATGTAGTAATGACAGGCACACCGTCGGGCGTAGGCGAGGTAACAGCTAAAAGTATTTTTGCTGTGGCACTTTATGCTAATGATCAGTGCTTGCTTGAGCATCAGTGGCAAGTAAGTAAAAATTAATAACTTGCTGTTGGTAGTGTTGATCAAAGTCGGCAAAGGTAGTTTTAAGCCAATTATGCTGACTTTGTTGATACTCAGGCGATTGTAGTACATTGTTTTTTAGTGCGCGGTTAATTTTTTTAAGCGCTTGCTGTGCAAAATTATTAGGTGCGTTAGCCGCACAACCTATTGCTCCTCGTATAAATTGAATGTCATTTTCTGCAATTGGTACACTCTCTATATTCGTATATTCTCCTTGTTTATTAAAGTAATCGGCCATAAACGGGTAATCAATTGAGTAGTCTAAAAAGCCGTGACTCAAGCGTGCTATAACAGCCTGACTTTCATTTTCGCTACTCCAACTTAACGACGACTCTTTATCTCGTTTTGTATTTTCAATAATTGTATTAATTTTAGTTGTAAATTTACGTGCAGCAGCTTGCCCGTATACGTATTGCGGGTCGGTTAATAAATTAATAAGGTGAATAGGCGAGCCGTGCTTTTCTTCTAATTTGGGCTTTAGCTCTTTAGTCGTGATAATTGAAAATGGGGGATATACCGTTGTTGGATTTGAGTAGTTAAGTAGTTGGTTATTATGTTTTTTATAAATAACACACGGGAAGCATACGTTTTTTCCTTCACTTAAATATTTATTTATACGCTGCTGAGGGACAATTAAGCGGGTATGTTTTACATCTGTTATAGTTCTAATGAGTTGCTCGGTTAGGTTGTCGCAAATACCGCCTTGTGGTGCACTTTCGCTTTTAGCTATATGAAAAGGGGGCGTGTAACTTTGCAGCCAAATAATTTCTTCTAGAGGCTGTAATTTTTGTTCAACAGCATGCGCGTTAAATACAATTAATAGACAAAATGCATAGTATCCGTTTCTCAGCATTGATAAGTGTTCGTTGAATTAAGAAAACTTAATAAAAGTATAGTGTTGGTTGTAGTAGGGTCAAATATTTTAGTTAAAAAGCAACCTCATTCAAGGCTGCTTTAACTCATACATGCTTAATAAGGCATCGGATGGTTTCTAAATATAGTGTTAATATCACTAAGAATTTCGTCGCTTAACGTGATGTTAAATGCATCAATATCTTCTTTTAATTGGGCTATGCTTGTTGCACCAATAATTGAAGAGGTTACGCCATCTACTTGGTTGCACCATGCGAGTGCTAGTTGTGCTGGAGTAATATTGTTTGCATGAGCCAGCTCAACATACTGCTTAGTGGCTTGCTCTGCATTGGGTGTATCTCTAAAAATACCGTTGCGCTGCATGAAGGTCCAACGAGATCCTTCTGGGCGCGCGCCGTTTAAGTATTTACCCGTTAATAAACCAGCCGCTAGAGGTGACCATGGTAAATACGCAATATCTTCATGAACACATTGTTCTATTAAATACGGCCAATCTTTAGCGTGCGCTAGGCTAAACTCATTTTGAATAGATACCATACGCGGTAAGTTATGCTCTTTGGCCAAACTTAAAAACTGGCTTATACCCCATGGCGTATCGTCAGATAAACCGCAGTGCTTAATTTTACCTGCTTTAACACATTCATTAAGGCCCTCTAGAATATCAAGCATACTAGCTTGCTGCTCTTGTGTATTTACGTCGGTAAATTTAAGAGTGCCGGGCCATTGTCTGCCAAAGTGCGGGGTAGAGCGGTTTGGCCAATGCAGCTGATATAAATCAATGTAGTCGGTTTTAAGGCGCTTAAGTGAATCGTCTACGGCTTCTATTACCGTTTGGCGCGTAATATTGCCACCATCACGTACCCACGATAATCCATTGCCTGCAATTTTTGTAGCAAGTACCACATCGCTGCGCTTTTGCTGATTACGCGATAGCCAATCGCCAATAATTTCCTCAGTTTTACCATAGGTCTCTGGAGAGGGCGGTACTGCATACATTTCGGCTGTATCAATAAAGTTTACGCCTTGCTCTAGCGCATAGGCTATTTGTTCATCAGCATCGCTTTGAGTATTTTGTTTACCCCAAGTCATACTGCCTAAACATACTCTTGAAACGTTAATACCACTGCTGCCAAGTGGGCTGTATTGCATGAGAATTCCTTATTGCTCGTCTTGAGAGTAGCTAACTAACGCCGATAAAAGAGGCTCTGCAATGAGGGCTTTTTGGCCTGTTTCAAAATCAAACATAACCACTTTTGAAGTGCCTGTGGTTGTTATAGCGTTTTGTGCGTGACTAAATACGGTGTAATTCATAACAAACCGGTCTGTTTTTATATCAGAAATAGTAACACCGACTGTAAGCGTATCTGGGAATGTAACTGGGCGTTTATAACGAATGTTATTTTCGCTTATTACCGGGCCCACGCCATTAGGGCTTATTGTATCGAACAGATTTATTTTATTTAAGAAGTCGATTCGGGCTATTTCAAAGTAACGTAAATACACTACATTATTTACGTGTTGTAGTGCATCCATATCAGCCCACGCTACGGTGATGTCGGTATGGATAGGGTGCTGATCTTTAAACGTTTGCATTATTTATTGGCCCTTAATTTTAAAGTGCTTAGATTATCAACATGGGGTTACGAGCTCAAGGTAATTAATGGCATGTTTTTTTATAAGATGATTGTACCTATTTAATTTTAGGTCTACAGTTAAATTACACAGACAAACACAAAAACACACAGAGGTAGAAATATGCAGAACATAATTAATTGGTCCTTAGCTTGTTTGGTTTTTATAGCCTCTTTTACCTGTTACGCAATGGGTAACGAATCAGGCGCTATTATTTTGATGTTAGCAGGTTTTTTTTTCGAGGTTATGTTTTGGTTGCGCGGTTATAAAGAGCAAGAAGGTAATAAGCGCTTTTTTTAATCGCTAACTAGGGCCTGTTGACCTTTCAGGATTAAAATTTGTTCAATCTAGGGGCTATTTAATCGCGGCGCGAGGTTTGTGACCTAGTGGGCTAAGTAAAAACCGAGCAACAAAGAGTAAATTGCCCCTAGGCAGAACCCTTCGGGCAGCGTATGTTTGGCATTTGTGCTACGTTATCGCCTATTTATGGGGAATAACCACACTACATAGGCTCTGCCTTGCCTAAATACCAAACATACTGCTGCAAATTTAACCTCGAAAGATAAACAGGCCCTAGGCTTGCTTATCACATTTGATTCTATAATAATGACTGTATAAATAACCAGTTGTTGTTGTGGTGATGAAGAAGTTTATTCACATAGACATGGATTGCTTTTATGCAGCAGTAGAAATGCGAGATAATCCAAAACTTGCATGTGTACCGCTTGCTATTGGAGGCAATAGCCGACGAGGCGTGCTCTCAACCGCTAACTATATAGCGAGAGAATATGGCGTGCGATCGGCTATGTCGAACTATCATGCTAAACAATTATGCCCCGATTTAGTTATTGTTCCTGGGCGCATGGCTGTATACAAAGAAGCTTCAAATCAAATACGTGAAGTATTTAGCCGCTACACAGATTTAGTTGAACCTCTTTCTTTAGACGAAGCCTACCTAGATGTAACAGACAGCACCGCTTGTAAAGGCAGTGCCACACTTATTGCACAGCAAATAAGAGCCGATATTTACAATGCCACAGGGCTCACTGCATCAGCTGGTATTGCACCGATTAAATTTATTGCCAAAATAGCCAGCGACGAAAAAAAACCGAATGGTCAATTTGTCGTTTTGCCTCATGAGGTCGATGATTTTTTAGCGCAATTACCGCTGGGGAAAATTCCGGGGGTGGGTAAAGTAACGCTCGAAAAGCTAAATTTAAAAGGCTTATATACCGGCAAGGATGTACGTGAAAAAGGCGTTAACTGGATGCAGCAACATGTGGGTAATTTTGGTGTGTCGCTTTATCAAAAATGTGCAGGTGAATATGTTGGTAAAGTATCAACAGATCGCATCAGAAAGTCGCTGAGTGTTGAACATACCTACGAATACAACAAAACAAGTTTGCAAGAGTGCTTAGATGAGCTGCCAAAATTGTTAGACGAATTAGTTTTAAGGCTTAATAAACAGCAATTACAAAACCGTATTAATAAGCTGAGTGTTAAAGTGAAGTTTGCAAATTTTGTAGTAACCTCAGCCGATCAGGCATACCACGAGCTAAACACAGAAATATTTATTCAACTCCTTACTAAGGCCTATCAACGAGGGCTACAACAACCTGTAAGATTACTTGGCATAGGCGTTGGCATTAAAAGCGAGCCAGAACAAAACTTCCAACTGAGTATTCTCGATTAAGCTATAAAGCCTGTAACCCCAAGTTGCCATTTATTGGCAAGTTGTATAATTAGCTCATCGCACCTTGCTGGTCTTCAATATTTAAATCGACGATAATAGGGGCTTATGTTTTCTAACAGGACTTTATTTATGGCATACCCTCAAGCGGTTAGTGCAAGCCTTGAATGCACATCTCATGATGCGCTTATTATTATTAGTGATGACTTTTCTCTATTACCAAATAACTCATTACGTGATGCTATTTTAGACCAAGCAAAAGTTGATTCTCGTATTGGTAAACAAGTTACTTTATTAGTAATTGAAAACAAACGCGTTGTACTTGCGCCAACGGGTCCGTTAAATAGAGATTACGACGATGTTCGCCGTTATTTTGATGCTGCTAAATTAGCAATTAACGAAGCAAAAGCGTCGGGTAGTGTTAATCCTGCATTATTTTTACCAAATTTAAATGGCGATAGCCGTTATCAGCATGCTTTAGAAGTTGCTTATTTAGGCGCTTGCCAAGCCTTATGGCAGCCATTAGAAGCGCGTGAATATCACGGTGAAAGTATTGAACCTATTACTCAAATTGGTTTAGTTGGCGCAAGCGAGCAAACAATCAAAGCTGTTAATGCAATTGCTGCAGGCCAATATGCCGCGCGTGACTTGTGTGGCACCGAACCTGAGCGTATGGCTCCACCACGTTTTGCTGATTACTGCGTTGATTTATTTAAAGGCTCAAGCATTGCAGTTGACGTAATTGATGATATTGCAGCTATTGATAAAAACTACCCAATGCTAAGCACTGTTGCTCGTGCATCGTATGCAGTTGAGCGCCATCACCCACGTGTTGTTAAGCTTGAATATGTACCAGAGGGCGAAATTACTCGTACACTTATGTTTGTAGGTAAGGGTCTTGTATACGATACAGGGGGTGCAGATTTAAAAGTAGGTGGCCATATGGCAGGCATGAGTCGCGATAAAGGTGGCGCAGCTTCTGTTGCGGGCTTTATGAAAGCCGTTGCGGATTATCAGCCTAAAGGCGTTAAAGTAGTATCGTACTTGGCTGTTGTTCGTAACTCTATTGGCTCGGATTGTTTTGTGCCAGATGAAATTATTACTAGCCGCGAAGGTATCCGTGTACGCATTGGTAATACCGATGCAGAAGGGCGCTTAGCAATGGGCGACCTGCTTAGCGAAATGAAAGATTTAGCTAAAGGCGAAATAAACCCAACGTTGTTTACTGTAGCTACATTAACGGGTCACGCGGCACGTGCAATGGGTCCTTACGGTGCGTATGTTGAAAACGGTCCAGCTCGTAGCGCTGGTGTTTCACGTCAAATAGCTGACCTTGGAGATTTGTGGGCCGATGGCGCAGAAGTATCGCGCTCTCGCCGTGAAGATTACGACTTTATTAAACCACGCACGCTAGCTGACGATGTACTCTCGAGCAATAACGCAGCATCTGCTGTTACTGCTCGTGGGCATCAGTTCCCTATGGCGTTTATGGCTATTGTTGGTGGGCTTGATAAGCACGGTAACGACTCTGCACAACCTTTGCCTTATGTGCATATGGACATTGCAGGAAGCGGTGTTGAAGGCGGTGATTGGCAGCATGGCAAGCCAACGGCTGCATCAGTAACGAGCTTGTTTGCACGTTACTGTTTGTAAGCTAAAAACTTACATGCAATAAAAAAGCCCTGTTAATTCAGAGCTTTTTGCATTTAATGAGAACGGTATCGATTAATCTAATTTAAAACGATTAACTACGCTTGAAAGCTCTTGGCTACTTTGTTTAAGATTATCACTGGCATCGGTAAGCTGTTTAGTATTATTTAATGATTGCTCAGTTGATTGAGATAGCTCATTAATACGCAAATTAACCTCGTCGGCAGCTTGAGTTTGCTGCTCTGTGGCACGTGCGATTTGGCTGTTCATTTCGGTAATAATTGAAACAAGTCGTTCTATTTCATTAAGTGAAGTATTGGCTGATGACGCCTGATCTACGGTAGAAACTGAAAGTGCTTGGCTTGATTTAACTGCTTCTACTGCTGCTTTTGCACCTTCTTGAAGTTTAGTGATCATGGTTTGAATTTCGTCGGTACTTTGGCCTGTACGACTGGCCAGTGTTCTTACTTCATCTGCAACAACAGCAAATCCTCGGCCATGCTCTCCTGCGCGAGCAGCCTCAATGGCAGCATTTAATGCCAGTAAGTTTGTTTGCTCCGAGATGCTTCTTATTACATCAAGTACAGAGCCTATATTATGGCTCTCGTTGGCTAAATCTTCTGTTACACGACTGACTGTTTCTATGTTGCTTGAGAGTGTTTCTATTGCTGTAATTGTTTGCGCAACCACATTTTTACCCGTTGATGCGTTTTGTGCTGCATCTTTAGCTGCTTGCTCTGCGGCTTCGGCGTTACGGCTTACATCATGTATTTGGTGAGTCATTTGCTCCATGGCAGCTGCAACTTGGGTTGAGCTATCGTTTTGAAGCTCAATAAACGAGTGGCTTGTTCTACTTGAATCATCAACTGTATGCGCATGTTCGCTTACATCGTTTGCACTTTGTGATACATGAACAAGAGACTCTCGCATTTTTAAAACAAATAAATTAAATGAGTGTGATAGTTCAGATATTTCATCGTTACCGGATTCATTTAATGTACGAGTTAAATCGCCTTCACCTTGTGAAATATCTTTCATCATATCGGCTGCTAAACGAGTAGGTATTAAAATGCTCTTGCCTATAAAGTAGCTAAGTAAAATAACAGCAATAATCATAATTGTTGCACTGACGACTATTAGATTACGTTGCTCGCTAAATGCTTCGTCAATTGAATCAAGATAAACACCTGAGCCAATAATCCATTGCCATTGATTAAAACCTTTAACAAATGCGATTTTTTCAACTGGTTTTTCTTTACCTGGTTTTGGCCATTTATAAGGAATAAATCCTTCGCCAGAGCGTTTAACTATATTAACCATATCAACAAACAATGCTTTGCCGTCAGGGTCTTTATTATTGGTTAAATCTTTTCCTTCAAGCGCAGGTTTTATAGGATGCATAACCATTTTTGGCTGGTAATTGTTAATCCAAAAGTAATTGGTTTTGTCGTAGCGCAGAGCTCTTATTGCATTAAGTGCTTGCGATTGAGCTTGTTGTTGAGTGAGAGTATTATTTTGCTCAAGGTCATAAAAGTGCTCGATTATACTGTACGCAGTTTCTACTACATTTTGTGTTTTAAGGTACTGCTCGTTTTTAAGAGAGCTATATTGGTGAGTTAGGCTGGCTACACTAAGCGCTATAAGCCCAAATACGACAATAGCTATGAGCAGCGAGAAACGTTGGAATATACTAAAACTACGTAGACTAGGCATACATTTATCCTCAAAAAGTGTGCGCTTTAGCGCATAGAATAAGCGTAGCTAAAAAAAGAGTTTAATCTAGGCTTAACGCCCATTAATGCAAAAAAAAGGCTGATTTATCAATCAGCCTTTAGTCTGTTATTACTTTACTTGCTTATTTAACATCAAAATGACGATTAAAGAAGTTTGTAATTGTTTGATGTAAGTGTGTTTGCACTTGTTTACCACGTAGGCTGTGCTTAGAGCCTGGGTAGGTCATCATTTCAAACTGTTTTTCGTTATCTTGCAGTTGTTTAAACAATTTAGTTGAATGAGTAAACAGCACGTTGTCGTCAGCCATTCCATGATAAATCATTAATGGGCCTTTTAAGCCATCAGCATATGGAAATACTGCGCTGTCTTCATACCCTTTAGCATTCGTATCAGGGTGACCTAAATAACGCTCTGTGTAATGCGTATCGTATAGAGCCCAATCGGTTACAGGAGCACCCGATACGCCGGCTTGAAAGTAATCGCCTGCTTTAAACATAGTCATAAGTGCCATGTAGCCGCCGTAGCTGTGGCCATAAACACCGATGCGTTGTGGATCTACGTAATCAAGCGTACGTAAAAACTCTACGCCTTTAATTTGATCGGCAACTTCAACCACGCCTAGGTTTTTATAAATAGCATCTTCAAACTTTTTACCACGGTTGTACGAACCACGGTTATCTAGTTGAAAAATTACGTAACCTTGTTGCGCCATGTACTGAAAGTACAAGTTTTTACTGCGCCAGCTATTCGTTACTCGCTGAGCATGCGGGCCGCCGTACACATTAACAATAACAGGATGCTTTTTGCCATCGGTTACGTTACTTGGCTTAAATAAACGGTAATGCATAACTTGACCATCTTCGGCTTTAATTGTGCCGTATTCTGGTTTTGTTAAATCGCTTAAATAAGGGGTAAGCGGATGGTTACTATCAAGCTTATTTTCTTCAAGCCATGTAATAAATTCGCCGTTTATTTTGCGAAGCGCTGCTGAATTTGGTGTGTTATCAGATGAGCTATTATCGATAAAGGTTTTGCTGTCTTTTGCTAGCACAACATTATGGTACTGACCTTTTTCGGTGATACGTTTGGCATCGCCTTTTTTAAATAAAGGCGCACTGTATAAATGGCTCTCAAGAGGAGTGTCTTTACGACCAGCAAAGTAAACAATGCCTTTTTTCTCATCAATGCCTTTTAAGCTATCAACAGCCCAATCGCCAGAAGTAATTTGGCGAACAAGTTGACCGTTTGTGCGATACAGATATAAGTGTTTAAAACCGTCGCGCTCAGATGCCCATACAAAGTGCTTTTTGTCTTTTAAAAACTCAAGATCAAAATGTAGGTTAATCCATGTATCGCTGTTTTCGGTTAGTGCTACTTTTTGTGCTTTAGTTTCGCTGTTATAAAAACGCAGCTCTAATTTATGTTGCGAGCGATTTTGCCATTGGTACGACAATGTATTGCCGTCTTTCAGCCATTTAGCACGCGCTATATAAATGTCTTCATCTTTACCTAAATCAATCCAATTTACTTTTTGATCGTTAAGTTTAACAACACCCAGTTGAATTTTAACGTTGTCGGTACCTGTAAACGGGTAGCGTTGGTTAAATAACTTAACTTCATCAGCGTAAATTTCGTTACGGATAGCTTCTTTTACTGGTGTTTCGTCAACACGGGTATAGGCAATTTTAGTTTCATCCCCTGACCACCAATAACCCGTCATGCGGCTCATTTCTTCTTGAGCAACAAACTCGGCCATACCGTTTTTAATTACGCCACCGCCATCTTTACTAAGCTGAATCTCTTTACCTGAATCAAGCTCTAAAGCATAAAGATTTTGCTCTCGAATAAATGATACGTAGTTACCTTTAGGTGAAAAGCGTGCATCGGTTTCAAATGTTTCAGTGTCGGTTAGTTTTTTACTTTTAGCAGAGGCTAAATCGTAATAGTAAAGGTCGCCGTTAAGTGGGAATAAAAGTGCTTTACCGTCTTTAGACCATTTGTATTCTAATATGCCTTTACCAAAAATACGTTGGCGTTCGCGGCGTGCTTTTTCTTCATCAGATAGGTTTTCTGGGCCTGAAAATAACTTTGCCGAATCAACTAGCACACGGTTGGTGTTATCTTTTAGATTGTATTCCCATAAATCGTAGCGGTTGTAGTCATCGCTTTTGCCTTGTAAATAAGTTACACGGCTGCCGTCAGGCGAAAATTTAAGTTGTACAGGTGATTTACCCGAAAGGCTCGGATCGTCAAAAATACGCTCCAACGATAAAGGTTTTGCTTGAACACTAATAGCGCCAACCATTAATGGGAGGGCTAGTGAGAGGTGTTTTATTTTTTTTAGCACAAGGTTGCCTTAGCTTATTATAAATATTGCTTTGATGGTAAAGCCAAGCGTGTGCAACTGCAACTAAATGCTATAAAGTGGCGATTATTAAAGACAAAGTAGGACATAACAATGACTAACCCTGAATTTAAACTAGCGCCAGAACTTAAACGCGACTGTATAGAGCTTGCCGATTGGCCACTGTGTAAAGTACTTTTATTGAACGACAGCCAATATCCGTGGTTTGTATTAGTGCCTAGGCAGGCTAACTTAAAAGAGATAATTGATTTATCTGAGGATGATCAAATTGTGTATTTAAAAGAGTCAGCCAAGCTAAGTAAATTATTAATGGATGTGTTTAGCCCTTATAAGTTAAACATAGCGGCTTTGGGTAATATGGTGCCGCAATTACATATTCACCATATTGCACGCTTTACTACTGATGCTGCTTGGCCTGCGCCAATTTGGGGTAAGTATCCAGCTGTGCCGTATACAGATGTACAAATTACAGAGTTAAAAAAAGCGCTGCAGTTTTAAGCTGCAACGCTTTTTTAGGGTTTAGCTAAGTTTAACTAAAACTACTTAAGCCCTAGTACTTCCTTACCTTGCTTAAACGTTACATCTACAGGGATATTTGCTTTACTTAGTTTTTCTAAGTCTTCAGCAAGTTCTTCTTTTATATCGCCATGCGTTGCAATTAGTTGATCTACTTTTTCGTAATCGCCATCACCTTGTAAGGTTAAAATTAAGCGAGAAAGCTTGGCCATTGCAATGCTCATTTTTTCCATATTAACGCGGTACAGGCCTTCTTCATTTTTAGAAAAAGCGCCTTCTTGAGCAAAAAAGTTAAAGCGGATCATATTTGCTTTACCATGCGCACTTGATGCTCCAAAACGAACTGAGCGGAATATACCCGCCATGAAGGTCGTGTAATAATCTTCAATAGTTCCTTCTGTAATTTCGCCCTTTTTAAGTAATTGCTCAATCATGTACAGGCCTAAAATATCGGCTTTGCCTTCTTCAAGCGCACTCGCGTGCTCTTGTAATGATTGACGAACAGTTCCTTTACCAGTGATTGTATTTTTAATACCTAAACCATGCGCTACTTCATGGAACATAGTGTTGGCAAAAAAGGCATCAAAAGTAATGTGTTTACGCTGCTCAGGTACAATTAACTGCTCTGAAATTGGCACTAAAATTTTATCAAACTTAGCGCGCATTGCATTTTTAAGTTGCAGGCGACGAGTCCCTTTTTCTAACTGTACTTGCTCATCGTTTGGTAAGTTAATTGCAATTGTTTTGCTGCCAGCGTTTGAATGCCCTGCGTAGTAAACAACATCATAGGCATTTAGATCGGCGTCAGAGCCTGGTACTTCTTGTTTGTACTTAGCATCAACAGGTAAGTCTTTTTGAAGTTCAGGTAAAAATGCTGCAAATTTAGCTAAACGTTCGCTCCATTTTAAATCTTTAATAAGTACGTAAGATTCATAAGCAGCACGGTAGCCAAATAATTGATCTTCATAAGTTTCAATTGGTCCAATAACCACATCTACAGGGTTGTTTTTCATGTCCATCCAGGCAAAGTCAGATACTTGGAAGTCATCCTTTTGTAGAGCGTCAGCACGTAGGTTTAAGTAATTAGCAAACTCTTTATCGTCAGCAAGTTTACTTGCTTCACGTAAAAGGTCGGCTGTTTTTGCAAGCTCAACGGCGTACTCTTTCGAATATGGCACACTATAAAGTTTACCTTGCTCATCACGCTTAATTACAGAGTAAAGGCCTGTTTTGTCTTCAACATCTGCGTTATTTAACTCTTCTTTGGTTATATCTGCAGGGTAAAACTGTGCGCCAAGAGGTTTTTCTTTATAGCTGGATAAAAACGCTTCATCGCCATTTAAACGATCCCATGGACCGTAGTTAATATCAGCAAATTTACGTACTTTGTCGTCGTTTAGTTTTGCTAAAAAAGCGTCTTTATTTTCGCCAAAAGATTGTTTCCAAAATAACTCATCCATTATTTTTGAAGCATCAATAAGCTTTGCAACCATTGCTCGTTGGTTATCGCTTAAGTGCGATAAATCACTTTGTAAGCTAAAGTCGGTGTAAATATCTAAACGTTGGTTATTTGCATTAATAAGCTCAGGGCCTGATTGTGCACTGCTTTTTTGAGCAAGCTCTGTGGCTGTGTTGTCGGTAGAAGACGGCGCTTGTTCAGAACATGCACTAAGAAAAACGACACCAGAGAGCATAATTGCTTGGCTAATTTTATTTAAGATCATTATATTGCCTGTTAAAAAGTAAGTTTAATAATTTGTACTGCTTTAGTTAAAAGACTAAATATGTACAAACGCTTCCTTATTGTGAGTGCATTAAAGCAAAACTAAATAGTAAATAGCAAGTATTTGGCGTTGTAAGGCAAGCATGAGCGATAAAGCATTATAAATAAAAATAAACTTCTATAATTTTCTTAACTTTATCGGTAAGTTAGACAATACTAATTATATTACTAATACGAAAATTAACTGCCTGAGTTTGCAGTTACTTTACAGGCTGAACACAAAAGGACGGCAGCTTTATGTCTACAGAAAACGCTTTATTAACGATTCTAGTCGATAGAATAAATAACGATACGTTGGTTTTACCAACGCTACCTGAAGTAGCGATTAAGGTTCGCCAAGCTGCAGATAACCCTGATGTTAATTTAATGCAAATGTCAGATGTAATCTCACAAGATCCAGCGCTTTCAGCTCGTATGATAAAAGTAGCTAATAGTGCAATTATGGGACGCTCTGTAAAAGTGTCTAATTTGCATCAAGCAGTGACGCGTATTGGACTGCGCCAAATTAAAAATATTGCAACGGCTATGGCTATGGAGCAATTATTTGTATCAAACAATGAGCTAATTAAAGGCTACATGGGTAAGGCATGGCAAAAAACATTAACGGTTGCTAGCCATTCAATAACACTCATGGAATTTTACTTAAAAAACAATAAACACACTTCATTAAATCGTGATTCAATTACATTAGCTGCGCTTGTTTATAATATTGGTGTATTACCAATTTTAACAGAAGCTGAGCGCCACCCAGAAGTATTTGCAAATCCAAGCTTTTTAGCTCACGCAATTCAAAAGTTGAGTGGGAAAATTGGCTCGTCGATTATGCAAGCGTGGGAATTTCCTAAAGAGTTTGTTGATGTAGCTCTAAGCTGGGCAGATCCAAGTTACAAACCTGATAAAGTTAGTTACGTAGACTTTATTCGAGTAGGCGCTATTTTAGAGGGAACATTACAGGTTTCTGATAAGTCAGCAGCGCTGCAAACGTATATAGACAAAGGCGTTATACCGTCTATGCAGCTATTCACAAGTGATGAGTACAACGACATGCTAAAAGATGTGAAAAACATGTTTAGCTAAACATGTTTTATTACACAAACAAAAAGGGTTAACTTGCGTTAACCCTTTTTGTTTATTTATCGATAGTATTTTCTGTTTTGGTTTTTTCGTACCGTTTTATTCCTGCTACCCATGTTTGCAGTACGTTTGTTTTGTATATCTCGTCAACAGGTATTTTAAAGTAGTCTTTATCAAGTAAAATAAAGTCGGCCCATTTACCTTTTTCTAAACTACCCACCTTAAATTCTTGATGAGCTGAATAAGCGCCACCGAGAGTAAATGCACGTAATGCATCTTCGCGGCTTAGTACTTCACTTGCGCGCCAGCCGTTTTCAGGTAGTTTGTTATGATCCATGCGTGTAATGGCTGAATACAAACCATCAAATGGATTTGCAAGCTCTACCGGGTAATCAGAGCCTGCTGCAACAACCGATCCTTGCTTTAAAAATGTTTGCCAAGCATAGGCACCGCTTAATTGTTTTTCAGTTAAGCGTTGCTCTGCCATATGCATATCAGAAGTGGCATGTACTGGCTGCATTGAAGGGATTATTTTTAACGCTTTAAAGCGAGGGATATCCACAGGCGTTACAATTTGTGCGTGCTCTATTCGGTTACGTAGTAATATACCGCCCGTTTTTTTAAACACATTTTGATAAGCATCAAGTACTACTTTATTTGCTTTATCGCCAATGGCGTGGGTATTTGCGCTAAAGCCGCTTTTAAAGCTTTGTGTAAAGAGCGCTTCGAGTTTTTCTTGTGTTTCAAGCATTAAACCATGGTGACCAGGTCTGTCTGCGTATTCTTCAATCAGAGCGGCTCCGCGAGAGCCAAGTGCGCCATCGGCGTAAACTTTAACACTGCGAATTTCCATAAAGTCATTTTTGTCGTGGTATCGGCCTGCCTTTAACATTGTATTTAAATCAGGGCTTGCACCACTTAACATTGCCACAATACGTAGCGGTAAATTACCAAGGTCGCCGCGCTCTTTGTAAACCTCCCATGTGGCTTTATCAATACCTGCATCGTGAGTAGAGGTAATGCCTAAACTTAATAAATGCTTACCTGCTGCATCTAGTGAGTCACTTATATCTTGCTTTGAAGGGGCTGGCATATGCTGGGTAATTAGCGATTCTGCTTTATCTACAAAAATACCCGTAGGATTGCCAAATTCGTCTTTAATTATTTCACCGCCTTCAGGCGCTTTTGTTTGGGCGTTAATACCAGCAAGTTCGAGCGCTTTTGAATTAACCCAAATGGCGTGACTATCAACCCGCGAAAGAACCACAGGTCGATCGCTCACTACTTTGTCTAAATCTTTAGCTGTAGGAAAGCGTGTATCAGCCCAAAGCTCTTGGTTCCAACCTCGCCCAATAATCCAACCTTGTTTGTTATCGGCAAATACTTTTAGTTTATTTGTTACTTCATCAACCGATGTTGCGCCGCGTACGTCAAGTTGCGATAAATTGTCGCCAAGGCCAATAACGTGCCCATGAGCATCAATTAAGCCAGGTAATAAGGTATTACCGTGCGCGTCAATTAGCTTGGCATCTGGGTAGCTATCTTTAAGTGTTTCGCTACCGAGCTTAACTACCTTGCCATTTTTAATAACGAGGGTAGAAAACTGCTGTACTTCACCTTTGTATAAAGGGGTATAACCATTGGCGTTATAAATTACTTTTGTTTGTGCGAGAGTGTAACTAGAACTAGCGCAAAGGCTGGCTAGTATGAGTGGTTTGATTATTTTTTTGAGTGGCATAGTTACTTAATTTTTATTGTTAATTTACTTACATTAACAAACTTGATTTTATAATACCAATGAATTGATAGACCTCATTTTAAGGCTTTTCTCTATATTAACTGTTTACAAAATAGGTAATTGATGTAATTATTTAGTATGTAAAACAATCAATAAAGCATAAGGAAACGCTATGAAAGCCCTCTATTTATTACTCCCATTAACTTCATTACTTGCGGCATGTGGATCGACACCTACTGCAGATAAAAGTGTAGAAAAGCTAAACCATACTGATGTATCAAATGCTGAAATACGCGATTATATAGATTTATCAAGTGTTGAGCTGCGCGACAGGGTGAAAGACTATTGGAATATTTCCACAAGAACAGAACCACGATATCCAATAGCTGCTGCAAAAAAAGGTCTTGCAGGTTGTGTAGAACTCATGACTATTATTAATTCTGAGGGTAAGGCGCAAGGATATAAAGTAATTTCTTCATATCCTAAAGGGTTATTTGATGAAGCAGCAGCTCAATCTTTAAATACATGGGCCTGGCTGCCTACTAACGTAAATGTAGTTAAACAACCTGTACTTACGCATATCAGAATTGATTTCATGATTGATTCAATACCTGTAGGTAAAAAATATCTAAAAAATTGTCCGGCTGGCGAAACATTTCAAGTAACAGGTAAAATTAAAAGAATCTCCTACTGATGAAACATTTCAAGTAACGAGAAAAATTACAAGGTTTGAAAAAAAAGTACTTATTTACCTCACTTTAAAGTTACTTTCAGTTTGTGTAATATTTTAGCTCGAACCTTTATAAAATCTGATGGGTATGAGTTTAATACGAATATTACAAATAACTAAATAAGCATCAAGAATAAGGAAATGCTATGAAAGCTCTCTATTTATTACTCCCCTTGAGTATGATGCTAATAGCCTGTAGTTCAACGTCTGATAAACAAGTAAGCGATAAAATGCCGAGTTTTATTGATTTATCGAGTCCTGAACTGCGAAGTAAGGCCGGTGAATACTGGGATGTTGTTAAAAGAGTAGAGCCGCGCTATCCGATAGAAGCTGCAAAGAAAAGTATTTCAGGTTGTGTTGAGCTTGCTATGTTAATTAATTCACAAGGTGAAGCCCAAGGGTATAAGGTTATCTCGTCTTACCCAGAGGGCGTGTTTGATAATAATGCGGCAGCTGCTGTGGGTTTATGGCGCTGGAAAGCGACAACTGAAAATACGAGTAATCAACCTGTTCTAACTTATCTCAAAATGGATTTTATGGTAAGCCCAAAACCTACTGATGCAGAGTATTTGGCGCATTGTTCTAAAAATAAAACCTGAACGTAATTAATAGATATAAATATAATAAGCTAGGTGTTTTTTTACCTAGCTATAAAACTACTTACTTGCATATAAGCCATATTCATTTAATGCTAATTTACCGTCTTTGTCACTGTCGTAGCTTGAAAACCGTGACCACAAAGCCGGGTCTATAGCGGTTTCTGAACGTGATAAAAAACCGTCTTTATTCCTATCTAGCTTTTTAAATTGCTTTGCAATGTCGTTACTTGCGGCAAAACTAAATGTGCTAAAAATACTAAACGCCAGCAGCGTTATATAGCTAATACTTTTCATACAAATCACTTAGTAAAGGTTGTTAGTTAGATAACTTTTAAATTCGACTAGCGAAATTTGGTTATCTTGGTTTTTGTCCCATTTTACAAAGGTGTTTAAAAGTTGTGGTTGGGGATCAAGTTCGTCGTGTGTTAAATAGCCACTTTTGTCGCTATCTAGGTGATCAAAGCGTTGCTTTACATCAAGTGCCGCGGCATCAAAACTTAATAGCATTAAAATGCTTATAACAAGGGAAAGTATCTTCATGGTTTTCCTTCCAAAAGATGTATTAAAAGTTCGTGGCTAAAATAAAGTAAAAAGGAAAAAAGCACTTGCCGTAATTTAACTCCCAACATTAAATCCTTTTACACACTCCCTCAGGGATTATGGCAAATGCTTTTAAATTCAGTTTACTTGTAACAAGCTTAAGTAAAGCTTAATCAGTAATTACTCATTAAGGCTTAAAGCTTTCAAATTCTTTTTTTGAGACTTTTTCATCACCGTCTTCATCTAAGTCGGCAAATTGTCTCATTACTTCTTTGTCTTCCTTTGCTTCTACAATAGATATTTGTCCATCCATATCTTTATCTAAATGGGCAAAGCGCACGTTTGTTGGCGATGCAATTACGGTGGCACTAATTGCTAAAAACATTAATGAAAAAGCGGCTATAAGTTGTTTCATAATCACGTTCCTTATTAAATGAGTTTATTGAATAAATTTTTTGAATTCATCTAGCGACAATTGCCCATCTTGATTAGTATCAATTTGTAAAAAATTTTCGTGTAGAACGGCATCTTCACCTGCTTCGGCTTCACTTAATGTGCCGTTACTGTCTTTATCAAGCTCGTTAAAAGTCGCGTGAACGTCCATTGCGTGTGCGTTAGCGCCTAAAAAGCCTAAAGCCAGTAATGATGAAATTACTAAAATGCGTTTGTTCATAATTATTTCCTTATTGATTAAAGTTATTACTCCTATTACAAAAATGATGCCAAAAATAATTGTTGTTAATTTTCAAGTGTTTATATTTTTAACTTAAAAGGGGTGGGAAGTTTTTACGGGGTTTATTGTAATTTTTGTGTGTCTTTTGCAACACTATGTAGTGAGATTAAAGGTAGGGTTTAAAAATCAATGGTTTACGTTGTCTCTATTTGGCGACACATTGTTTTTGTAGCGCTGGCTGTTAATCGTATTAAATATAATTGCTGGTTCAGCTAGTGTATAAGGTAAGTACTTAATAATAGAACGCTTAACTTAAAAGGACTAAACGAAATGCCAGCAACCATAGCTAAAAAATACCATGCAATGCTTAACTGGCGGCCTAATTTAATTGGGCAATTTGCAATGAGTATGCTGCTTTCGTTACTCCCGCTTTCTATAGTGGTGATTGTATTTTTAAATGCGCTTAACAAGCAATTAGCAGTGACTCAAAGTATCGTGAGTAACAACTACCAAGTTACCAAATCGTTTAATACTCTAAAACAAGAACTCAACAGCCTTGAGCGCGCCACTAGGCAAAACTGGGTATTAAAAAGCGAATCGTTAGATAAGCTCATTGTCGATAAATGGCAATCATCCCTGCAAAGTATTGATGAACTTAAATTTGTAAACACGGATAAAGATTACACCCACCAATGGCAACGCTTATATGCCACCTTACAAACAGCGCATGTAGAGCTTGTTGAGAAAAAACAACAGCAAGCGGAGCTATTTGTGCCAGTGAGCGATTTAGTTGCTGAGCTTACTTTATGGTTACGTGATAAAAATGAAGCGCAAATTACCAATAACCAAAATGAGCTTACAAGCCTACAAACTTCATTTATAAACTGGCTGGTGGCACTTATTCCACTTACTTTAATTGTTGGTGGTGGTTTTTTATGGCGTATAAGTGGGCGACTAAAAGGGTTAACTACGGTTATTGATAAGCTAGGGCAGGGGCATTGGCAGCAAAAAATATCTGTGAAAGGCTCCGCTGAGCTAGTTGAGCTAGGAGAAAAACTCCAATGGGTGCAAGAGCAACTTCACATGCTTGAGCAGCAAAAAGATACCTTTTTACGCCATGTTACCCATGAGCTAAAAACGCCGCTTGCTTCAATGGTCGAAGGCACTGACTTACTAACTGATGAAATAGTAGGCCCAATTACTACTGAGCAAAAAGCAGTACTTGAGCTTATTAGTCAATCTATGGTGCGCCTTCGTACAATGATTGACAGCCTGCTGAGTTATAATGCGATTCGCACCAGTAAAGACAGCCTAAGCGAAGTTGAGTTTAGCTATCTTATTAATAAAATTAATAGCCATTTTGAACATCGCTTAAGTGCGCGTCAGCAAGCTCTGCAATGGCAAAATAACTTACCTGATAAACAGCTTGCTTTACCTAGTGAGCTTATTGAGATGATTTTAATTCAGCTTATTTCAAATGGCTTAAAATTTTCACAAGATAAGCAAAGCGTTACTATTAATTTAGAGCTTGAGCAAAACCAGCTTTGCATTGCTGTACTTGATAAAGGGTGCGGTATTAAAGAGCAAGAAAAAACTCAAATTTTCAGCGCATTTTATCAAGGTAAACACAGTAAAAATGTTACGCTGCAAGGCAGTGGGCTTGGCTTAACTATTGTGAAAGAGTCTGTTGAACAGCTAAGAGGTACACTTACTGTTGAGCATAACGAGCCGCATGGTTGCCGGTTTTCAATTAAAATTCCCATAACAAAAAATCTAGGAGTTAATTAACATGCGCTTGCGTTTAATCGCTATTTTATGTGTGCTCAGTAGCAGCATGGTTATATCAGGTTGTGAAATTACTAATGGGCAAGAAGAGCGTGTGTCAATTACACCTGCACCTGTGGTCGATACCAAAATAACGAACGGCAAAAACAGTAAACCTAGTCCAAAACCCAGACCAAAAATTGAACCAAGCTATCCGCCTGCAGAGCAAGTTATTGCATGGCACGCTAATCAGTGTGGCGGATTTAAATTGGTGCCAAAAAAAGATATTTTTACAGGTGAAAACGATCTTAAACGTTTTTTTAAATTTATGTGCTTAAACATAAATGATGATCCAAATACGGTAATGACTAAGTTGCTAAAACTCGATTTAGCTTACTTTTGGCCAGATGATATAAAGCAATATTTATGGCTTCAAAAGCAGCAAGTGACTATGCAAATAAATGCTAAAAAAGAGCAGCAAGCACTTAACAATAAAATGCAAGAAACCCTCTCATCGTTAGCAACTATTGAGCAGCAGCTTTTACTACGAGAAGAAACTAAGGAGCAGTAACTATGGCAGCAACTAAAGTTCAAGGTGCAAAAGTATTACTCGTTGACGACGACGCTAGCTTATTAAAACTGCTCGCTATTCGTATCGAATCAAAAGGATACGAAGTAACGACCTGTGAAAGCGGCTTAACCGCACTACAAATACTTAAAAGCCAAGTGTTTGACGCCGTAATAACCGACCTACGTATGGATGAAATGGATGGCATGGCACTGCATCGTCAGTTGCAAAGCCGCTACCCTGCATTACCTGTCATTATGATGACAGCGCATGGCTCAATTCCTGATGCCGTAGAGGCAACTAAGCAGGGCATTTTTGCATTTATAACTAAACCTGTAGATAAAGATGAGCTATTTGACAGCCTTGCTAAAGCGATAGAAATACATGGTGTTAATGCAGATGAAGCAGCACCTAAAAGTAATATAGTTACGCGCAGTGGTGCAATGCTGCACTTGTTAGAGCAAGTAAAACTACTTGGGCCAACGCAAGTTAATGTATTGATTTCGGGGGCTAGTGGTACAGGTAAAGAGCTACTCGCACAGGCTATCCATCAACATAGTCATGTAAGCGGTGGCCCTTTCGTTGCAATTAACTGCGGCGCTGTACCAGGGGAGCTTTTAGAGTCTGAATTATTTGGTCATAAAAAAGGCTCTTTTACGGGCGCAATTAAAGATCACCAAGGCTTGTTTCAACAAGCTGAGGGCGGCACGCTATTTTTAGACGAGATAGGCGATATGCCACTTAACTTGCAGGTTAAGTTACTGCGCGTATTACAAGAAAAAACAATTCGCCCCGTAGGCTTTCAAGAAGAAATAGCAATCGATGTACGTATTGTATCGGCAACACATAAAAATCTTCCTGAAGCTATTTTAAACCAGCAATTTAGAGAAGATTTATACTATCGCTTAAACGTAGTTAATTTAAAATTACCGCCACTGTGTGAACGCCGCGAAGATATAAGCTTATTAGCACAGCACTTTAGTGCAAGTATTGCTAAGCGCATGAAGCAAACTGAAAAACACTTTGCAAGCGATGCTATGCATGCGCTTGTGCGTTACGACTGGCCAGGTAATATCCGCCAACTACAAAACGTAGTAGAGCAGGTTGTAGCATTAACGCCAAGCGATGTTATTTCAGAGCACTTAGTATTAGCTGCGCTAAATAGTAACGAAACAAACGTAGAACCATTATCACTAAACGACGCTAAAAAAGAGTTTGAGCGCGACTATGTAATTAACACTTTAAAAATGGCAGGTGGTAACGTAGCCGAAGGCGCTAAGCTTGCCAAGCGCAATCGCTCAGATTTTTATAAGTTGATTAAAAAGCATAATATTGATGTTGATAATTTAGGTTAAGGAAAAGCATGCAGTTATTTATGGTGTATTTAGGTGGCCGGATTCAAGGTTGCCACATTGAAATGCATGATATTCGTTTTGTTGTAGGGCAAAACATCGAGCAAACTTATACAAAGTTAAAAAGCCAATGGGTAGGCGACAGAAGTAGTGTTCACATGGATAGCTACATGGCAATTAATGATATTGATGGCTTTAAAGTAGAGATTGTTGATACGTACGTTGAACAAAATAAACAACTCTATTTTGTAAATATAGGCGCTTACAGAAGTGATTCTATGGCTGAGCAACACGACTTTGCACTGTATGTTGCAAGCAGTAGCCATGAAGCTAAAGAGCGGGCTAAAAGCGATTTGCTAGCAGGGCTTAGCCATATTCATAAAGATGATTTACATGACGTAGACGATTGCTTTGCCATTGATTTACTCGACAGCCAGCTAAACATTAAGCTCACGCCCAGCGGTATATCGCAGCCTATAAAGCCAGACTGGTTTGGCTATCACATACTTTAAATTATAATAAGTAGCTAAAACTGAGTAGGATTAAGAGTCCTGCTCGTTTTGTTCATCCTTTTCGCTTTTAGCCGCCATTTTAAACGCCACAATAACCAATCCAAACATAGCAAACGGCAGTGCTGCTAACATGTATTCAACCACATTACTGTCTTGAAAGTTTGCTTGTAGTAAAAAGTGACCCGCCACACACATTAAAATAACCACTAATAAAATGGGTAGTAACATAAGTTCTTTTTTTGATGAATGGTTTTTCATTAATTGTGAGGCTATAGCTGAAAATAATGCGCCATTGTAATGAGCTTACTTAAGCTTGGCAAACACCGCAGAATTTTTTAATTAATGTTATGATTAGTATCAAACAATTTTATTAATGTTTATGGGAATAAAGTGAAAAGTAACTTAAAACAAGTCTACCTCGTTGGTGGTGCAGTGCGCGACAAACTGCTAAATATAAAATCAAAAGATAACGATTATGTAGTGATTGGTGAAACACCAAAAACGATGGAATCGCTTGGTTTTGTACCAATAGGTAGCGACTTTCCGGTTTACTTGCACCCAAAAACAAAAGAAGAATATGCACTTGGGCGCACAGAGCGTAAAAGCGGCAAAGGCTATACTGGCTTTGTGGTTGATGCCAGCCCAACGGTAACGCTCGAAGAAGATTTAGCAAGACGCGATTTAACCATAAATTCAATGGCGCTTGATGAACACGGTAACATTATTGACCCATTTAATGGCCAAACTGACTTACAAAATAAAACACTGCGCCACACCACTGAGGCATTTGTAGAAGACCCTGTTCGAGTACTGCGTATTGCCCGTTTTTTAGCGCGCTATGGCAGTGATTGGCGTATTCACCCAAGTACGTATGCATTAATGCGCGAGCTTAAAAATAAAGGTGAGCTAAATCATTTAGTACCTGAGCGCGTGTGGCTTGAAACTGAAAAAGCACTGGGTGAAAAGCACCCTGAGCTTTATTTTGAAGCACTGCAAGGCTTAGGTATTTTTCCAGAACTTGAGCGCATGGTTAATGTACCGCAACCGGCAAACCATCATCCTGAAGGTGATGTATTTGTACATACTATGCTGGTACTTAGACGTGCAGCTGATTTAAATTTTAACTTAGAAACTCGTTTTGCAGCCCTGACTCATGACTTTGGTAAAGCACTTAGTTTTAAAAAGTATGGAAATTTACGTGGGCACGAACGCGAAGGTGTTGCGGTAGTTGAAAAGTTTTGTGAGCGTTTAAAAGTACCTAATCGTTTTCGCGATGTTGGTGTACTCACCAGTGATAACCACACGCTTTGCCACACGATTGATCAGTTAAGGCCGCAAACCATTCACAAGCTAATAGTGACTAACTTAAATGCGTTGGTACACCCAGAACGTTTTATAGCGTTTACCCAAGCATGCCAATGCGATGCACAAGGGCGTGGTGAAACACTTGTTGATAAGCCATACCCGCAATCAGCTAAGCTGCGAGCAATTCATACTGAACTGCAAAAAATGGATAAGAAGCTGGTAGTGCAAAATGCACTTAAAAATGGCAAAAAAGGCCCTGAAATAGGCGAAGAAGTAAAACTTGCAGAAATAAACTGCATTAAAGCATTTTTAGAACATGAGAAGTCCCAAGCGTAATAAAATTAGACTAAGTAGTGCGATACGCCTTGGTTTTTAGTCGCGTCGTGCTTTCTTAGCTCTTTGTAGTTTGTACTTTTTGGTTTTACATTTTCAGACTCAGGTTTTTTAGAGGGCCTGTATAAGTCAAAAATAAAGTCTAGTTCTTCACGCTCTAGTGATGGTTTCATGAGTATTCCTTCAATTTAATACTTTAATATGATGTAGGGTATGGTCATTCGACTGAATTAAAAGTGAATAGTTACATTTGAAGTTGTACTAAATTGTAACCGGCAGTTTTGAAGGGGTAAGCGGCGCGTTAAACCGCTCTATTAGCTATTTTAGTTATGTAAAGGCGGGCTCAAAAATAGCTTTCACAGGGATAGTGAATAGTTTTCAGCCTTCTAATTATGCTTATAAAAAATTGCTTATATGTTTATTAATGTTTGATGATAAAGTCTTTTTCCAGGATGCTGTGCCGTTTTTTACAACGCTTGATAAGGTTTGAAAAAGAAGATTTTGAGGCGCAATCCATCTGGCAGAGCTTCACAGCTTCGTGCAGCCAAGTTTATGGTTAGATGAATATCGTAGAATCTATAAGTTATTTTGAAGAAAATCTGTAACTGTTTCTTACCATCCTTAAAAAAGCCCAACATTCGTTGGGCTGTTACAAATAACGCACATTAGGGGGATCATTATGTATGGGCTCTTTTTTATGAAAGCACTTAACTTATTGCCATTAAGCGTTGCTGAGTGCATTCTCAAAGACTCTCGAGTTAGAAACTTATTTCAAAGTAAATATTTGCTCGACTGGAATAGCAAAATAAGCCGCAATTTTTAGTGCAATAACCACCGATGGTGTGAAACGCCCGGTTTCTACTGTACTAATGGTTTTTCTAGAAACGCCTATGACATCCGCTAACTCTTGCTGAGAAATTTTATGCCGCAATCGAAGCTTGTGAATATGGTTATCTAAATCTTCATTCATAAAGCTCTTCCTTGCGAAGTTTCCACAAAATTAACGCGCCATGTGTAGCTGCTGCTAGGCAAAGCAATACTTGAAGTGCATCTGTAAGCCCCAAGGGAGTTATCAACTCTACAAACCACTTACTGTCGCCACAATAAGCGAGGAAAGCTCCGCCCATTACCATAATGTGGCATGTAGCGCGCAAGCTAAACGAACT
Organism: Pseudoalteromonas sp. NZS100_1; assembly: GCF_015864285.1. Taxonomy (NCBI): domain Bacteria; kingdom Pseudomonadati; phylum Pseudomonadota; class Gammaproteobacteria; order Alteromonadales; family Pseudoalteromonadaceae; genus Pseudoalteromonas; species Pseudoalteromonas sp. NZS100_1. The sequence goes on from NZ_JADYXN010000004.1 coordinate 206,960, forward strand.
GACATAATCCACATACTCGTCGTTAAATTTGTATGTCCAGAAACCTAGGTTTGATATGTGTTTAGCAAACTTTATGGATTTAGTTCCTAACACAAGAAAATAGATAAAACTCGCAAATACAATTAAATCTACTAGCCAATATATAACTGAGTTGGTTTCATTCATTACTGTTGAAAGCAGCTCTGCTAAAAGGAAGAACGCTAGAGTAATGCTGGTTTTTCCAGTAATTGTTAAATATTGCTGTTCTTGTTCTGGTAGTACTGATATTGATTTTGCCATCTGTTGTATATCCCTTTTTAGTGGCGACCAAATAATGTCGCATTGTTTTTACTCCACTTAAGGTTTCATTTGATACCTAAATACACCATATGTAACCCTTAGGTATCAATGATACCTAAAGGTTACATAAAGACAATCTTTTTTTCACTTTTAGCTAGCGTTGAGTGATTATTGAGCCCGTACTTAGCCAATAACGAGAGAGAAAGCGTGAAAATGAGTGAGGAAACAAATCAAAAATCACCGTAATCTCTCCCAAAAAACTCCATTAAAACAACTCAATACCCTCTTTTGCATTTTTCGCGAAATTGAAGTAACCAATTGAATCAAAATATTGATAAGTAAAATGCTAATACTTGCGAAGCCTCGTCTCATTTTGAAGCAATGACTAAGTATTAAAAATATATGGGCTGGGGGAGTACACTACTGCATTCCCTGAAAGTGATAAGAAAACGTATGTAGAGCTTGGGTGGTCATAACTGCATTTAACTAAGCTCCAGCTTTGTGGCAGTTAATAGTAAGCATGAACCTATCAGGTTTAATTAAGTTTTATTAGCTAACCCCGCTAGGTCAAGCTAAAGCCAATTGAGCCAAAAACATTTTTTACTCACTCGCTAATGGTAAGCTTACAGCAAACACTGCACCATCGGCTTGTTCGTTATTTTTCGCAGTTACACTGCCTTTATGGTAATCGCACACCAGTCTTACAATATAAAGTCCTAATCCCAAATGCGGTTGTTGCTGCATTTGCTGGCTACGCACCGACACCATAGAGTCAAAAATATGCTCAGTGAGTCCTTCGGGCAACGCTGGACCTGTATTACTCACTGTTAATGTTGCTTTATTTTCGCTCTGCTTAAGGCTTACATTAATCGCCGTATTGGCTTCACTGAACTCCAGCGCGTTATTAATAAGCTTATCAAGCAGCTGAGCTATAAACTCCGGTGCACCTTGCATAGGTAGTTTGCTTTGGCATACGTCAAGCGAAAATAACTGGTTTGGGTAAGTAAGCTGATAGCCTTGCATGCAGCCATTTATTACTTTTTGTAAATCAAAAGTCTCTGGCTCGTTACTTTGAATACTTTGCTCGAGGCGAGTGGCTTCGCTCATGGTCGTTATTATTTTACCTAAGCGTTCAACGCCTTCACTGGCACGATCGAGGTATTTTTGGCTCAGCTCGTTTTGCGGCAAGCTTTGTAAGTTTTCGAGGGACGAGCGCACTACGGCAACAGGCGTGCGCAGCTCGTGTGATAATCGCGACGACATATTTTCTAAGTAATCGGTATAGCCACCAAGTCGGCTGACAATGTTTGAAAAACTACGAGACAGATCGCCAATTTCATCATTAGCGTCGCTGTAATTAATACTGCCGGTAACACGCCCTTGTGCATCAATTGCTTGCTCAGCTGTATCGCGCAGCCGCCTAATACGGTTCGATATACGCGAGGCAAAAAAGAATAACGTGACAGTACCAATTAGCATCACGGCTAAAATAACGTTGAATAGTTTTTCGAGCGATTTATTACGCAGCGTACGTACGCCGTTTGTGGTTTCCTCTGCTATTACCGCGCCAATTACTTGATCTTGAATCCAAATAGGGTAAGCGGCCGATAAAATAACGGCTTTGCTGTCAGGGGTTAAGCGCCAAGACGATGCAGGTTGGCCTTTTAATGCCTTTGCTAAGTGCGTGCCTTGCATAGAAGCTACATCGTGCAGGGTATCTAAAAACTCGTTTTCTGGGCGCGTTAATATTTTATAGTAAATTGGGTGCAAGTAATTTTGCTCAAAGCGTTGCCACCACGTCTCGGGAGCCTGGTTAGCAAGTCCATCAGCCCATACGCCATCGGCATTTTGAATAGTGCCGGTTTGTGCCAATACCCGATGATGATTATCGACTACCCAAATACGGCTGCCACTGTGGCCCATGCCTTTTAAAATACGGCTAATTTCTGGAGAAGGGACTAATACCGAGCCTAAATCGTTCGGGTTATTTAAGTTTGAGGTCGACATTATTTTTGGTTCTAATAATGCCTCTTTGCTATCAATGTCAACAATGGCAAAGCCAAGTTTGTTGCCCAGCATGTTAATAGGAAAGCGCAGCTCTACGTTATATCCTGATTTGGTACTTTCAAAATAGCCCTGAATTTTTGTAAAAGGGGCTTTGGTATTTGCATCAAACGCATTAACCCAACCATCTTGGCGCGGCGCAATAATGTAAGTATTAAACTGACCGTCTGGCGTTTTTAGGCCAATTTGTAAATAATCGTTATTGGTAATGCTTAAGCTGTTTTTAGCGCGATAGATAAGCGTGTCGTCAGTTATTTTAAATAGCGCATATAAGTAAGTATCAAACTTGCCCACCATGTGATCAAACGACAAGTCGCTGGCTTTATGAGTACTGTTTGTTTTTTGTAAGTAGCGTTTATCGTAATGCCAAAATAGTGGTTGGTAGCTTTCCCAATCGGTGAGTTTACCGTCTAATTGAATAGGGTTTTTAAGATTATAAGCGTATAAATCGCGCCCTTTTACTACTTGGTCTAAAAAGTTGGTTTGTTCGTCAAATAATGCGGGACGCTCATGTAATGCAGTGGCAAGGGCTCGAGTGGTGCCTACGAGGGTTTTTTCTTGGCCTTGGCGTAAAAACTTTTCCATTTCCCATACGTACTCGTAGCCAAGCCACGGTAGCAAAAACAAAAAACATGAAAGTAATATAAATTTACTGCGCAGGCCAAATCGTAGCATTAGTGTTGTTCCCACCTGTAGCCCATGCCATACACGGTATCTATACAATCAAAGGCGTCATCGAGTGCTACAAACTTTTTACGAATACGTTTTACGTGCGAGGTAATTGTGCTGTCGTCTACGTAAATTTTTGCATCGCTCATTAATTCGTTACGGCTTTTAACATGGCCGGGTCGCTGGGCGAGTGAATGCAGCATCCAAAATTCGGTTACGGTTAAATCAACGAGTTGTTGCTGCCAAAATACCTGCATACGTTGCGTGTCGAGCGTTAACTGCTCGCGTGTTATGAGTGCGTTTGCATCAGCGGGTTGTTCAAGTGCTTCCATTCGGCGAAATAGTGCACCAATACGTGCAGCCAAGTGAGCCAAGCTTATGTCTTTTGTTAGGTAGTCGTCGGCGCCCATGCGCAGGCCGCATACGGTATCTATTTCGCTATCGCGGGCGGTTAAAAAAATAATAGGCAGTGTTTTAGAAAGCGAACGCAATGTTTGGCACAGTAAAAACCCCCCATCTATTTCATGGCCTAGGCCAATATCAACAATGGCTAAATCGGGTAGGGCATTTTTAAATTCAGCTTCTGCGCTGACGCGATCTGCAAAGCCACTCACTTGGTAGCCCTGTGCGCTAAGCATCTCTATATAGTTTTCGCGGATTGCGGGTTCATCTTCAATGATGGCTATTTTTTTCATTCTAATCATTATCCTATTGCCTCTGTTGTGCACTATAACGAAGTTTTTAAGCTAAGTACGCTTAAAAAGGCAATTGCCATTTTTTTGCCACAATTGCTCAGCAGTTTGCCATTTTTGCTCCCCTTTATTGCCACTTGAGCTTGTTTTAATACAGCCATCAAAACAAAACGTCACAAATTAAAAAGTAAGTTTAAGGATCAAATCATGAAGAAGACATTAATCGCGTTAACACTGTTTGCTAGTTTTTGTACTCCAGCAATTGCCTCAACATCTAACACGCCATCAAAAGAAGCGCATAAAGAAACGGCTATTGGTTTAGGTGCAGGCGCTATTATTGGCGGTGTAGTGGGCGGGCCAATTGGTGCGTTTATTGGGGCATTTTCCGGTGGTTTAATAGGCGACTCAAAAGTAGCTGATAACAAAATTGCAGAGCAAGAGCGTGCCATTACGGTTATGAAAGAAAAAACCAGCGATTACCAACACGTGCTTAACCACAACAATATGTTAGAGCAACAGCTAGAAGTGCTTGCCAATCAAAATGAGCAGTTAACTCAGGCTCAAATAAATAACTTACTAGCGATGACAGTGCAATTTAAAACAGGTTCAAGTGTTATTGCCCCGCATTTTGCACTGCAGTTAGACCAACTCGTTACCTTGTTAAACAACCAACCACAACTCGTACTTGATTTAAGTGGTTTTGCCGATAAGCGCGGCGATGAGCAAACTAACCTTTTACTTTCTAAAGCGCGTGTAAATGCCGTGCAAAGCTATTTAATAAAACACGGCGTGAGCCATAAACGCTTAAGCACGCAGGCATTTGGCGAGCAGCAAACATTGGCTAATAGCAACACGGTGGAAGATAACTTTTTTGATAGACGCGTAACGCTTACCACTCGCTCAATGAATAGTGTAAATGGCCAAACGGCGAGTAACTAAAACTAACTGAATCTAAGTAAAGCTAAGCGTTCGATGGAGTGATTTATGTTTAAATTGAGTAAACCAACCAAAATGCTTACTAAAGTAAGCATTTTTATATTCATAGCGATTGTGCTGTTAGTGAGCTTTAAAAGCCATGCGCAATCACCCAAGTTAGAGCTTTTTGATAGCAATGGTGCGCCAGCAGGCCCAGCAATAATATTAAAAAGCGACGCCAATATGACCTTAACTGGCCTAATTAATCATGTTGTAGTTACGCAAACCTATCAAAACGAAAACCCGTTTGCAGTTAACGCGCTCTACGTTTTTCCATTGCCAGATGAAAGCGCCGTGCACGCCATGACGATGCGTATAGGTGAGCGAGTCATTAAAGGCCAAATTGATAAAAAAGTGGAAGCCGAAAAAAAATACGAGGAGGCTAAAAAAGCAGGTAAGCAAGCAGCACTGGTACGCCAGCAACGCGCTAATATGTTTATTACTAATGTGGCAAACATTGGCCCTGGTGAGCAAGTAATTATTGAGCTTGAGTATCAAGAGATAATTGACTACAGCAGCGGCACATTTGCTATTAGGTTTCCTACTACCATTACACCGCGTTATCACGCTATTAGTGGTGAAGTTGAGCAAAGTAATACCGAAAAAACAGCATTTAATCCATCACCAACAGGCTGGTTAAGCCCTGTTTATAGCACTCAAAACATCACTCAAAATAGCATTCAAACTGATAACGTACCAAGCAGCCAATTTAGTTTAAGCATTGATATAGATGTAGGCTTGGAGTTGGTAGATATAAACTCTAAGTTTCATAATGTTGATGTGCAAAATCCCGCATTTGGGCAATATAAAATAGCCTTAAATGAAGCAAATGCAGTTAACCGAGATTTTTTACTTGAGTTTAAACCACTGCAAAAAGATCAAGCTCAGGCCGCTTTTTTTACTGAGCAGTTTGAGAACGGGGATCGTTACGGGCTTGCTATGTTAATGCCACCAGGGGATCAATTTGTACAAACGCAGCGCTTACCTCGCGAAATGGTTTTTGTAGTTGATACATCAGGCTCAATGCATGGGCAATCTATAGAGCAAGCTAAAAAAGCATTATTTTATGGGCTGTCACTACTTGATAGCGACGACAGCTTTAACATTATTGGTTTTGATAGTGTAGTTAACCCAATGAGTGATAAGCCGCTTATTGCTAGCGACTTTAATTTACGCCGAGCAGAGCGATTTATTTATAGCTTAAGGGCTGATGGTGGCACCGAAATACAAAGCGCATTAGATACCGTACTTGATGGAAGCCAGTTTGATGGTTTTGTGCGCCAAGTTGTATTTTTAACCGACGGTAGTGTCAGTAACGAAGATACACTGTTTAAAAATATACAAAATAAGCTAGGTGATAGCCGCCTATTTACGGTGGGTATTGGCAGTGCACCTAATAGCTTTTTTATGCGACGAGCCGCCGATGTTGGCAAGGGCACGTTCACATTTATAGGCAGCATAAGCGAAGTGCAGCCTAAAATGCAGCAGTTGTTTGATAAGCTCGCTCATCCGGCAGTGACTAACTTAGCCTTAAACGATGAAAATGGTAATGCATTAGATTTTTGGCCATCACCATTACCCGATTTATATTTTGGAGAACCCATTATGGTGGCAATAAAGCTCAATAACGTAAAAAATGTGGTACTTACTGGGCAAACTTCACAAGGGCCTTTTAGTATTAAAATAAGTACACAAAACAGCTCAAATGCAAAAGGCATAGCAAAGCTGTGGGCTCGTGAAAAAATAAAGTCACTGCTTTTATATAACGAGCAAAATACAGTTAAAGATGAAGTACAAAAACTTGCGCTAGCTCATCAATTACTCAGTCCGTTTACTGCTTTTATAGCAATTGAGAAAACACAAACAAAAGAAGTGGCAAAGCAAAGCGTACAAGCAACTAACGCATTACCACAAGGTATGGCAATGCGTTTACCACAAACCGATGGGCAAAGTAGACTACATATTTTACTAGGCTGTATTTTATTATTAGGGTTTGGCGCTCTTAAATTTAAGCAAAGAGCTAAATAAAAAGAGGCTAAAATGAAAAAGTGGCTAAGTGCAGGTTTACTAATATTAGGGTTAGGATTATTTGGACACGGCGCTTATATGCAAGCTAAAGCGTGGCTTGCTCAAGTATTAATTGAGCAAGCGTGGCAAGAGGCACTTAACGACCCTAATGCACAAGTAAAACCATGGTTTTATGCCGATACTTACGTTACAGCGCAGCTTAATTGGCCAAGCCATAATAAAACATTGAGTGTGCTTGCTGGAGCGAGTGGTCGTAACTTAGCGTTTGCACCTAGCCAGTTTTTACCCGCAGGAGCGTTGGGTGGCAAAGAGTTTGGTAATAAAAAAGGCGCGCTAATAGCAGGGCATAACGACACCCACTTCGCATTTTTACAAAACGCTAAAGTGGGTGAGCAGTTTACTTTACAATTGCAAAGTGGCGTGGTGCAAAATTATAAAGTAACGGGGGTTGAGGTTATCCATCAATCTCAACACGACTTTTTACAAACACCAGGGCTTTATTTGCTTACCTGTTACCCTTTTGATTCGCTTGCCTCTGGAACTGACTTGAGGTTACTTGTATCTGCGCAATTATCTTCGCCAGATTCATTTAGTGGGATATCGATTACGAGCTCTTGATGACGCTGACTTACCATTACACCAATAAACACCACAAATATGCTCAACCATTGCCAAACGTTGAGCACTTCGCCCAAAATAATAGCGGACAAAATAAGCGTAAAAATAGGAATTAAATTAGAATATGCAGCTGCGGTTAATACCGACACCTTACTAATGGCGTAGTTATACATGCCATAACCACCTAGAGTTACACACGATCCTAAGTACAAAATGCTCATAAGTGCGGTTAAGTCATGCTGGTTTTCGCTTGGTAGGTCGATAAAAAACAAAAATGGCGCAAAAAACAAACTACCGCTAATACCTTGCAAAGCAATTAAAGTAAGAGGCGAGTAGCGATTAGCCAAATGCTTAATACTTACGGTATAAAATGCAGCGCACACCATAGCCATAAGCTCCAAAAAGTTACCCAGTAACGGATTAGGTGCTTGGTCAGAACTTGGTGAAAGAAGAGTAAGTAAAATACTGCCGCCAATACACAACGTAAAACCGACCACAATGGATTTGCTTATGTATTCTTTAAGTAATAAAAAGGCAAGTAGCGCAATAATAATAGGTAAGCACGACACAATAACCCCAGCTTGCGAGGCTGACGTGTATTCCATTGCATGTCCTTCAAATAAAAAGTACAAGCAAGGTTCAGCAAGCGACATACCCACTAAATACTTCCAGTCACCTTTTAAATACTCAAACCGAATAACGTAACGCCACAAACAAAGCGACAAAAATAACGTGGTGAGCATGCGTAAAAATATCACCAATGCAGGGTCGTAAATGGCAATGGCATATTTGAGCGCAATAAAAGAGCTGCCCCATAAAAAAGTGGCAATAATTAAACATAAACTGGCAGGCATAGAGAGTAATTTACATAATTTAATAAAATCAGATCCTAGCATGAATATTTTTAACTTGTTCAAAAATACCGAGCTGGTATAAATTAATTTATCTTTAATAAATGATTAGTAAAAACCCATGCAAAGGGAACAAGTAATAGTTGTAAAGCTTGGTACAAGTGTACTCACTGGCGGCACCGAAAAGTTAGATAAAGCACACATGGTTGAATTAGTACGCCAATGTTGCGAGCTTAAAAAACAGGGGCATCAGGTTATTTTGGTGTCTAGTGGTGCTGTTGCTGCTGGGCGCGAACAACTATTAAAGCCCTGCGGCAGAAGCTTAATTGATAAACAAATGCTTGCTGCCGTTGGGCAAGGTCAACTTATTCATATTTGGCAAAGCTTATTTGCTTTATACGGTGTAAACGTAGGGCAAATGCTGCTTACTCGCGCCGATGTAGACGACAGAGAGCGCTACCTAAATGCCCGCGATACACTCACTGCATTATTAAATTACGACGTTGTGCCAATCATTAACGAAAATGACGCAGTAGCCACGAGTGAAATAAAAGTGGGTGACAACGATAATTTATCGGCGCTTGTTGCTATTTTGGCTAATGCAAACAAATTACTGTTACTTACCGATCAAGAAGGGTTATTTACCAGTGATCCTCGCACTAATGCCGACGCAACTCTTATTGGTGAAGTTACACATATAAACGATGAGTTACGCCAACTTGCTGGTGGCAGTGGTACAAATTTAGGCACCGGCGGTATGGCAACTAAACTACAAGCAGCCGATATTGCAAGGCGCGCAGGCGTTGAAGTTATTATTGCTAAAGGCGCAGGCAAAAACGTTATTTTAAAATGCATGAGTGACGAGTTACCTGGCACTCGTTTTTTAAAACTCACCGCTCCAAAAGATGGCCGAAAAAAATGGTTACTAGCAGGACCTAAAAGCACAGGGCAGATCACTATAGATGCTGGCGCTATTACAGCGCTGCAAAATAAAGGTGCAAGCTTACTCGCTAAAGGCGTTACTAATGCATTTGGAAATTTTGAACGAGGCGACTTAATTGATTTAATAGATACTAAAAATCAAATAATTGCACGAGGCTTAACGCGTTTTAGCAGTGTTGAAGTAAATAAAATAAAAGGGGCGCATTCAAATCAAATTGCTGAGTTACTTGACTATGATAGCGGTGCAGAAGTGCTTCACAGAGATGACCTCGTACTACTTTAAAACCTTATCCGAAAGGATTAGCTAATAAGTATTATCTCATTGTTTAGTAAAGTCATAAATCTTGTCTAAACTAATTACAGTCAAATTAGTTTAGGCGATGAAATGGAAGCAAATAAATGTGGTCATAAATGGATTGTTTCACTCACACAGCAAGAAGAAGAGGGGGATTTAGATTGCGCACTAATCCAAGCGGTTAGTGATTTACTGAAAGTTAATAATTTCGCTATTTATATTAATAAGCATTTTTCTGCACCTATACCACCTACACTGATTAACCCCAAAAATGGGTTAAAAGATGTGAACTCAATCCAAATTCAACATTTATTAAATAAAGCCACCCCAAATAAAGTAATCGTTAGCCATGCCTACGCACACACGACTAGTTATATACCTGTTTATCATTTAGATGATGTTACTGGCGTTTTAATTATAGAAACCGAGCACGCGTTAAAAGAGCAAACTTGTATGATGGCTTTACATATTTTAAATATTTATGCCAATCAATTGTGGTTATTACATAAATCGCGCTTAGACCCTCTAACAGAGTTATTAAACCGTCAAACGTTTGATAAAAAAGTTATGGAGATAGTGTCGGGCGATGGTTTTTTAGTACCAAGAGAAGGAGCTTGTAAAAATCGAGGATGGTTTTTGGCTATAGTCGATATCGATTTATTTAAGAATGTGAACGACAATTTTGGGCACGTAGTTGGCGATAAAGTTATAGCCAAAATAGCTAAATTATTAAAAAGTAACTTTAGAGTTGAAGACTATGTATTTAGGTATGGGGGAGAAGAATTTGCCATATTATTTCAGGTATCAACTCAGGCTGATGCTTACAATGCATTAGACCGGCTTAGAGCTAACGTTGCTAAGTATCCTTTTGCACAGGTTGAGCAATTAACAATAAGCATTGGGTTTTTAGAGTTACAAAATATCGACACTGTATCGAGTCTTGTTAATCAGGCTGATTTAGCGCTTTATCACTCTAAAAAAACAGGACGAAATAAGGTAACCGCATGCAGCGAATTAACACTTTATGAAGATGAGCTAATAACTCAATAGTATTGAGCTTTTTTGATTGTAAATTTGTGCTAAAATCTGGCTCCTTAAATTGTTGTAAGTAGAGCATAGAACATGAAATTAGTTCGTTGGTTTTTAGGTTGTATAATTTTATTCTTTAATTTTGTATTTACTCCTCGCAGTAAAAAGCGTGCAAGCGATGTGCAAGCGCAGCTTGATCAGCAAACCTCACAATTTAAACTATATCAATTTAAAGCATGCCCGTTTTGTGTAAAAGTACGCCGCGCCATTAAGCGCGAAGGCTTAAACATAGAAACACGCGATGCAAAAAGTAATGAGCAATATCGTCAAGAGCTACTAGAGCAAGGCGGCAGAGTTAAAGTACCTTGCCTACGCATAGAGCAAAATGGCCAAGTAGAATGGCTGTACGAATCAAACGATATAATTGCTTACTTAAACAAAGTAGCTGCATAAACCACTTTTACTATCTCACTTATTTAAAGAGAATATACCATGACAATTCGTACCCGTGTTGCCCCGTCACCAACTGGTGACCCGCATCTTGGCACCGCTTATATCGCATTATTTAATTACTGTTTTGCTAAACAACAAGGCGGTGAATTTGTACTTCGTATTGAAGATACTGACCAAGTGCGCAGCACGCCAGAATCAGAACAAGCTATTATGGATAGCCTACGTTGGTTAGGTCTTGAGTGGGATCATGGTCCTGATATCGGTGGCGAATTTGGTCCTTACCGTCAATCTGAGCGCAGCGATTTATACAAAAAATACGCACATCAATTAGTTGACGATGGCAAAGCGTTTTACTGCTTTGCAACAAGCGAAGAGCTTGACCAAATGCGTGAAGAGCAAATGGCTGAAGGCTTGCGTCCTAAATACGATGGTCGTGGTTTAAACCACACTGATGACGAAATTAAAGCAAACTTAGCTGCAGGCAAACCTTACGTTATACGTATGAAAATCCCAAGCGAAGGCTCATTTAAGTTTAACGACTACCTGCGCGACGAAATTGTAATCCCGTGGGAAAACGTAGACATGCAAGTGTTATTAAAAGCTGATGGTTTTCCAACGTACTTTTTAGCAAATGTAGTTGATGACCATCACATGGAAATCAGCCATATTTTCCGTGGTGAAGAGTGGATTAACTCAGCACCTAAGTTATTAAAACTGTATGAAGATTTTGGTTGGGAAGCACCGGTACTAGGTCACTTACCATTACTACGTAACCCAGATAAATCAAAGCTGTCTAAGCGTAAAAACCCAACGTCTATTAACTACTATAAAGAAATGGGCTACCTGCCAGAAGCCGTGCTTAACTATTTAGGCCGTATGGGTTGGTCAATGCCTGATGAGCGTGAAAAGTTCACACTCAATGAAATGATTGAAAACTTCGACATGAAGCGCGTATCGCTTGGTGGTCCGGTATTCGACGTAGATAAATTAAGCTGGTTAAACGGCATGTGGATCCGCGAAAACCTAACCGACGAGCAGTTAATTCAGCGCTTTGTTGATTGGAAGTTTAATGGCGAAATGCTCGCTAAAATATTACCAGAAGTTAAAACTCGTATTAATACGCTGTCGGATATGGTTGAGCTTGCAGGGCACTTTGTAGGTGGTATTCCAACTTACGATCCTGCGCTATTAACAGCCGGCAAAGCAGACGAAAACGTGATTCGCCAAGCGCTACAATTTTTTGTATGGCAGCTTGAAGGTTTACGTAGCTTTGAAAAGCCCGCTATTTTTGCAATTGCAAAAGAAGTTGCAACATTCCACGAGCTTAAGATTAAAGACTTTTTAGAGCCAATATTTGTCGCAATTACTGGCAAAACGTCAAGTACGTCAGTGCTTGATGCAATGGAAATATTGGGGTCTGACTTATCACGTGCTCGTTTACGTGTTGCACTTGCTCATTTAGGTATTTCTAAAAAGCAGGCTAAAAATATAGAGCGTGCGTACCGCGAATACCCAAGTACATAATTATTAAACGTACTTTTAAAAGCCGAGCTTTATTAAGCTCGGCTTTTTTGTGTTTAATCATTTTATATTAGTTTTATTGGCTATATATCATGGCGTTTTAGTCTCGTTTAAAAACGAAGTAAGACCCAGCCCAATGATACAATAAGACACATAAACAATATGGAGGCAGTATGATTGCAACCGTTAAAAACAAAGCTATTTTTAGCAGTAATACATTTTCGATAAACCTTGTTACTTACCCAACTAATCACAGCGTAATGAACCATATTGACCCTGTGCAGCAAGGGCGCTATTACAAGCTCAACTTTGTATTAGAAAAACCTAAAGCGGGTGGGGTATTTAAATGCTCAAAATGCATTATAAATTTATTTAATCGCGTGTATTTATTCAGACCCGATAAGTACGAACACAGCGTATCTAAAATCGAGTCTGGAAAGCGCGTACTACTTAGCTTTGCGCTTAATATATAATTTGCACTTTTACTTATTAATAGTCGTAGGCCTGTCCGGTGCATAAAACAGATAGGTCGCAATACGATACAGACGTTTCACTACAAGAATTAATAGTAAAAGCATTTCCGCCTCTGCGCATGGCATCAGCTTTAAGTAAATCAATTGCGTTTGATTTAGAGCGGTTATAGCTTACATTATTGTTACCCATACCGTCGCCATCACAGCTTTCACCTTCTATTCGGCCTAGGAGTGTAGCGCCACTTTCGTGTGCTTCTTGGTCGCTATAAAATTGCTGTAAATCTCTTTTATTAACGTAGGTGCCAATTTCTTGAGATAAAACGCCGTTGTCTATATCTGTATGATAAGTCATGCTTGAACAACCCGTTATTGTGGCGAGCACTGTTATTGCCGTTATAAAACGTAGCATATTTATTAGTCCCTTAATTTATTATTTGAAATAGTAAATTACTAACAAAATCAAATGCGGGCAATGTTTACTACTAAGTAAATTGTTAGCATTTGTAAATGTATTTAGATTTTATTGAGCATCGGGTAAGTAAACAAAAAGAAGTGGCAAACATTAACCAACCAATGGCATAAAATAGCCCACTCTAAGCGCTGCGTTTTATAAAAAACATAGCCATACCCCAAGCCGGCAATAAATGAAACCAATACATAGTTAATTCCTCCAGCAAAATGTGCCAAAGCAAAAATACCTGCAGTAATTACAGGGGCAAGTATTGCTAAACGGGTCGGTGTAATTATTTTGCTAAGCTTAGTTTGTAGTAAACCTCGAAATAAAGCTTCCTCGGCAACACAGGTAAATAAAAGATTAATAGCAATAAAGGCTAACCAAAAGCCAGGAACCTTAGGGTTGAAGCTTACAAGTCCAAGCATTAAAGCCGCAGTGAGCGTAGCTAAAACAGTAGCAATAACTATTAAAATGGGTTGTTTAACGTTTAATGGGCCCGCTTTATTAGAGTCTGCTTTTAAAGCTTTTTTATTCGAATAAAAGTAAGCACAAAGAAATAAACCCGCCATAGCTTTATCAAAATTAGCATAAAGGGTAAATGCAATCGCATCGCTTGTAATACGCTCGTTTATAACAATAGGGAGGTTATTAAAACCAGGCATCCAATGAAGTGCTAATGCCAATGAGGAAACTATAAAAACAGTACTTAAAGTAGCGCGTATTATTGCCTGCTTTGTATTTAGCGCACAGTAGTATAAAACAACGTAAAGCCCGGTTAACAGCAGGGCATATAAATTTATATAACCTTGAAAATATGCACTTACAACACTTAAAGCTAGTAAGTAGTGCCAAAGGGGTTGCCGCATTATTGATATTTTGCAGTACGGAAAAACACATATAATTGATAGCGCTAATAAATAAAAGGTCATTGTTTTTTATTGCTCTGTTTTATTTAGCAACTAATCTAACAGATTCGACCTCTCAGTATTTTTTTTCTGGTAATATAGATAGGTTATAAGCAGTTTAAGCAGTGAACAAACTATGTTAAGTCCTTTTTTTCAGCAGCATGCTGATTATGTTTCTATCTCTCGTGAGCAAGGTTGTCGATTCGCTAAATGCGTTGCTGACGATTACAATCCACTTCACGACAAAGATGCCAAAAAGTTTTGCGCGCCAGGAGACTTACTTTTTTCATTGGTACTAGACCGCTACGGTATTAGTGAACAAATGGAATTTACTTTTGCCGGTATGGTTGATGAAAACACCAAACTTAACTTCCCTGAAGGGGCTGATGAGTTTGATGTAACCAATGGCGAAAAAGTTATTTTAAAGGTAAAGCGCAAAGGTAAAACCAGCCAATGCCCAGCACTGACTAATAGCCTAATAAAAAATTATGTTGAGTTTTCTGGTACTACTTTCCCGCATGTAATTATTCCATTAATGGGTAAGCAAGAGGTAATGATTAACCCTGCTCGCCCAATGATCATTTACGAATCAATGCTTATCAACCTTGATAATCTTGATATTACAGCACCAGAACTTGAGTTTGCAGAGCCAAGTTTTGAATATGCAGGCAAACGCGGAAAAATCACACTACGTTTTAACCTGTTAGAAAACGGCGTTAAAGTGGGTAGTGGTGAAAAGCATATGGTAGTTTCGGGTATTCGCGAATACTGCCAAGCAACAGTTGACGATTTAATAGCGTTTTACAACGAGCGTAAAGCGACACTAAAGCCAGCTTAAAGCTACATAAAATTATAAAAGGCGCTAAATACAGCTGTTATTTAGCGCCTTTTTTATTGTTTTAGCGCTAAAGTGAAAGTGAGCAACCACGATTAAATACTTTTCTGGACTGGTTAATTTACGCAGTACAGTAATATGCGTACAATAGCGCTCTTTGTTATTTTAAAGCTAAGCCTATGTCTGCCACTACGTTCTCATCACTTAATCTCGACCCGTTATTATTAACAGCGATTGAGCAAAATAATTACACTCAACCTACCGCAATTCAGATTAAAACTATTCCGCCTATTTTAGCCGGAAGTGATGTAATGGGCAGCGCGCAAACAGGTACGGGTAAAACTGCCGCCTTTGTTTTACCTTTATTACATAAGCTTTTAAATACCCCTAAAAAAGATGAGCAAGGCCTTGCACGTGTAGTCATTTTAACGCCAACCCGTGAGCTTGCTCAGCAAGTATTTGCAAGCTTTGAAAAGTACGCACAAGGCACTAATATCAATGGCGCTTTAGCCTATGGTGGCGCAAGTATTGGCCCTCAAATAAAAGCACTTAAAACAGCGCAAGTTATAGTGGCAACACCTGGGCGTTTGCTTGATCATATAGTTAAAGGCAGTGTGGTACTTTCAAGTGTAGACTCCTTAGTGTTTGACGAAGCTGACCGCATGCTTGATATGGGCTTTATTGATGAAATAAGACGCATATTGCGCCATATTCCAGGCGATCGCCAAACTTTACTATTTTCAGCTACGTTTGATGACAGCGTGTTTGAACTCAGTAAAAAGTTACTTAAAAACCCAGAACTAATTGAAGTTGATAAACGTAACTCAGCCGCGGTTGAAGTAGAGCAAGTTATTTACGCTGTAGATGAGGATCGTAAGCGCGAACTTGTATCGCACATGATTGGTATGAAAAACTGGCGCCAAGTGCTTATTTTTACTCGCACAAAACAAATGGCTGATCAGCTTGCTAAAGAAATGTGTAAAGACGGTTTAAAAACCGAATCAATCCATGGTGACAAATCGCAAGGCGCACGCGACCGTGCATTGCAAAACTTTAAAGAAGGTATTACACGCGTACTTGTTGCAACCGATGTAGCTGCGCGTGGTTTAGATATTTCTACACTTAGATACGTAATTAACTTTGAACTACCGTACATTGCCGAGGATTACGTGCACCGTATTGGCCGTACAGGTCGTGCTGGCGAACAAGGACTTGCTATGTCGCTGGTAAGTCTTGATGAGCAATGGCTGCTAGAAGAAATTGAAGTACTACTCGATACGCGTTTAACGCCGCAGTGGTTAGAAGGTTACGAGCCAGATCCTAATAAAAAGCCAAAAGATAATCGTAAAAATACTAACAAGTCGCGAAAAGATCGCGATAAAAAACGCATCACTGGTAAAAGAGAGCCAAGCAGACGTCGTAAATAATAGCTTTTACTTTGCTTTTTTGCCTATACTGGAGCTACTAAATAGCCGAGGTAAAGCAATGTTTGAAATTGATCAATGGGCATTTTCTGGTATTGATGGCCAAATATCTTTGCATAAATGGCAAAAAACAATCGACCTTATAACGGGGCTTTTTTCAGCCCCGTCTGGTTATATAGTTCAGGCAACAAGCAAAGGCTATCGCGTTGTTATTAGAAGTAACGAAGGTGGCTCTAACTTTGAGACCAATCCTATACTTCCTCCTCAAACACCTCTGTTTTGTCGGTACGTTGCTGAAACTAAAAATATTTTATATGTTAATGATGCAAGCAATAACGATGCATGGAACACCCTACCAGAAGTAGTTGAAGATGGTGTTGAATCCTACCTAGGTTTACCTATTCATTGGCCTGAAGGCGAAGTATTTGGCACGCTATGCTTAAAAGACACTCAGAAAACAAGCTATACCGATGAATATTTTGAACTCATAGAACAACTACGTGATTTGATTGAAGACGACCTAGCGCTTGTGTATAGCTATGAGCAAATGCGCGAAATAGCCATGTTAGACTCATTAACAAATATTTATAATCGCCGAGCACTTAACTTATTAGCCCAGCAAAAACTTAACTTAGCGCTACGTTTAGGCTTTGACGTGTGTTGTTTGTTTATTGATATAAACGACTTTAAAAAATTAAACGACACCTGCGGACATGAAGTGGGCGACAAAGCCTTAATTATATTGGCAGATACGCTAAAAACGCATTTAAGAGATGCTGATATAGTAGGGCGCTTAGGTGGCGATGAGTTTGTTGCAGTAATGCAAGTAAGCGATAAAAGCAAGATTAACTACATCATGGATAAAATTTCGACTGAGTATTCAAAAGTCTTACTCAAAGAAGACGTTTGCGATTTATCGCTTAGTATTGGTTATAGTTTTACTAATAAACAAAAGCAGCCCTTTGAAGCGCTATTAAATGATGCAGACCAGGCAATGTATAAAAACAAACAAGCGTACAAGCTCGCTAAAAAAGCCGCAGAATAGAAAATGTAATTATTTAACCCCTACACATTTAATTGTTATATTAGATTAAAGTGATTTAATATGAATTGATGTTTAAGGGTTTATTTTTTAGTGTGTAATTTGAGAGCCTATAGTAGCTAAAAGCTATTACTTATAAGGATGTAATATGACAGACATAGATAAAAAAAAGGTATGCGGCATTGTAATGCCAATATCTAGCACTGATGATTGTAATGAAACACATTGGTCAGAAGTGCTAAATATACTCTCTGACGCGATAGATGAAGCCGGTTTTGAAGGGAATTTAGTTAGTAACGCTGATGATGTTGGTATTATCCACAAAAGAATTATTCAGAATCTCTACGATAATCCAATAGTAGTCTGCGATGTAAGCTGTAAAAACCCAAATGTAATGTTTGAGCTGGGTTTGCGTTTAGCTTTCGATAAACCAACTATTATAATTAAAGATGACGAGACCTCTTACTCTTTTGATACCTCTGCAATTGAGCATTTAGAATACCCTCGAGATCTCAGGTTTAGTCAAGTTGTCGAATTTAAAAAGAAACTGGCAGATAAAATATCTGCTACATATAAAAAATCTACAACAGATAGTAATTATACGACTTTCTTGAAACATTTTGGTGAGTTTAAAGTCGCTAAAATTGATCAAAAAGAGGTTTCTGGACAGGAATATATACTTGAAGAGTTAAAAACTCTTAGGCGGTCAATAAACCGTCTGGATAGATCTGGAGGTTTTAGTAAGTACGAAAGGAATAATCAAGATTCAGATATAGATATTTGTTTAGGGCATCGCGACAGTTCAGATATTAAAGCATATGTGAGTACATTGGTAGACCATCCCGGTTTAAAAAATGTAGGTATGGTTGAGGTTAGTGACGAACACTATCATTTAGTTGCGAATGTAAAAAATGATTTTTCTGTAGAAGCAGCCCAAGATGCAATTGAAAGTCTTGTTGGTAAGAAAATGATGCGTAATCGTACTAAAAATACTTCCGTTCGAGGTAAATTACACGGAACTCCAAGGATCTAAGCCTTACTTTTTTCGGTTCTAGCTTTATACATAAAAAAGCAAGCCATTAGGCTTGCCAAGAAGGGTGTGAATTTTTTTAAGCCCTAAGCTATTAGCTTTTCAGCTAGATTTAATTCCATTGTTGCCTTTAATAAACGGTATAAGTTAATTGACGCGTCAATTTCTTCTTTACGGTTTGTTAAGCTTTCAATATTTAATCCCAGCGGCACATCTAAATGCGCACAGCTTTTAATTATTAAGTCGAGGTTTTCGCGGCAAATACGCACTGATTCGCTTAATGTATTGTCTGCATCAAGCATGCGCCATTTTGTAGCTTCTGGCACTGAAATACCCAACCACTTCATAAAGTCTAAGGTTTTTTCGCCGCCGCACGGGGTAAACGTTAATATAATACGTTGTGGTGTAATATCTTGTGCTTTACATGTACGCGCGTAACTAGTAATTAGCTCTATAGTCGCTTGTGCGTCGTAAACAGCTTGCGATATAAAAAACTGACAACCTTGTGCTGTTTTTTCTATTAATCGTTCGTGCTCATTTCGTTTGCTTAAATGGCGCTCAGCAATAGTAACGCCACCTAAAAAGAAATCATCTGATTGCTCAGCCAATGCTTTATATGCATCTGGCAGGCTTAACTTTATATCGCCTACCGATGACGGGCTACCTACTAAAACTACATTTTGTAAATCGTAGTCGTTTTTAGTTTCACTTAACCAATCTTTAAATTCGCCCACGCCACGCTGCGCCACACTTTTATAAGTAATTACATCTTGTGCAGATAAATTACGAATTAAATGGCTGTATTCACGCGGATCAACGGTTTGTTTAAACGCAAATGGACGATCTTGATTTGTACGACTGCTTTCGTCTTGAATGTCGTAAATTATTACACCGTCGTATTCAATTTCGTGTAAGCGACCCAATAGCTTCTCTGCAATGATTTTTAATTGCGCTTTATCGGTGCCAATTTTAGGCGGCGTAGTACCAATAAGATAAACACCTTGTTTGGTGTCCTCTATTTTCTCTTTTAATGATAAAGCCATAATCCTCATTCCAGCCAAGTGCGTGTTGATGGATTTAATATAACAGCCATTTAGACGTCTAGATAGATTTATTTAATGAAAGTTTTTCAACTTAGATGAGGAATATTCATACTGATAATTTAATAAACTGGCTGATTGACACAGTTGTTTACATAAAAAATGGGCTAAAGCTCTTACATTTACTAGCTTTAAGGCATAATCGAATGTGAGTTAGTGTTAAATCTAACAATAAATTTGCTCAATTTAAAAAGGGACAACAATGAAATTTAAATTATTAGCAACCAGCTTAGCGGTATCGCTGGCGTTAACCGGTTGCGCAATGCAGCAAAACCAAAGCACGCAAACAACAGCACAACAAGAACAAGTAAATAAAGCTGATGACCGTGTTTTCTCGCAAGATTATTTAATTGAAGAGCTAGAAAACGGCTTACGTGTCATGGTTGTTAAAACCGACTACCCTGATGTAGTGTCGCTGCAAATTCCGGTATCGGTTGGGTCGCGTAACGAAGTTGAAGAGGGCAAAACAGGCTTTGCTCACTTTTTTGAACACATGATGTTTAAAGGCTCACAAAAATACCCTGAAGATGTGTACTCAGACATATTAAAAAATTCAGGTGTTGATAACCGTGCTTATACAACAAACGATTACACAAATTACCATTTAAACTTTTCAAAGCAGCATCTTGATAAAGTACTTGAGCTTGAAGCTGATATTTTTCAAAACTTAACCTACACCGAAGAGCAATTTAGAACCGAAGCACAAACGGTAAAAGGTGAGTACTTAAAAAACAACGCGAGCCCAATTCGTAAATTATTAAGCGCTGTACGCGAAGAGGCGTTTGATAAGCACACGTATAAACACACCACTATGGGCTTTTTTAAAGACATAGAAGCTATGCCTGATCAAATGGCCTATGGTAAAGAATTTTTTGCTAAGTTTTATAAGCCTGAGTATGTGTCACTTGTTATTGTGGGCGATGTAGACCCGCAAGCAACAATGGCAATGGTTAAAAAGCATTGGGGCAGCTGGAAAAAGGGTAACTATATTGCTGACATTAAAGCAGAGCCTGTGCAACAAGCACCAAAATATTTGCACCAGCAAGATGAAGCGCTACCAGGGCATTGGTTGCTTGTATCGTACAAAGGCGCTGCGTGGGAGCCTGCTAAAAAAGACAGAGCAGCACTTGATTTAATCTCACAACTTTATTTTTCAAATAATTCAGATTTATATCAAGAGCTAGTGGTCGACAAACAAATTGCCAGCCAAATGTTTACCTATAACCCAGAAACTAAAGATCCGGGTTTATTACACGTATTTGTTAAGGTAGAAAACGCAGACGATTTAGCCACTGCGCGCGATGCCATTAACCGCACTTATGCAAAAGCACGTACAGAGCTTGTTGATGAGCAAAAGCTAAGTGATTTAAAATCGAATCTTAAATATAGCTTTATTAATGGCTTAGATTCATCGCAAGCGATTGCATCAACCCTTGCTAGCTACATGCATTTTGAGCGCGATCCTGAGGTTATAAACCAGTTGTATAAATCGGCAGATAACATCACCAGCGCAGATATTAAAGCCGTTGCTAATAAATACTTTACCGATAATGCACGTACCACATTAACTATGTCGGCACTTGATAAAGCCCCAGGGTTTGAGCAAGAAGTTGATTTAAATGCGCTTACTGCAAAGCTTGAACAAGCACCTGCTGCACCTGTATTTAAAGTGCTTGATAAAACCAATAGCTCGCCATTAATTGATGTTAACTTTTTATTCAATACCGGTGCGGCTGCCGACTCACAAGGCAAAAAAGGCGTTGCTGCGTTAACTGCGGCTATGCTTGCACAAGGCGGTTCGCAGGCGACAAGCTATAAAGATATTCAAAAAGCACTTTATCCGCTAGCGGGTAGCTTTGGTTATCAAATAGATAAAGAAATGCTGTCGTTCCAAGGGCGTATTCATAAAGATAATGCGGTGCAGTGGTATGCACTTGTGAGCGATCAATTACTAAACCCAGGCTTTAGAGAGGATGACTTTAAACGCCTCAAAAAAGAAATGATCGACGGTATTAAGTCAGGCTTAAAAGCATCTAACGATGAAGAGCTAGGTAAAGAAGTACTATACAGTGCGCTTTACAAAAATCACCCTTATGAAAGCTACAACTACGGTGATATTTCTGATTTAGAAGCGTTGACGCTGGATGATGTTAAAGCGTTTTATAACAGCGAGCTTACGCAATCTAAACTCACGGTTGGCTTAATTGGGGCTGTGCCTGCAAAACTTAAAGCTAAAATGATGAGCGATTTTGCAACGCTACCAAAAGGTGAGCAAAGCCGTTTAAGTATTCCTGATGCACCAGCGCTTAAAGGTCATCATGCAACTATTGTAGAAAAGTCGGCGCAATCGACTGCGGTATCGTTTGGTTTTCCTATTGATACAATAAGAAGTAGCGAAGACTGGACAGCACTTTGGCTTGTGCGTTCGTACTTTGGTGAGCACCGTAGTTCTAACAGCTTTTTGTATGAGCGCATTCGTGAAACCCGCGGCATGAACTACGGCGATTACGCATACATTGAATACTTTCCACGTGGTATGTTTCAAACCAAGCCTGATGCAAACCTAGGGCGCTCTGAGCAAATATTTCAAGTGTGGTTACGCCCACTTCGCTCTAATAACGATGCGCACTTTGCAACTCGTACGGCTTTATTTGAGCTAGATAAGCTAATTAAAAATGGTATGAGCGAAGATGACTTTGAAGCCACGCGTAACTTTTTAATTAACTTTGTACCGCAAATGGTTGCAAGTCAAAACCGCCAATTAGGTTACGCACTTGATAGCGAATTTTACAACACAGATAGCTTTGTAAGTTACGTAACTAACAAACTTAAAACGCTAAGCGTTGCTGATGTAAATCGCGTTATTAAAGAAAACCTACAAACAGACAACGTTCAATATGTGTTTATAACCGCAGACGGCGCTGATATGCAAAAACGTTTAGCGTCTGAGCAAACATCACCAATGGTTTACAATACCGATAAACCTGCCGAATTAGTGGCTGAAGATAAAGTAATTGCTGATTACAAATTAGCAATTCCTGCAAAAAATATTGAAGTGATGAAAGTTGATAAAGTATTTCAATGAAGGTTTAAATAGTTATATAAGTTAAGATAATTAAAATGCCCCATATATTGGTAACACCATTCAGTTAAGCATGTTTTGACTTAATGGTGTACCGAGTTTTTGATATTCGAACGGTCCTACTTTTGGGCCGTTTTCTTTTTTCTGGAAGAATATAACGTTTCACTCGTTCTCGCATTGCCCT
>NZ_JADYXN010000040.1:0-29602 GCF_015864285.1 Pseudoalteromonas sp. NZS100_1
CAAAAGTACGCGGGTATAGCGCCTGTTATTGAGCGCAGTGGTCAAAAGATGTGGACTCATTGGCGTTATAGTTGCCCCACTTTTTTAAGGCAAACATTTGTAGAATGGGCAGGCTTTTCTATTCGTTATTCGTTTTGGGCTAAAGCGTATTATGAGCAACAAAAAGCCAAGGGTAAGCCGCATAACAGCATAATTAGATCACTGGCCTTTAAATGGATAAGGATTGTATTTAGGTGCTGGAAAACGAATACACCCTACGATGAATCGACGTATTTAGCGGCCTTAAAACGCAGAGGCTCACCACTTTTAAAATTTGCAGTTAATAGCTAAATTTTACTAGTCGTCCACCTCAGGGCGTGTTGTTAGAAAGCGATTTACTCCCATGTATCATCTATTTTCAAGTAGTTTCTGATTTCCATCATAACTTGATGAATTTTTTCTTTGTGATGAACACGTACATGATTGAAATTATTATATATACCTGCAGATTCAAAGTCTGGATAACCCTCTCCAGCCTTTGCTTTATCGATGAATTCATGAATAAACTCGATAAGTATTTCTGGCAAAATATCTCTCAAATTTTCATTAATATCTTTTAATAAATCCTGCAATGAGAGTTGTATTGATTTAGGCATAAAAGGATCATTCGCAAGAATGTCAATTTTATGAATAAACATACTATGTTCTTTTGTCAAAAAGATCTTATCAATGATTATGTTTCCAATTTGAGCCTCATCATATTTGTACTTCCCGTATGATGAGTCGCTTTCTTTCTTATCTTTTGTAAAAGCACCTACTACTTCTACATCTTTAAGAATCATTGATTCACCTACAGGTGTCCAACCAGAAACAGCATTGCTAATCATTTCAATTTTCTTTTTATGATCATTGAACAGATAGCCAAATTCTTTAAGTTGAAGATATAGATTTACACGAACTAAATTAACGTAATCTACACTACTTTCAAATTTAGAACCGGGTTGGCACATGGATAATAAATCGCTAAGAAGCTCAGATTGTTTTTTAATAACTTCATTTCTTATTGGCTGAAGAACTGTATGTCGAGCTCTTCTATAAGTTAAAATAGCTAATATTGTGCCTGTCAGAGTAAAGAGAATTGTGAACCCGTCTTTTATCCAACCTATGTTTACGGAGATCAATTCAATCATAGCGTACTCAATACTCCATAGCTTTCTAACAGCTTATTGAACACCACTTTGGGGGTTTATAACACCCCAAAACGGCGTATATTACATTGTTCAATAATTCCACTAAATAACTTTAATGTAAACAAGTAATTAGGCATGTTATAAAAAGCCCTTTGTTACTTTGCACCAAAACGGCGTTTAATAATGTTATTGGACAAAATTAAACTAGCTGTTTATATAAACAGTTACTTCTGTAAGTTAGCTTTATTTATGTAGCTACCTTTTACGACCATAATTAACAAACGTACGGATACTAAGCGCTACACAAGCTTATTGAGGCTTACTTATACTGGATTAGCATTTTTTTACGCTTTAATAGCTGGCGTTTAGCCTTATTCGGTAAAAAACGTTATTAAAAAATTAAGAGGAGTAATAGGAAAACTTTGGCTTTATGTATTAAGCACGTATGAGCTAAAGCATTAGTTAGATAAGCGAGCCTTAACATATTAATGATACAGGCTCGCTGAGGTGTTTATGATAAAAACGGATGAATGAGGTATTTACTTTACATCAAAGTTCACGTGGCCAAAGTATGGGTTTTTCTCACGCGCTTTAAGTAAACTAATTGTAGTGAGCACAATGAGTTGCAACTCGCTATTTACGTTAACAACTATGCATTCGTCTCTATTAGCATTGCGTTTTGTGTCAGTTGCTACCCCACATACACCATCGCCATTTTTTAATATAAGCTCAATGCTTAAACGGTGCATACAGGCAATTTCGATGTAGTCGTATTGGTGGCAACTGATCATAACGTCCTCTTTATATGCTATTTAGTCGGTTTAAATATCATTAAAGTCGCAATAACGATTAAGTTACCTACGTACCATAAATCTTTAATTACAAACTGACCTAAACGCTCCAATAAAGTGGAAGAACTAAATGCACCGGTTGCAGTAATTAAGAACGTTTGGGTCATCATAAACACGCTTAAACACGCTAAGCCACTTACAATAATTAACTTTTTATTATTTAAAAATAGCCCTAAGCCCAATAACACAGCAAATAATACATCAAACCCGCCAATCACGTTAGATGCGCCTTGTACGCTAAATACCGTGTATAACCACGACATAAACGGTGAAGTTTCTACTAAACTTACAATGCCTTTTGCTTCAAACTCATAAAACTTCATGCCGCCAATCCACAGTAAAACCATAGCAACCGGTATAAAGTTTAAAAGTACGTGTTGTTTGTCGGTAAGTTTGTCTTTATAAAATAAAAACAAATATAAAGGCACTACAGCAAAGTATTTAATTATGCCCTGCCCGCTACCAATGATTGGAAAGCCGCCAAGTTGCGCCATCCAACGGTTACTGGCAAACAAGGTAAGTAATGCAACCAAACTTATAATTGCTGCAAGTAAAAGTGCTGGCGTAGGTTTCATTAGCTTAAGGTGAGCGAGCGCGGTGGCAAACGCTAAAGCAACCATAAATGAGCCACTAATCAAACCTAATGCAGATACAGACATTAGCGAATCAACGCCATAAAAACTAAACGTAGCCGTTAACGTATTAGGGTTTGCTCCTAACGCAAACGATAAGCCAAGTAACAAAAAGCTACTCGCTAATAAAAAAGTAATCACGTTGTTGGTTAATTTTAAGTTCATTGTATTTCCAAGTATTCGTTAAGACTTACAAAGACCTTACAAGCCGATAAAACAATTCAAACTAACCCTTAAAAAATAATAGTTGATTAAGTACAATGTAAGCTCTCATTTGGTAATTTAATTATTCATCTTTAGTTTATGGTTTATTACCTCTTTATTAATAAAATTAAATAAGTCTAATATTCATATGATGTGCGTCACCTTTTTTATTATTAAATGAAGTAAAATAACGTTGCCTTTTCAATACACAGAATGCATGCATTTCTATAACTTAGGGACATTTTTTAATGAAGGGTACTGATATTCGGGTTACCTCTGGACTGATTTCTATAGCCATTGTTTTACTACTTTGGTTTGCTGTACCGCCTCCGCAAGGTGTAACTGAAAACGCATGGCATTTGTTGGCTTTATTTGTTGGTACTGTAGTTGCCATTATTGGTAAAGCAATGCCGATTGGCGCCATTGCTATTTTGGCTATTACCTCTGTTGCGTTAACTGGCGTAACTAATGACAGTCCTTCTGGCGCAATTAAAGATGCATTAAGTGGCTTTTCTAACTCATTAATTTGGTTAATTGGTATTGCTATTATTATTTCTCGGGGTTTAGCTAAAACCGGTTTGGGAAATCGTATTGGCTATAATTTTATTTCTCTTTTTGGTAAAAAAACAATTGGTATTGGTTACGCACTCGCGCTGTCTGAACTTGTTATAGCGCCTGTAACGCCAAGTAATACCGCGCGAGGCGGCGCTATTATTCACCCAATAATGAAGTCGATAGCAACAAGCTTTGGCTCGTCCCCTGAGGAAGGCACATCTCGTAAAATTGGGCACTACCTTGCTTTAGTGAGCTACCATATAAACCCTATTACATCAGCTATGTTTATTACAGCGACTGCGCCAAACCCTCTAATTGTAAAGCTTATTGCTGATGCTACCGGTGCAAATATTAGTATTACTTGGGGTACATGGGCGCTGGCAGCGCTTGTTCCTGGTTTGCTATGTATTGCCCTTGTGCCTTTGGTTGTTTATGCCATTTACCCACCTGAAGTTAAAAGTACGCCCGACGCTAAAAACTATGCAGAATCTAAATTAACTGAAATGGGCCCAATGAGTTATGGCGAAAAAATAATGGTGGGTGTTTTTGCTATGCTGCTTGTTTTATGGGCCGGTGTACCCGCAATGATTTTAGGGGCTGACTATGCAGTTAACACAACCGCAGTAGCTTTTTTAGGTTTATCGGTTTTATTAGTGACTGGTGTATTAAGTTGGGACGATGTACTTAAAGAAAAGTCTGCGTGGGATACCGTTGTTTGGTTTTCAGCATTAGTAATGATGGCCACTTTTTTAAATAAACTAGGTTTGGTAACGTGGTTTTCAACACTTGTTGAGAGCAACATTGCGCAACTGGGTTTTGACTGGATTGTATCGGCCATTATATTGGTAGCTGTGTATTTTTACGCTCATTACTTTTTTGCCAGTACCACAGCACATATTACTGCTATGTTTGCCGCATTTTACGCCGCAGGTTTGGCGCTTGGCGCTCCGCCTTTATTTTTAGGTTTACTGTTAGCTGGCGCTTCATCACTCATGATGTCGTTAACGCATTACGCAACAGGCACCTCTCCCATAGTGTTTGGCTCAGGCTATGTATCGTTAAAAGACTGGTGGGTAATGGGCCTTATAATGAGCGTTATTAATTTAAGTGTATGGGGAATTATCGGCGGGCTTTGGTGGAAAGCACTTGGGTATTGGTAGTATTGCCTTTGTTAGTTTGGCTTGCACATTTAATACTGCGCACTTGTTTTGGTTAGTTCTACAAATATAAACATTGAGGCTGTTGCAAGGGAGCACTATGGTTTTTAAATTTATAAAGGCAGCATATTCAGACCGAGACTACTTATTAAGCCTCAGAAAACTAACTATGATTGAACACTTGGAAAGGGCCAGGTTATTTTTAACTGAGCAACAGCATGTTTTAAGACTTGATGACCAATATGACTGCTCCCATCTTATAGTTATAAATGAGGTAACAATTGGTACTTTAAAGTACCAAACGCACGCTCAATACGTTGAAATAATGCAATTACAAATACATCCACTGCATCAAAATAAAGGGTATGGGAAAGCGGTTATTGAACAAGTTATTACAAGTGCGCAGTCAAAATCCATTAAGCTCACAGTGCTTAAAAACAACCCAGCATTAGGGCTTTATAAGCGGCTGGGTTTTACTATAACTGATGAGAATAATTACGAGTACCACATGCAAACGCGGGCTACTCGTAGCTAAAATTAGTCGCTTTGATCTCTGAAGTCTTTTTTTCTGAAAATAGTTAAATGCCAACCCCAATGCAAAGAGCCTAATCTTAAAAAGATAGTCGTGAAAAATGAGCCTAAAATACACCAAATGTAATCTACATTAAGGCTAAATAAAGCGGCATAAACTGCACCACCCGCTAAACACGCAGAGGCGTAAGGTTCGCTGCGCATAACCGTTGGTACCTCACGGCAAATTACGTCACGTATTAAACCACCAAATATACCTGTAGTGATACCCATGGTAATTGCGACCACCATGCCAGAGCCATTAATGAGTGCTTTTTCTATCCCCATAATATTAAATAGCGCCATACCAACAGCGTCTACCAATAAAAAGTAGTAGTTATTAACGCGCGGTAAATATCGAATAAATGCAATTGTTGCTATAACGGCCCCATAGGTTGAATATAAATACTCCGGGGTAGCAATCCAAAATACCGGCTTGTTTAAAAGTATATCTCTGAGGGTACCGCCCCCTAGTGCTGTAACGGTTGCAACCACTACGACGCCAAAGCCACTAATGTTTTTTTCATACCCAAGCAACGCCCCTGCAACAGCAAAAAATGCAACACCGAGTAACCCTAGTACCATAAAGTATTCAGCAGTCATGCTAATTCCTTTTTAAAGTTTATAAGGAGTTGTATCAACTTACGTGCCAAAAAACATCCCTTAAAGGTTGAATTAACTTTAAAAAATACATTTAAAAACAACGCTGTAATTTACACTGAATGCAGTTTGAGGTTAGGTTTTATGAAAGGTAATATTTGAGAAGGTAATTATTTTAAAAGTAGGTATTTTTTACACGTTGTTTATAAGCAGGCCCATAAATTAAGCTAACGCTATTTATCCACTCAAAATAAGCAAGATAGCCTACAAAAATTGACTCAAAGATTAATAAGCTAATACCTATCCAACTTACAGAATTACATAAAAAATAACGCTGACATCTACCCTAATTTTATTGTTGACGTAGGTCGGATAAATGGCGAAGCCATGCCATCCGACAATTAATTTATAAACAAAAATAAGAGTTTATTGTGTTGGTAATTAGAATGAGTGTTCTCCTAATTTTTCGTTGCTTATTGGTATTATACGACCATTTAAAAACATGTCCCCTTGGTCAGGTTTAACCACAACATAAAGCACTTTCATTAATGTGTTTTTACTAGCCCTATTTTCCCCTTTAGATTTAAATAGTAAGAGCATTCACTTCACTGTGCTTTATTTTTTAAGGCTACGCCGTTATTACCTATGCCTCGATAATTTAGCCGCCCCAAACCATTAACTGACCAAGCGGTCAACAATGGCATAGTAACTGCAATAAACTTACTAATATTAAAAAGTATTTTTGTTACCCGTGCGCAAATAACAAGAAAAAACATACGCCAAGCCTTTATGTATCAGGGCTTTATAAAAATTAAGGGGGTCTGTGTGATTCAATTTTTATTAAATAACACGCCAATTGAAGTACAAGAATGTTCGCCAAGTCTCACCATTTTGGACTGGCTACGCACCAAAAAAGGGAAAGTGGGCACCAAAGAAGGGTGTGCAACTGGCGACTGTGGCGCGTGCACAATTTTAGTGGGTGAAGAGCATATAAATGCAAACGGGCAAACTAGTTGGCAATACAAAACAATGAACAGCTGCTTATTGCTATTAGGCAATGCGCATGCAAAACATATAGTAACGGTAGAGGCTGTGACTACTGGTTTATACCCAAACTTAACCGATTTACACCCAGTGCAGCGTGCACTGGTTGAGTGCCATGGTTCGCAATGTGGTTTTTGCACGCCCGGTATAATAATGAGTTTGTTGGCTCTTTATATTAATGAGCCAACGTACCCTGGTAAAAAAGCGGTTATTCATGCACTTGGCGGTAACTTATGCCGCTGTACAGGTTATAGCCCTATATTACTTGCAGCCGAAAAAGCCTATAGCTATGAACGTAAAGCTGAGCCGTACTCAGCAATGGCCGCTCAATTTAAAGCATCACTTAATACACAATATGATGACGATATTCCATTTTTAAAAAATGGTCCTCGCAAATTTTACTTACCACAAACTGCCCAACAACTTGTTGAGCTAAAAGCGCTTTATCCTTATGCACATTTAGTTGCTGGTGGCACCGACTTTGCCATTGAGCTTAGCCAAAACATGCTCTTACCGGATGTAATTATCTCCCTTAGCCAAGTAAAGGATCTTTGCACCTTGGCAGATAATAACGGTGAGTTACACATAGGTGCAGCGCTACCTTATAGCCAATTTGTTGAGGCATTTTATAACCATTACCCAGAGTCAAAAGAGCTATTTGAACGCTTAGGATCAAGCCAAGTACGTAACAGCGGCACACTAGGTGGCAGCATAGGGAATGCCTCTCCGATTGGCGATCCAGCTCCCCTTTTAATCGCTCTTAATGCATCAATGGATTTATTAAGCAGCGCTGGTTCGCGCACTATTAAAGTTGCCGACTACTTTATTGATTACAAAAAAACAGTTCTTAAAAGCGATGAAGTAATTAGTAAGTTCACCATCCCAAAGCGCCCAGAGTCGCTAAAACTGGCCTGTCATAAAATATCAAAACGCTTTGAAGACGATATATCTACCGTGTGTTTGGTGCTTGCTATAGAGCATTCACAAAACATGATTACTCAAGCCCGCTGCGCTATGGGCGGTATGGCAGCTATTCCTAAGCGCGCGCAGCATATTGAGCAAAAGCTGGTATCTCAATCATTACAAGTAAGTAGTTTTATAGACGCAGCAACGGCTATTAACGATGACTTTACGCCCATGAGCGATGTAAGAAGCAGTGCGCATTATCGCATTACGGTAAGCAAAAACTTATTACAACGCATTGGTATTGAGTTTTGTGAGCCGCAAGCACGCAACAATAACAACATTGCCATTACGAGGATCTCACATGCGTCACTTTGAAATGGATAAACTAAAAGCGCAAGGTGGTAGCGTCGGCCAATCGAAGTATCACGAAAGCGCTATTAAACAAGTTTGTGGCAGTGCAAATTTTGCCGACGATAATCCTGAGCCTTACGGTTGCCTCCATGCCTACCCAGTGCTCGCCCCTGTTACAAGTGGCTTTATTAAATCAATTGATACAAGTCTCGCACTGGCAGTTGAAGGCGTTAAACGTATTTTATCGGCCGAAGATGTACCGGGTAAATTAGATATTGGCCCGGTATTTCCAGGTGATGTATTACTCACTAGTCATGAAATTCAATACCACGGACAACCTGTATTAATTGTCGTTGCCGACAGCTACGCCATAGCGCGCCGCGCGGCACGTTTAGTGGTTATAGAGTGCGAGCAAACCACCCCCATACTCGATATTAAAGAAGCAATAAAAAAAGAGCATTGGGTAAGGCCGCCCCATTCACTTAACCGTGGTAACAGCGAAAACGCCATTAATAACGCAGCCCACCAGCTTAAAGGCGAAATAAACATAGGCGGGCAAGAACACTTTTATTTAGAAGGTCAAATAGCGCTGGCGCAACCTGATAACGACGGGGGGATACATGTTCAGTGCTCTACGCAACACCCTACTGAGGTGCAGCATTTAGTTGCTAAAATTTTAAAAAAGCCATTTAGCTTTGTAAACGTAGAAACCCGCCGTATGGGCGGTGCTTTTGGTGGCAAAGAAACCCAAGGCGCACCATGGGCATGCCTTGCAGCCCTTGCAGTTTACCACCTTGGCTGCGCAGTAAAAATGCGCCTAGCCCGTAGCGACGATTTTAAGTTAACCGGTAAACGCCACCCTTTTTATAATCACTATCATGTCGGTTTTGACGAAAATGGTTTAATAGAAGGTGCCGACATTACCGTAAACGGATTTTGTGGCTACTCGCCTGATTTATCGGATGCCATTGTAGACCGCGCCATGTTTCATGCCGACAACGCCTACTACTACCCAGCTGCCACAATTAAGGGTAATCGCTGTAAAGTAAATACCGTAAGCCATACCGCATTTAGAGGGTTTGGTGGCCCGCAAGGAATGATTATGGGCGAGCTAATAATGGACGATATAGCCGCCAAATTAGGTAAAGATCCGCTTGAGATCCGAAAACTTAATTTATACAAAAAAGGCCGCGATACCACGCCGTACCATCAAACCGTAGAGCAACATATTTTAATAGATATGATAAGCCAGCTTGAGAAATCGGGTGACTACTGGGAACGTAAAGCAGCTATTAAAGCCTTTAATGCCACATCGCCTATTATAAAAAAAGGCCTTGCGATGACGCCGGTTAAATACGGTATTTCGTTTACGGTACAACACTTAAACCAAGCCGGAGCATTAGTGCATGTATATAGCGATGGCTCGATACATTTAAATCATGGCGGCACCGAAATGGGCCAAGGGCTCAATACTAAAATCGCACAAATTGTGGCCCATGGCTTTGGCGTTGATTTTGACGCGGTAAGCATAAGCGCTACCCGTACCGACAAAGTACCAAATACCTCACCAACAGCGGCCTCAAGCGGTACCGACTTAAACGGTATGGCGGCGCTAAACGCAGTAAACACAATAAAAGAGCGCTTAATTAATTTTATTACCGAGCACTTTGAAGTAGATAGCAACAGTATTGTATTTAAAGATAACCTCATTACCTTTAGTAAAGGCGAGATTAGCTTTAGCGAACTTGCAAACCTTGCTTACATGAACCGTATATCGCTTTCATCTACTGGATATTACGCCACACCTAAAATTTATTACGATAGAGCTAAAGGCGAAGGTCGGCCATTTTTTTACTACGCTCACGGCGTTGCACTCAGTGAAGTAGAAGTAGATACGCTTACGGGCGAAAACACCGTAACCCGTGTTGACATACTGCACGATGTAGGCAGCTCAATTAACCCAGCACTTGATATAGGGCAAATTGAAGGCGCTTTTGTGCAAGGCATGGGCTGGTTAACAACCGAAGATTTACAATGGAACGATAAAGGCCAGCTAGCAAGCTTTGGCCCAGCCAACTACAAAATACCAGCCATTGGCGATACACCTGCCGAATTTAACGTAAATTTATATAACTCAGCAAACCCAGAAACCACCGTGTTTAGATCAAAAGCCGTAGGCGAGCCGCCATTTATGTTGGCCTTTAGTGTGTGGAGTGCCATTCGTAATGCAATAAGCAGTGTGGCTGATTACAAATACACCGCCCCACTTGATACGCCAGCAACACCTGAGCGTGTATTAAATGCAATTGAGCAAACCGCTAGCAGGTTTAAGGAGCAGCAACATGGCTAATTTAAATGAGTCATTTCAGGGTTTTCATACGCAAAATTGGGCACAAGCTATAAACGAGCACGAACAAAGCGGCACTAATTATGTTATTGCCACAGTACTTGGCACAAATGGCTCAACCCCTCGCGGCACAGGATCTAAAATGGTAATAAGCGGCGAGCATATTTACGACACCCTTGGCGGTGGCCACCTTGAATACGTAGTAATAGAAAAAGCCCGCGAACTGCTTGCCAAAGGCGAAGCCGCCCAAGTGATAGAGCAATTTAACTTAGGCGCTAATTTAGGCCAATGCTGCGGCGGAGCAGCCACTGTGATGCTTGAATGCATGCAATGCGAGCGCTTTACGCTTGATATTTACGGCGCAGGCCATGTAGCACAGGCACTTATTGGTATATTGGCACAATTGCCAATACGCATACGCTGGATAGATAGCCGCGCCGATGTATTCCCGCAATCAATCCCTAATAATGTAGTAAAAGTGATTGATGAAGAGCCAACAGAGCAAGTAAAACGTGCCCCTAAAGCTAACAATTACTTAATACTGACCCATAACCACCAGCTCGACTTTGCACTCACACAAGCCATTATCAAACGCGCTGATGCCAATTGGCTCGGTGTAATTGGCTCTGACACTAAAGCAAAACGTTTTAAACAACGCTTAGCCCATCGCGATTTTACAGCCGATCAAATACAGCAAATGACCTGCCCTGTTGGGCTTGAAAATGTAACGGGCAAGCTCCCTATGGAAGTAGCAATATCAATTAGCGGGCAGTTAATTGGCCTTTATCAGGCTATGCAAGCCCAAGTACCAAAACGTCAAGGTTTACAATGGCGTGCACTTAAAAATGCCCTAATTAGCACCACGCAAGAGGAAGTAAACGCATGAGTAGCTTAAAAATTAACAACCTAAATGAAGCTCAAGCTCACCAAGCGTTAGAGCACTGTTGCGCGGCACCAAGTTGGGTAAGCGGTATGCTAAACATTCGTCCGTTTAAAAACCAGCAACACCTATTTGAAAGCGCACAAAGCGTTTGGAATAGCCTAAATGAGAGCGACTATTTAGCTGCCTTTGAAGGCCACCCGCAAATAGGTGATTTATCAACCCTTAGCAAAAAATACGCTGCTACCGCACAAAAAGCGGGGCATGAGCAATCAGGTATGAGCAAAGCAAACGAAGCCGTACTAACCAAAATGATTGCCCTTAATAAAGAGTACCTGAACAAGTTTGGCTTTATTTTTATTGTGTGCGCCAGCGGTAAAACGGCCGAACAAATGCTCGAACTCATAGAGCAGCGCATGCACAACACCCGCAGTACAGAGCTAAATATTGCCGCGGGCGAACAAGCCAAAATAACAAAAATAAGATTGGAGTCATTGCTATGAATAAAAGTATGAAAAAAAGCCCTATAACCACCCATATACTCGATACCAGCACAGGAAAACCAGCAGCAAACGTTGCTGTTAAGCTATTTAAACTTACAAATAACGAATGGGTGCAACTAACCCAAGGCACAACCGATAGCGATGGGCGTATTACCGACTGGCTAAATACAGAGATAGAATTTGCAACCTATAAGCTAGTATTTGATTTAGATAGTTATTATCAAAATCAACCTACCCCAGCGTTTTACCCAGAGGCGCAAATTACCTTTAGATTACAAGATAAAAAGCATCATCATATTCCGTTATTACTTAGCCCATTTGGCTACTCAACGTACAGAGGCAGCTAATAATGAGCACGCAAAACAATAATAACTTAACAGTAGTTTGTGCCAACATACTCGATTTTGTAGACGACCCTGCCATAGCAGGCGACAACGCCCATCGCTATTTTGAAAAAGGCGCGTTAGTTATTCAACAAGGCAAAGTAGTTAAGCTTGGTTACGAGCAAGACATACTGCCAAGCTTAGATAAATCAGCCACTATTATTCGCCACGATGGCAAATTGGTTATGCCCGGCATGATAGACACCCACATACACTTACCACAAACCGAAATGGTGGGGGCGTACGGCGAGCAACTGCTAAGTTGGTTAACCGAGTATGCGTTTCCGACAGAGAAAAAATTTACGTGTAAGCATTATTCAAAAGAGATCTCTAATCGCTTTTTAGACGAGCTACTGCGTAATGGCACAACCACTGCCCTTGTATTTGGCACTGTGCACCCGCAATCGGTTGATGCGTTTTTTAAAGAATCACAAAAACGCAATTTACGTATGATTGCCGGTAAAGTAATGATGGATCGTAACTGCCCTGACGACTTATCTGATTGCGCGCAAACAAGCTATGACGAATCCAAAGCCCTAATAAAAAAATGGCACAATGTTGACAGGCTAAGCTACGCAGTTACACCACGTTTTGCCCCCACATCAACCCCTGAGCAATTACAAAAATGCACTCAGTTACTTGAAGAATACCCAGACACCTACCTGCACACACACCTATCTGAAAACAAAGACGAGTGCGAATGGGTAAAAGGGCTATTTCCAGAAGCCGAAGATTACTTAGGCGTGTACGAGCAAGCAAAAATGGTACGTAAACGCTCAGTATTTGCCCATAGTATTCATTTATCTGAGCGCGAACTTTGCTGCCTTGCAGATAACAATGCGGCTATATCGCACTGCCCTACCTCAAACCTATTTTTAGGATCAGGACTTTTAAATTTAAAAGCCTGTGAAGAGCACGGCATAAACGTAGGCATGGGTACCGATGTAGGCGCAGGAACAAGCTTTTCTCTGCTACAAACAGGTAACGAAGCTTACAAAATCCAACAGTTACAAGGTCAAAAGTTTTCAGCATTTAAGGGGCTGTATTTAGCAACACTCGGCGGTGCTAGAGCGCTCGATTTAGAAGGGACAATTGGTAATTTTGAAGCCGGCTGTGAAGCCGATTTTGTTGTAATGGATTGTTCGGCAACTTCGTTTTTAAAATTTAGAATACAACATGCCAAAACCCTACATGAAAAACTATTTGCAATGATGATGTTAGGCGACGACCGCTGCGTTGAGCAAACCTACATTATGGGTAAAAGCGTGTATAAGCGCGATGATAACAATCAATTTTCAGACACCCGCTCACCGGTATTAGAAGAGGCTTAACTGTTATGGAAAACTATTTATTTGAGCTTGCTCATTTAGTACTGCGTTACTTTCATGTTATTGCTGGTATAGCCTGGATTGGCGCTTCATTTTATTTTGCATGGCTTGATAACAACCTACAAACACCACCGCAGTGGAAAATCGATAAAGGCATAAAAGGCGATTTATGGGCCGTGCATGGCGGTGGCTTTTACGAAGTGGCTAAGTATCAAAATGGCCCAGAACAAATGCCTCACACCCTGCATTGGTTTAAGTGGGAAGCCTACACAACGTGGATCACCGGTATATTACTATTTAGCTTACTTTATTATGTTGGCGCCGACGTATACTTAATTGATAACAGTAAAAGTGAGCTAAGTAAATTTGCAGCTATTGGCGCATCCCTTGGTTTTATTGGCTTAGGTTATGGTGTTTATCGTTTATTGTGTAAAACCCCGCTGGTTGAAAACGGCAAAGTGTTTATTGCTGTAGTTATTGGTTTATTAGCTCTGTGGACTTTTGGGGTTGATCAATTATTTAGCGACCGCGCTGTGTATATTCATGTAGGTGCGCTTATTGGCACGTGTATGGTTGGCAATGTGTATCACATTATTATGCCAGGGCAACGCTATATGGTAAGTGAAGTAGAAGCCGGCCGTATTCCCGAATCGCTCCCAGGACTAAAAGCCAAGCAATGCTCGATACATAATAACTACGCCACGTTACCTGTGGTATTTATTATGCTTAGCAATCACTTTCCTTACACGTATAGCCACAATTTTGGCTGGCTTATTTTAATTGCGCTGTTTGGTATTGGTATGTGGATACGCCATTACTTTAACTTAAAACATCAAGGCGTTAATAAACCTTCAGTACTTATAAGTGGTATTGCAGCATTTTTTGCCCTTATGCTAGCAATAGCACCTTGGCCCAGCAGTACAACAAATGCAGACGAAAACGCGCCTTTACAAGCAAGTATTACCGACGCACAAGCGTGGGATATAATCAGCAAACACTGTACGCAGTGCCACAGCGAAACACCTACCTCTGAGCTTTTTCAAACAGCGCCACTTGGCTTTAAACTCGACTCAATTGAACAGGTGAAAAAGTCGCAAGTACTTGTGCATACTCGCGCCGTAATAACTAAAGACATGCCACTGGCTAATATGACAAAAATGACAGACGCAGAGCGCGAAACGCTCGAGTTTTGGCTCACGGCACTTAAAAAGGAGCAATAAAATGAGCGAGCAATTTAAAAACTACCCACGAGACTTAATTGGTTATGGCCCACATGCGCCTCATGCAAATTGGCCCAATAAAGCACGTATTGCCGTGCAAGTGGTATTAAATTACGAAGAAGGCGGCGAAAACTGTGTATTACATGGTGATGCAGCCGCTGAAACGTTTTTATCAGAAATAGTCAGTGCTCCCCATGTAGAAGACCGCCATATCAGCATGGAGTCTATTTACGAATATGGCTCGCGCGCGGGCGTGTGGAGGTTACTGCGTTTATTTAAAAAATACGATATACCGGTCACCATTTTTGCAGTGGCGATGGCCCTTGAGCGCCACCCTGATGTAGCTAAAGCCTTTGTTGAAGCAGGCCACGAGATTGCAAGCCATGGCCTGCGCTGGATTAATTATCAAAATATAGATAAACAAACCGAGCGCGAACATATGCAACAAGCCATTTACGCCATTAAAAAGCTTACAGGTAAAAAGCCCAAAGGCTGGTATACCGGCCGAACTAGCCCAAATACCGCAGCCCTTGTAGTTGAGAATGGCACATTTTTATATGACGCCGACGATTACAGCGACGATTTGCCCTTTTACAGTATTAAGGAAGGTAAGCCACAACTCATTGTGCCCTACACGCTTGATGTAAACGACATGCGCTTTGCTGCCATACAGGGTTTTAATGCAGGGGATCAGTTTTATAATTATTTAAAAGATGCCTTTGATACGCTTTATGAAGAAGGTGACCCAGAAGGTGAAAACACCCCAAAAATGATGTCGATAGGTTTGCATTGCCGCTTAATTGGCAGACCAGGAAGAATAAAAGCATTAGCACGGTTTTTAGAATATGCCCGCTCGCATGATCAGGTTTGGTTTGCCACGCGCGAACAAATAGCCGAGCACTGGCTTAAAACCCACCCGTATAAAAAAGCATAGTTTATATTTTTTAAAACATAAAAAAGCCCAGCAAAGCTGGGCTTAAATTACTTTAGGAGTAGTGAAATTTATTCAAAAGAAACGGTGATGATATTCGAACACACATTTTCTGTTACACATAATTGGTAATCGTACGATGGTAATGTAGCTCCACGCACGTAATCACGGTAGCGTCCGTTATCTGCAGTGGTATCAACTAACTCACCATTACGGTAAACGCTTAATGACTCTGCACCAACTTCTTCCCAGCTAAGTTCTACACGCATCGTACCTAGGCGTGTTTTGTTAGCGCGTTTTAAGTTCAGTTCAAGGGTCACGTCACTTACAACAACGGCTTGGGTAAATGTATCTGTATTACCTTCACTGTCAGTAACAGTTAGTTCTACATCGTAACTACCCGATTGCGCATATGCATGCACAGGGCTTGAATCTGTTGATGTAGCGCCATCGCCAAAGCTCCAGCTCCATTGTGTAATGTCGTTATTGGCATCATTGCTTGTATCTACAAACGAGGCTGTTAAACCTTGCGTATCAACAGTAAAGCCTGCACGTGGCGGTTGTGCACTTACTTCGCCTATAGCGCTAAGCGTAAGTGACCAGCCATTAATTGTGCCTGTATCAGCGGCTGCAGTATCTTCTACATGAAGAGTCCAGTCACCATTTGCTACTTCGCCATTGAATGCACTAGACGTGAAGCTCTTAACAATATCATCGTTACTACCACCAACATTGCTTTGCAATGTTACCTCTGTACCTTGTGCAGATATTAGTTTTACAACTAAATCACCAGAGTAAGTATGAGTAATATCAACATCGGCGGTTGTGCCAAATACGGTTAAATCATCAGAAACATTAATTACTGAGCTAATCCCCTGTGGAGAATTATCTGGAATTGCTACGCTACCAGTACTGCTGTAGGTAAAGTCATTTAACCCTAATGGTTGTATCATTAATTCAACCGATTGCTGTTTAACAATATCACCCGCAGTGGCAGTTACGGTAAACTCGTAATCTCCCCACTGAGTATCAGTATCGGTTTCAACATTTAGTATCACGTCATCACCAGGGCGCGCTGTAAGCGATGATAAATAAGCACCACCTAATGTTGTTGATAATTCAAGCGTTACTTCCTCATCCCACTCGGCAATTGAGCCAATTGTAAATGTATAGCTTGTAGCCTCTCCAGCTATAATTTGTTGGGTAAGCGGGCTAGCTGATATTTTAAAACCAGGAGTTGGATCCGCATCAATAAGTGCTTGGTTAACATTAAGTCGCGTACCGGCTACCGTTTTCCCCTGCAGTGCAGCATTAGCATCGCCCGAGCTCATTAATAAATCTTTAAGTTCTTGAGTAGATAACTCTGGATTAATAGATAAAACTAGCGCAGCTGCGCCAGCAACATGCGGCGTTGCCATTGACGTACCAGAATACGATGCATAACTTTCACCCGGTGTAGTAGATAAAATAGCTGTACCTGGTGCGCCCATATCAACACTGGTTAAGCCCCAATGAGAGAACCACGAAATATCATCAGTTTGGTTAGTACTTGCAACCGATAGAACACTCGCATTTTCGTAGTTTGATGGATAATGTGGGTTTACATCGTTATCAATAGTGTCGTTACCTGCTGCAGCTACAAACAGTAGCTCCGCAGCTTCACTTGATTCGATTGCATCAGCCAGCGCTTGGCTATAGCCACCGCCACCCCAACTATTATTTAATACGCGGATGTTAACACCAGAGTTTTTTAGGCCAACCATGTAATCAATACACTTGATTGCATCTGATGTTGATCCATTACCTGCTGCATCTAAAAACTTACAACCAACAAGTGATACTTCATGATTTACACCCACTACACCCACAGAGTTATTACCACTCGCACCTATAGTTCCAGACACGTGCGTTCCGTGACCTTCATCATCCATAGGGTCGCCAGTATTGGTAATCGCATTGATACCATGAATATCATCGATAAAGCCATTACCGTCATTATCAATACCATCGCCTGCGATTTCAGAGGTATTTACCCACATATTGCTCGCTAAATCGCTATGGCTATAATCAATACCGGTATCGATTACACCAACAACTACATCACGACTACCAGTAGAAATAGTCCACGCTTCTACAGCATCAATATCAGCGTCTGCCGTACCACCGGTCTGACCTTCATTATTTAGGCCCCAAAGCTCATCAAAACGAGGGTCGTTAGGTGCGCTCGCAATACTTACTCGGTAATCTGGCTCAACATATTCAATAGCTTGATGAGACTTTAAACGCTCAATAGCTTCTTTAGTGCTCATGCCAGACACTTTAAATTTAGCAAGGCGACCTGAGAATAATGATGTGAAGTTATCATCAACTTCATCATTATTTAAATCTGTAATTTTTGCTTTAACCAAGCTTCGTGCTTGTTTACGCATTTGAGGTGTTGCATTTTTTTTATATTTAACAATAACAGAGTCACTGCTTGCAGCTGCTTGTGGAAGAGCTCCTGCATCAGGTAATTTAGCCGAAGCCAAACAAGGTAGTAAAGCAAGCGTAATAATAGATAATTTTGTTTTCATTGTTCTATCCATAGTTGGGTTAGCTTAGAAGCACTAAGCGGGTTTGTTCACTATTTCAAGTACAAGGGATCACGTGGCAAGTTATAAGCAAACTAGTAAATACGATATTTGACAAGTTAAAAAGTTAAAAAGAATTAAAAATCATAAATTTTGACCAGTTTGGTTATAAAAAAAACACTAAACACAGTCA
This sequence comes from Pseudoalteromonas sp. NZS100_1, assembly GCF_015864285.1. NCBI lineage: Bacteria > Pseudomonadati > Pseudomonadota > Gammaproteobacteria > Alteromonadales > Pseudoalteromonadaceae > Pseudoalteromonas > Pseudoalteromonas sp. NZS100_1. Next base: position 18,395 of record NZ_JADYXN010000040.1, read on the forward strand.
TTTTAATGAACTGCCCCATTACAACCTTACCCATTATAGGGTCAAACTTTTTTACTGCTTTTGCTTACTATTACATTAAAACCCACCAGTTACACACATAAACCGATGATAATAAAAGGTTAATTATTTGGTAAAAAATGATGATTTAAGAAAATGAAATAGGGGAATACAGTTAATGGGTGATTATGAATTTGAGCTTAAACTTTGTTAGTTCAATATTTATGACAAATTAAAACTTAATTATTTATAGTCACATATTACGCTTCACCTACTTCTAAAGTTACGCAAGCGGATCACAAAAAATATATCGGCACGGCATGCTGAAACAACAAATACCTTATTAAAACCTATAACATTTAGGGTATTTGATTTTAATATTTCAAGGAGAAAATAATGAAGTTGAATAAATCACTTTTAAGTTGTGCTGTTGCAATAGCAATGGGTACCAGCTTTGCCTCATATGCAGATACCGACAACAAATCAGCATCAAACTCAGAACTTAGTACAAAAATATCTATACTTAGCACCGCTAATTCAATGACATTGGCGCAATCGCAAAATAATAACACCGCGATTTTAATGCAAGAGGGAGATAGTAATACTATTGAGGTTTCGACTACTGGAAACGAGAACACAACAGAAGTTACTCAATTACAATCAGGTAATTATGTTGGCGTAACAACAATTGGTAACAACAACGAGCAAGTATATGCCCAAGATGGCGTTGCCAACGGTGTAATTACCGAAGTTACTGGTAATAATAATTACCTAAATGTTTTGCAAAGTGGCCAAGGCTTTTTTGTAAACAACGAAGCTGTCAACATGATTGTTGGTGACGACAATATCGTTGATGTAGAGCAAGGCACTGGTGGTCATTGGTTTTACAACTTAGATATGAAAGGTAATGGCAACGAAATCAGTTCATTACAAACAGGTGAGTGGCATGAAGCTGAATTAACCTCTGTAATGGGCGATCAGAATAGCCTGAGTCTTGAGCAAAACGGTTACTGGAATACCTTCAAAGTGAGTTCTTTACAAGGCAACGATAACGAGCTTGATATTGAACAAGACGGCGATCGTAATACTGTTACCTTCACTGATATTTTAGGCGATGCAAATGAGCTTTCAATTGAACAAGAAGGCAATACTAACGCAGTAACATTTGTAGCTGTATTAGGCGATGAAAACGAAATTGATTTAGACCAAGAAGGTTCTTTAAATACTATCGAATCAAACTTATTCGAAGGTCAAAACAACGAAGTTACAGTAACTCAGGTTGATTTAAGCAACTCAACAACCGTTGATATTATTGGTGACGATAATGAATTAACGGCTACACAAGTTGGCTTATTAAATGATGCTTACATGGGCGTTTTAGGTACCGATAACGAATTTATGATTAACCAAGTAGGTGAATCAAATTCAGCACACGTTGTTAACTTTAATGGGTCTGAAAATGACGTTAACGTTATTCAGTCTGGCCAAGAAAACACTGCTGTTGTTGAGTCTTCATACCCTGATATATCTCTAACATCAAACGACAACGATATCGATATTATGCAAAATGGTTCTCAAAACGAAGCCATGGTTACACTTGCAGGTATTTTAGATAGCAACATGAACCAAATTGACCTAGCTCAAACAGGTGAAATGAACGTAGTTGATATGATGGTTGAAGGTAATGGCCACAGCATTGATATTTCACAAACTGGCGAAGGTAACTGGGTAGTTGGAATGGATCAACCTGCATTTTTAGTAGGTGGTGAAAACGTTTCGTTTAGCGTAACTCAAATGGGTAACGATAACATTGTTGAAGGCGCCGTAATTGGTTTCAACAGCACTGTTTCAGTGACCCAAATTGGTGACGGTAACGTGACTTCTATTACTCAAATGTAATTATTGAGGTTGGGGAGAGCAACTCTCCCCATTTAGTTATGCATAATAATAAAAACCATTACCAAGTATTATTACTTACGCTTTCTCTGTTTTTAATGCCCGCATCTTATGCCGCTGAAGAGTTGGAGATTGACGGCCTACTACTTGATAGGAGTATTAGCCGCTTTGGTCATCAGTTCTATTTTGAGTTTTCTAATTACTGGCGAGATCTCCCTTCAACTGCAGGTTTTAACATTGAAATTAAAGAAACGGTCATTCCAAAAGCAGGCACAAAGCTGTCGTTAATAATGAATAACCAACTTGTTTACGCAACTTATTTAGGTAGACGACTAGAGCCTTTAAATGAGCGTGTGGAGCAGGCTGTTTATACAGTGATAGATGCAATGGCTCGCGAAAACATGGCAGTGTCAACACCCGATATGGCTAAAGATGGATGGTAAAATGAAAAATATAGCCCTTATAATAATAACAACATTAAGCTTTTCAGCAGCAGCAACTGAAATAATTTACACCCCAATTAACCCAAGCTTTGGTGGTAACCCACTCAATGCAAATATGCTGTTGAGTAAAGCCCAAGCTCAAAACAAGCATAAAGCACCGGTAGTAGAAAAAGGTTACGCTGAACAATTTCAAGAAACTCTAGAGCGCACCTATTTAAATCGTATGGTAAGAGAAATTACCGATATGGCATTTGGTGAGGACATAGAAGATAGCCTTTTCAATCAAGACTCCATATTTATGAGTGGCGATTATCAAATTGAAGTTATAACCAGCACAACCGATTCTATTACAGTAAGAATAACAAATATAATTGATGACACCGTGGTGATCATTGAAGTACCGAGGTTTGGATAATGTATAAACTACTAATAACAATAATATTAATAGGATTGAGCGGTTGTGCGAGCCTAGGGAACTTAATCCCACCATCGCAACAAAAAGCAGTTAGTTTAGAGCCAACCGAATTATTCGCAGATCTGAAAAACTTACCTAAACCGGTCGGGAGTATTCCTGTATCAGTGTACTCATTTAGAGATCAAACAGGTCAATATAAGCCACAAACTAACGTTAGCTCATTTTCGACTGCCGTTACTCAAGGTGCTAACTCAATACTCATACAAGCATTACATGAATCTGATTGGTTTACGCCGGTAGAGCGTGAAGGTTTACAAAACATTTTAACAGAGCGAAAAATTATTCGTGCAGGCCAAGCCGATAATCCTAACCAAGCTGATTTACCTCCGCTAACAACCGCAAAAATCATTTTAGAGGGCGGTATCATAAGCTACGACACTAATGTGAAAACAGGTGGTTTGGGTATGGAATACTTTGGTATTGGCGCATCAGAACTTTACCGTGAAGATGCTATTTCAATATACTTACGCGCTGTTGATGTTCGAACAGGCCAAGTATTATTGAGTGTAGCCACCAGCAAAAAAGTACTTAGCCAAGAAATGCGTGCAGGATTTTTTAGATACGTGAGCTACAAACGACTAGCAGAAGCAGAAGCAGGCTTTAGTGACAACGAACCTATGAGCATTTGTGTAACACAAGCAATAGAAAAAGCACTCACAGATCTCATAACAAAAGGTATTGATAAAGGCTTATGGGCTAAAAAATCAGCATAAACTGACTTCCTAAATTAACTAAAGGCTACATATTGTAGCCTTTATAGGTTGTGTGATTAGTAAGTTGAAAGTACTTCGCTAACCCAACCCTTATAAAAAATCTAGAGGATAAAGTTTTTACTTTAATAACTTTAATAACTTTAATAACTTTAATAACTTTAATAAAGTATTGGTGGCTTTACTCTTATTTAGCCATTGGCAGCAAAACCGATATATAGCGCTGCGCCCAATTAGCAAGCTCCACCCTGTTGCGTGAGTTAGTTTTTTTAAACGCACTGTATAAATGTGTTTTTACAGTGTGGTCGCTAATGTTAAGTTTATCAGCGATTGTATTGTTACTCGCCCCCTGTGCAATTAAATGAATAACAGACTTTTCTCGTTTTGTTAAATGATCGTAATCGTCCTGCTTTAATTCAATGTCGTCGTGTAAGCTATTAAACGACGATGCCACGGCTAAAATATCGTTAAAAGCTTTTGAAATCACTTTACGCGTAAACCAAAGCTCGCCAGTATTAACACGAAGTAACCCTTTAAAAATATCTTCTGGTGGATCAGATTTATAAAAAACACCATTAAAATGGTTAAGCAATAAGTTTTGCTCGCACACATCTTCTTTATCAACATTAAAAATGACAACGCTATAGTGTTTAGCTAAACAAATAAGGTCAGTCGGAATAAGGTCTTGCCATTTGCTTTTAGCACCATCTATTAAAAACAAATCATAATTTGTGCGCTGCTCAGCTTTAGGAATAACTTCGTCCATTTTAATATCACCAAACAAAGCTTGTAGTGTTCTTAAAATAGCGGTGTAGTTGTGTGAATGAAAAGATGATTGAAACGTTGTTTTTACAAATACCGAGTTTTTATGGGGCATAAATTTCGTCCTTGAAACATTTACACTACATTACCTAAATCAAATACAACTTACAATGGGATTTTGATATTAAAGTACTGTTATTCTTTCTCATCCTAAAATAGATAAAAATCAATTAAATCAATGCAAAACCTTCATCAATTTTATTTTTAAAATTGCTTTTATAAGATAAATAACAGATCGGATTAGTGGCTTAATAACTTATAAAGCCTTAAATATGCATTAGCCTAAACTAACTTTAGGATCAATTATTCTATACTCGCTTTTAGTTTATTTAGCGCATCAACCGAAAAACCTCGATCATAAAAATATAAAATTTCGCCGCTGCTATTTATGAGTACTACACGTGAGTTATTTGGGCTTTGATTACCTGTAAACTTTTGAACTCTCTCGCCATCTTTATAAATAGTGATTACCCCACCCCATAATTCTTTAGGGATGCCTTTGCGCATACCGCTATCTATAAATGTGCTAAACATACGTGGTGCCATCCCGGCAATGGTTGGTAGTTCGTATGTAGGGAGCGTTACGCCCGCCATATCTAAACCAATTAACCAACGGTCTATATCAAACTGACTATCTTGCTTGTACCCAATGAGCAGCAGTGTTTTATCTGCTTTAAAATCGCTGGGTATAGTCACCATGCTTTGCTCTAAACTTTCGCCGCTAATGCTTGGGAACTGCTTACCTGTTAATTGTTGGTTTGGGTACTGTGTTGTACATGCACTAAGTAGTAAAAATGCAAAAGCACTTAATGTTAATTTGATCATAATAAACCTAATATTTATAAATTTCATAATGATACGTTTAGTATGGCAGCTGAGATCTAAAAATGCTGATTAGTTATATAATTTTTAAATTTAGACGCCGTCATGGGCTTACCATACTTCCAACCCTGTCCATAATGCACACCCGCCATTTTTAAAATAGCTTCTTGCTCAGTGGTTTCAATCCCTTCTGCCACACAGGTATAATTAAACTTATGCACAAGTTCCATAATATTTGGGATCATAGAGGCTTTTAAGCCCTCAGTTGCTATATCTTGAACAAACGTACGATCAATTTTAAGTTGATGAAAGCTCAAATTTTGTAAGTTTCTTAAATTCGAATAACCCGTACCAAAGTCATCTAATGATAAGTTAAATCCCGATTCAACTAAGGTTCTAAAATGAGCATGCGCAATGCTTGTATCAAGGTATTCGTCTTCAGTTATCTCTAAACAAATAATAAAGCGTGAGTTGGTAAGCTCTGTAATTTGCGGCAGTAACGACACATTACCCAGCTCTACATCACACGGAAATATATTAAGCGACACTTTAAAGCCTTCTGGCAATAACTCTATAGAGGTTAACTCTTTTATTGTGGTAGCAATCATTGCCTCAGTAAAAGTCCAAGTTAAATTATTTTTTCTAATAACCGGAATAAACTCATCTGGAAATAAAGCACCGTACTTATCTTCAAAACGTGCAAGTACCTCGCAACCAATCAGCTTGCCACTTTGCAAACAAATAATGGGCTGGTAAGTCCAATAAAATGATCCCTTTTTGAGCCCTTTACGAATACGTTGATTGGTAGAGCGGCGTGCAGCAATCCTCGCATCAACTATTAACGCACTCGATATGCCCGCTAAACAGGTTAAAATTAACGAAATTATTAATAATAAGTGATTATTAGAAAAAAACAGACTCCAAGGCAAGTGCACTACTACACAATATTGACTACTTGTAAAACTGCAAACTGAGTTAGTTTCGTAAGGAAAAAAAACGCTGTTTTTTACCTGCTGGTACAGCCCCTCTTTACCTGCTAAATGATGCAAAGCATTTGGTGTTTTATAAATAACTTCCCAATCTGGCGCAGTAATTCCGATGTTGGTAAAGGGCGTGCTCTGTATAATTAAATTATAATCCCCTTGTCTGACTATAATTACCTCCATAGGGCGCTCACTAAATAATAATAGATAAAGCTCTGGCTCAAAACGAACCCTCACCTGTTCATCATCTCGAATAAAGTCAGGCTGTTTGTCGTTAATTGGTTTACTTAATAAGCCTGCACCCGTAGTGCAAACTAGCTGGTTACCTTTAAAAAAGCCTATATCAATTACATATTTTGCATCAAATAAAGCGCGGCGCATCTCAAGAAGGGTTGTGTTGTCACACTGCTTAAACGCAAGCTTATTTAATGGGGTAAGAATTCGACGCCTCTCTGCAATTGCACCTTCTACATGACCGAGAATATATTCAGCATCAGACTTTGTTTGTGCTGTTAACTGCTGCGCTGCAAAATTGAGCAAAATAAAACAGCCAATTACAAAAACTAACCCTCCGGTTAAAACGGCTATAATAGATTTTTGTTGGTACTTTTTCATAGCATCTCGAAGTTGTTAATTTATATCACTACTTTATTAGATGATTGCATAAGTCGCATTAAATTCAAACAGATCGATTTAAGAATTATTGAACGAATTTTGAATAAACTGAGTGATTTTAGCGCTTACCGTTAAATGCTGATTACTTTCAAAGTGAATCCCATCACCGGCTGTTACATTAATAAATGTATTAAAATCAATAAAAGTACATTTATGAGTAGCCCCAACGCTTTTGAATGCACTAGAGAGCTCTGTTGCTTTTATATCTGCACCTTCGTAAATACGCGAATACTGCTCGGTGATTCTTATTTTAGGTGGGCTAGCAATAATAATTTTAGGAGATTTTAAAGTACTACCTTGCTGATAATAAATATGTATTGAGTTAATTAAATCATTTAACCCATCTGCTATTAAACTAGGTGTTAAATTAAAACGTTTTTTAAGATCGTTTGTACCAAGGGCAATAATAATAAAGTCGAGCTCATGCTTATCCAAATAAGGCTTTAGATAACTAACACCATTAAGCACGCCATCAAACGGTGGATTATGCACTAACGTGCGGTTAGGCTGCCCTGCCTCTATTACGTTAAAGCCACACCCTAAGTTTTTATTTAATAACGATGTCCAACGGGTATTTTCATCAAAGCGTTTTCCCGTTACAGGGTTTAAACCCCACGTATTAGAATCACCAAAGCAGAGAATATTTTTTGTCATGTTAATTATTAAAATGGATTGAGTGTATAACCCTGCTGTTGCAGCTGGGCATGTGCTGTCATCGCCGAAAGTGACATTTGCACACCTTCAATTAGTTGTTCTGGTGCTACTTTATAATGCGTAGCCGATTGCCCACATACATAAACCACGGTGTTATTGGCCAACAATTGCTTTATTAAACTTTGATTTTTGTTATCTGCTTTAAAACGTTCTTTATATTCACTAATAGCCAATACATCAACGCTAGCACTACCATGTACCACTAACGCTAATTGAATGTTATCTGGCTTTACACCATGCGCTACATGCATGTTAATAAAACGCGCTAATGAATTCATCGAATTATTTTGCTCGCCTTTTTTAGCGCTATCAGCAACATCAAAAGCTATTTTAAATACGGTGGAATCATTAATCGGTGCATGCTGAGGTACATTATAAAAGTTACCAAAGCCTTTAATAAGATTTTCACCCGCTTGCGAAAATGGGCTAATAAGTAAAAGTATTAATAGGTACTTCATAAACAATCCTGTGTTTTAAATAAGTTAACTTATTTATAAAACTAACAGAAGCAAAGAAAAAAGGGCAGCTTATCATGCTGCCGATTGAGTGTTTTTATGATGGTGGTTAATAAACTGCATACCTAAATAACTAAATGTTCGTTTAAACATCTCTACAAAAATATCAGGCGCTTCAAGCGATGATGCGTTTGATAACAACGAAAAATCTTTATTACGTAAAGCCCGTAACTTCGGCTTCAAGGTTTCGTCATCCATGTAATCTGTGATCCTATCTATAAATGACTTCATTTGTACCGTAGTGTTATACCAATAAACAGGAGACGCGAACACCCAATGGTCGTACTTTAAAACCACTTCAAATAGCGCGTAAAAGTCATCATTTTTATAGTTTTTGTCATAACAATACGGCGCAATTTTATAATCATCCAGACAAATTACGCGCACATCATTTTGCTCGGCAAAGCTATTAACATGGGCTGTGGTATTGCCGTTTTTTCGTGCGCTTGAATAAATAATAACAGTATTACGCTCAAGTTTTTGTTGCATTTAGTTAGCTCCTTTTTTAATGTGGTAGAAGCTTAAAACCTCAAGTTATATTGAGGTCAACTAAAGGATTAAAATAATGGACGCTTCACAAAAAAAATTGACCGAAGCCAACCTAACCGTTGGTTATGTTGCAAAAAGAAGCGGTGTTAAAGTATCTACTCTTCACTTTTACGAAACAAAAGGACTGATACGTAGTTGGCGAAATAACGGCAATCAGCGACGTTATAAACCCGACGTATTACGCCGAGTAGCTGTTATAAAAGCGGCACAAGCGATGGGAATTACACTCGATGAAATTAAAAACACCTTAGCTACTCTACCCGACAACCGCACACCAACAAAACAAGATTGGTCAGCACTTTCAAAACATTGGCAATCGCAACTAGATGAGCGCATTGCGCATATGCAGCGTTTACGCGACCGCGTTGATGGGTGTATTGGCTGTGGGTGCTTATCGCTCAAAAGCTGCCCAATTTATAATAAAGATGACCACTTAGGCGATAAAGAGAGCGGAGCTGTACTTTTAAATTCTGAGCTTATACTTGTGTAAAAAGTTCAGGTCTTTTATGTATAACAAAATAAGCATTCCCCATTAGGAGTTAGCCAACAAGGTCTAAATATAACTTCAGGCGCTACAAAACAAACTCTCGATTCATCAATATAAAGCCAAGAGCTTTCTCGTTTAGTTGACTCAATAGATAATTTAATAAAGTAATTTACAATTTTAGCCGGGCCATACTCGAATGGTTTCTTTTATATAGATAAATATGTAAAAAGTATATTCAATGTGGGTAGGAGCATTGCTAACTGGTTAGTTTTTGAGTATTCTTGTGCGCCTCAAAAGGAAGCAAATATTCAAGGAATAAACTGTTGGAACCAACTAATCACGCCTCTGAAAGTAATACAAAACCACCTGTAGTTACTCAAAAGTTTTCGCAAGCCCTTAAAACAGCGGATCATAAAGAACTAAAAAGCACTGGCTTTTGGTTAAATCAATTTTTTATGGTTATTTCTACTGTATTTGGTGTTTTTCTGGCGGCTCAAAGCGGCTTAGAACAAGCGCTTAAATTTGACTCATTTAGTAAAATGGAAGATAACTATTATTTACGTACATCCTTATTTGACGAAGTCTCTGATAATGCCAACAACATGGAAGAATACGCTAATTTACTTGCAAAAAGCCCATCGATAAAAGAAATTGAGTATTTCAAGCCAACACTCGAAAAGTACATTTGGCAAACTATGCAGTACTCACCAACTACGCTCGAAACACCAAGTGAGTTACTAACGCAAATACGTCGATTTTACTCCCGCGCTAAATTTTTAACAGATGCTGCGGCTAATAAAAAGATTTCCGCTAGGCAAGCAGCTGAAGAATTAAAAGAGATTACTAATTCAATTAAAACTCAAACACTGCCTGCATTAAAAAATAGCGCTAAACAATTACAAATGGAATTACAGCAGAATGATATTTCTGTTGGGTCGTTAAAGGAGTACAAAAATGCCAACTAAAAGCTGTCCACATTGCAAAGACCATCCATTAGAAGCAACCAATTATCAAGGTGAAGAAATAGATGTTTGCCGTGAGTGCGGTGGTTTATGGTTCGAGAAAAATGAAGTGAACAGGATGATTTCTGAGATAAATGACGGCCCAGAAAGTGATAAATTTGAAACTCACTTTGGTGAGCCATTAGGCGTTTCTGAGCTTGACTGCCCTGATTGTAAAAAAAGTTTAGAACGTTTTCACTTACTGGAAGCTTTTCATACCGAAATTGATGTTTGTAGACACTGCGATGGCACCTGGATTGATAAAGATGAGCTTGAAAGTGTAGAAAAAAGCCCTGAAATAAAAGCGAGTTTAGGCGAGCTAAATCAAAAAGTAAGTTGGAAAACCTACTTGTTCCAATTTTTAACGCAAATGCCTGTTGAATATAACATTAAACCACAAAAAACCCCTTGGGTTACTCGCGGCCTTATTGTTTTAAATACATTGATTTTTGCACTTTATTTTTTGAATCCAAGCTCATTTAGCTATGTTATTGATAACTTTGCTATGACACCAGCAGATTTAAGCAAAGGTAATGAGCTATGGACTGTATTAACTTGCGTATTTTTACATGGCTCTATAATGCATTTAGTCGGCAATATGTACTTTTTATATATCGTTGGCGATAACCTAGAAGACGTGTTAGGCCATAAACGCTTTTTGTTATGGTATTTAGCCTGTGGACTACTCGCATCGTTTGCAAGTTACATTGTAAGCCCAATGTCGAATATACCTGGCGTGGGGGCAAGTGGCGCCATAGCAGGTTTATTTGGCATGTACTTAATGTGGTTCAGACACGCAAGCCTTACTTTTATGTTTATAATTTATCAGAAGAAACTTTCTGCAGTATGGTTTTTTGCTATTTGGTTAGGATTTAACATTTTTGGTGCAGTAACAGGTCCTGATGGCATTGATTATGGTGCGCATATTGGTGGCTTTATAGCTGGACTAATTATTGGTTATATTTTGAAAAATAAAATATTAGAGCAAAATCCTATAATTCGTTTACTAAACCAAAATGAAGCACAGTTAAAACGTTAATCGTTATATTAAAGCCACTAATAGATAAACATTAGTGGCTTTATAAAACTTCTCACTAATTTCTATAACTTACAACGTGT
>NZ_JADYXN010000041.1:0-26042 GCF_015864285.1 Pseudoalteromonas sp. NZS100_1
GTTCCTGCCTCGCTATGCGTTGGCGTTTCCCGTCTCAGTGGGGTCGCATTATAGGGAGATCCGAAAACAGATCAACCCTTTTTTTAGATCTTTTTACTGTTCGAACAAAAATAGAACAAAACCATGTAAAACCATATGAAAACCTTCCTAAGATGATGCTTTTTTGTGCTCTTATTTATTATTTAATACAAATATCATTGCTATGTTTGATTTAGACGTTAAGATAGCAAGTTCACAATGTTAAATTAATGTTTATTTCCTGTTTATTGGTAGATCTAAAATGAAATTACCCGATCAAAAATCTTTTATCTTCTCTGTTATTCTTGCTGTAGTTGGTTTTGTTGTTGTTGAGTTTGCTTTAGGCGGCTTAGCTTTAAACCCTGCATTACTATTTGGTGCTGGTTTATTAATAGGTGCGATTGCTATTGCTGCAATGTCATCTGATGTGACTGAAGAAGCTGAAGTTAAAACAAAAACGCTTTATGTTGGTAACCTTCCTTATCGTGCAAACGAAGGTGTGGTTCGTGCATTATTTGAAGAACAAGGCAAAGTATTCAATGTTCGTTTATTAAAGGATAAGAATACTGGCAAGCGTCGTGGCTTTGGTTTTGTTGAAATGGCGCAAGCTGATGCAGACAATGCAATTGCTAACTTGAACGATAGCGAGTTCCAACAACGTACTTTAAAGGTACGTGAAGCAAAACAAAAACAAGAAGATGATTCTAATGCTCTACGTACTGAGACGGATCAGTCAGTGTAACTAGCTTTACCGCTAGCTTATTGCTAAACACATCAGCCGTTGCATAATATTGCAGCGGCTTTTTTATGTCTGTTAGTTTATTCACACACAAGTTAAGTTGGTTAAGTAGGTAGTTGACTCTGTTTGCTATCGCTACACCTGAATCAAGTAATTTTACATTCCCTTTAAAATACTGACTAATAGGCTCTGCTAATATTGGAAAGTGCGTACATCCTAATACAAGTACATCTATAGTTTTATCTATATGTAGGTCATCAAGCACTTGATGCAACTTGTTTGTATCCAAAGACTCTGTAAAAAAGTATTGCTCAGCTAAAGTTACTAACTCCACACTGCTATATAGATTAACGGTTACATTACGTGCATGCTCAGTAATTAATGTTTTAGTGTATGAACTGGCGACCGTTGCCGGTGTGGCTAATAAGCCAATATGATTTGAACGTGTTAACTCTGCCGCAGGCTTTATTGCTGGCACAACACCTACTATAGGAATATCTGTCATTTGGCGAACAGCGCTAAGTGCAGATGTAGAAGCGGTATTACACGCTATTACAATTAAATCAACGTTAAGCGTATTAGCTTTGATGAAATGAATAAGTGAGCATAATCGGTTAATGATTGTTTTTTGGGATTGAGCACCATAAGGTAGTAATGCATTATCCATAAAATAACTGTACTGAGCATTGGGGATACTTTGCTTTATATGCTCAAGTACAGTAGTTCCACCAATACCTGAATCAAAGACCATTATATGCGCTGACAAACTACCGTTCCCACTTTACTTTAAGAACGGCAGTTTGCCATGAGGTATTTATAAAAGAAAGTAGTTTAACTTTGCGTGGTTTCTAAATCAGCAAGCTCGTCGGCTGCCGAATTTAACTGATTAAGGTTTTCGAACATAGACTTTGTGTAATCCACTAACTTATCTATTTGCTCCTGATCTTGATTTAACCATTGGAGAATGCCAGCTAGCTGATTTTGTAATCCAAGCTCACCCGCTTTTTCAAAAGCATTTTTAAGGTCATCATTAAAAGGAGCTAAACCTTCCGCTACTCGTTTTTCTGGTGCTGGTCTATATTCTTCATAGCTTTTAACTGTTGCTATTGTTTTTGTTTGGCGTAAATCCATAGAAAAAGCCACCAGCTGATCGCTGTCTAAACTCAGCTCTTGCGCTTGTTCAAATGCTTCATCTAAATCACCACCAAAAAAGGTTTTACTTAGATCTTGTAAGTCTTCCATCATTGCATTAATAGCTTCTTGCTCTTGCTCATTTAAGTCACCATTAACCGACATCGAAAATGATACCTGTCGAGATTGCGATGATGAGCTTGCAAACGACTCGCTATTACTGTTTTGCTGATAGCCACTTGCCGACTGAGATTCAAATGCATCTGCAAAGCTAATACTTACCTCGTCACCCTCTGCGGTGGTAAATTTATACTCTGCATTACTCGTCATACTGACATATTGAGCCTGGCTTATATTTACGCTGGCAGGTTGTGGGTTAAATAACGACTCTTCAAACTTATCGAGCCCATTGTAAATTCCCTCTTTGGACTTATTAATCCCCTCTTCCATGTCATCATTAAATACACCTGTACCTTTGAGTTCATCAACAGCGTCGTCAATCCCTATTTGGACTCCTTTGCGCGCGTCGCCTAACATATCTTTGAGCTTTTCGTCATCAGCGCCATTAGCTTTTGCTTTATTAACAGCACGACTTACAAAATCGAGTACGTTTTTTACTATTTCATCAAAATCAAATAGTGGTTTATCTGCTTTTTTTTCTGCGATAGGCAATCCAAGCTGCTCAGCCATTTTATCGCCAAGCACCTTTGCGGCCAACTCTCGGCCTCGTTGTTGATAGCTATCTTGAGGAGACGTAATTGTAGGTTGCTGTATATCAGCTTTATTATTGAATTTATTGATGTTGTTGTTTGGCGTAAAGCCATAATTACCTATTTTCATGATTCGTCTCCTAAGCGTGCGTAGTTTATTATCGGCTATAACAACAAAAACTAAAGTACAATGTTCAATAAAACAGCATAAATGCTAGCCAAAACTAGACAAATACGCAGCGCTCCCTACAATAGCGCCGATAAACAGATCTTAGATAAGGTAGTAGCGTTAATGGCAGTTATTAAAATAGATACCACACAGTACCAAACGCAGTTAAGTGAAAAAGAGCAGCGTATTAGTGCACAGTTCCAACGTTTTGGTGTGGAGCAACTAGAAGTATTTAGCTCAGAGCCAACTAACTACCGCCAACGTGCTGAATTTAGAGTATGGCACGACGGTGACGATCTGTTTCACATTATGTTTGATCAACAAACAAAAGAAAAAATCCGTGTTGATACATTTGATCCAGCAGCGCCTCTAGTTGGTGAAATAATGCAGGTGATGATTGAGCATCTTAAGCCTTGTGAAATATTACGTCGTAAGTTATTTCAAATCGATTACCTATCCACGCTAAGCGGTGAAATTTTAGTAAGCTTGCTTTATCACAAACCACTTGATGATGAATGGTTAAGTGAAATTAAAGCGCTTAAAGAAAAACTAAGCAGTAAATACAAAATTGACTTTATCGGCCGTGCTCGCAAACAAAAAGAAGTGCTGGGTGATGACTTTGTAACTGAGCGTTTAACAGTTAATGGTCAAGAGCTTATTTATCAACAAGTAGAAAATAGCTTTACTCAGCCTAATGCAAAAGTAAATATTAATATGCTGGAGTGGGCGCAAGATTTATGTAAACCACTTAAAAATGATTTATTAGAACTGTATTGCGGTAACGGTAACTTTTCAATTGCGTTAGCGGGCTGTTTTAATAAAGTATTAGCAACAGAAATATCAAAATCATCTGTTCATTCTGCTCAATACAATATTGCTAAAAATAACGTAGAGAACTTAGATATTATTCGTATGTCTAGTGAAGAGTTTACTCAAGCAATGAATGGCGAGCGTACTTTCTCTCGTTTAGACGGTATTGACCTTAAAAGCTATGACTGCCAAACCATATTAGTTGATCCACCGCGCGCGGGCATGGATGAATTAACGTGTGACTTAGTAGCTAACTACGAAAGCATAATTTATATATCGTGTAATCCTGAAACCCTTGAGCGTGACCTTGATCACCTAACACGTACGCACAACGTTAAGCGCTTTGCTATATTTGATCAGTTCCCATATACACATCACATTGAGTCGGGTGTTTTCTTGCAGCGCAAATAAATACGCTCAGTAAACGTTACCCATAAAAAAAGCTCCTTGTAGGAGCTTTTTTAGTTTTAGCTAAACTTACTTGTTAGCTAAGTAATTAATCAGTTTGCTAATATCTTCTGGTTCAGTAATACCCGACTCACGACCTAGGTTTAATTTATACTTACCATTTACAATAAATGTAGGTACGCCACGTAGTGCGCCTTTTTCTTTAAAGTAGTCTTGATCGCGTTTCATTTTAGAGCTCAGCGTACGTACCGAGAAGCTTTTAAACAGCTTATCAAACTTATCGCCATCAACGCCCTGCGCTACAAATATATCTTTTACATCTGCAAGCTCATTAAAACTAGCGCGCTTTGTATGAATATGATTAAAGATTGCAGAGACAATTTTATCTTTTTGCGGAAGCACTTCTGCAGTAGCGAGTGCTTGGCTCATCATCTGTTGGTTTTCTGGGTCGCGTACACCTACAAAATCAACATGGCTCTTTTTAAATTTAACGTTTTTATCAAGCTTAGGCTTAAACTCACCAATTAGTGCTTCCATGTTATTACATGCAGGGCAGTAAAATGAGAAAAACTCTTTAATTTCTGGCTTTTTTGTTGCGCGCTCAGAAACAACGTCGTAATGCACGCCTTCTTCATACGTTGCTGCAAAGCTTGTTGCCGCCATAGGAAGTAGTACTGCAAGCAAACCTGCTTTAACTAATTTAATCATTATTATGCTCCGAAATTTATAGTGCTAATAAAAACGCTACTAACTCATCAAGTTCTTTTTGATTTTTGATGGTGTTGAGGTTTATTTTATATTTATCGTTAACAATAAAAGTAGGTACACCTGTAAGTGCGCCTAATTTTGAATATTTATTTTGTTTGTTTTGCATTGCTTGCTCAGCCGAAATAACTGGCATGCTTGCAATTTCTTGATC
This sequence comes from Pseudoalteromonas sp. NZS100_1, assembly GCF_015864285.1. Classification (NCBI taxonomy): domain Bacteria; kingdom Pseudomonadati; phylum Pseudomonadota; class Gammaproteobacteria; order Alteromonadales; family Pseudoalteromonadaceae; genus Pseudoalteromonas; species Pseudoalteromonas sp. NZS100_1. Next base: position 4,905 of record NZ_JADYXN010000041.1, read on the forward strand.
AAACGTTGCGCTATCAATACCGTTTACTTCAAGTAATTTTTTAACGTCTTTCATTTCAGTTAAAGGAGCACGCTGAACATGAATACTTTTAAAAATTTGATCGCTAATACTCTGCGCCTGACCATGCTGCTTAGCAATTAAGTAGGCAAAGCTTAAATTACTTTGTGCTTGTGGCGACACGCCACCTAAAAAGTTCACGTGGTTTTTAATAAACTCCGCGCCTTCTGGCAAGCCTTGTTCAATTGCTTTTGCTACTGGTTCAAACTTAAAGCAATGTGGACAGTAAAATGAGAAAAACTCGGTTACTTGTGGTGATGTACTTTTGTCTACATCAATAACAGTGTATTGATTATCAACTTCAAACTGTGCAGCAAGTGCTGCAAATGGTAAACATAAAAGTAATAAACTCAGTTTTAATTTTTTAAGCATTTGTATCTCGTTGTACTTGTCTTTAAATAAAATATTACGGCAATAACTTTAACGGTGCTTCTTGCAGTGCTGCAAGTTGCTCCTTCAGTGCTAAAATTTGTTGCTCCCAGTATTTGTCATCAGCAAACCATGTAAAGTTCCGCACAAAGGCAGGATCGCTCCATCGTTTAGCTACCCATCCCATATAATGGATAATACGCATCGCTCGCAGCGGTTCAATTAATTTGAGTTGAGAGTGATCAAAATCACAAAACTCTTCATACGCACTCACAAGGGTGTCTAACTGTAACAGTTGCGTCGCTCTATCGCCACTGAGCATCATCCATAAATCTTGGATTGCAGGACCTTGGCGGCTGTCATCTAAATCAACAAACATTAGCGCATCACCTGCCCACAAAATATTACCAACGTGGCAGTCACCATGTAAGCGAATACTTTGCACATCTTTATACTGTTTTTGCGCCTGCTCTATCACTAAATCTAAAATAGTATAAAAGGCAGTATTTATTCCCATAGGCACTAAGTTACTTTTTTGAAGATGAACTTTGGCTGTATGTAAATACTCCTCGCAAGTAACTGTTGGCCTATAAGTAAAAGGCTTTGTTTTAGCTACTTGGTGCATACGGCCAATTAAACGCCCCATTACATCAAGCTGGTCTAAGTTATCAACCTCAAATAAACGCCCGCCGACACTTGGAAACAACACAAACAAATAACCTTCGTGTTCAAACAAGCTTTGCCCATTATATAAAATAGGGGCAACAACAGGCACTTCCGCTTCTGCCAGTTCAAATGCAAAATCATGCTCTTCTTGAATTTGCTCTTTACTCCAGCGCTCTGGGCGATAAAACTTCACTACGTAACGCAGGCCATCATCGGCTTTAAATTGGTACACTCTGTTTTCATAGCTATTGAGTGCCAACAAACCAGATTCAGCGTACACACCTACGCTTTCTATTGCATCGAGTATTAGGTCAGGTGTTAAGTCAATAAAACTAAATTTACTCATACTCTTCTTATATAAAATAAAAAGCGGGTTATATACCCGCTTTTGTTAATTGCTATATCAACTTACCTATTTAAGGTAGGTTGTGATTATCGCGCTTTAAAAAAGTTACTCGACTGCGATATTGTTTCATCCGGCTCATCTACCGGTGAAAGCACAAAATTAAACTCTGTCATTGGCGCTTTTAAATCATAAGGGTCCATTACAAGCGACAATGGCACATTATGAGATTGCCCTGCCTGCACAGTAAATGACTGCTTACCAATATACTTAAAGTTATCTAACCCTTGTACTTTAATATTAAAGGTTTGCTCGTACTGCGCTTTATTAATTACCTTTAATGTATAGGTGTTCTCTACTAAACCATCAAAATCGACACGATATAATTGGTTTCGATCACGAATGATATCAAAGTCCATTGTTTTACGCAGCGCTATATTAGCTACAAGTGCTCCCGTAAGCACAACAAGTATGACCGTGTAACCAATGATTTTAGCTCGTAGTGGATTCGTTTTATTTTCTGGGGTTTCGAGGTTTCGCTCTGTCGTATATGAAATAAGTCCACGCGGGTATTCCATTTTATCCATTACGCCATCACACGCATCAATACATGCACCACAGTTAATACACTCAGCTTGCAGCCCATTTCTAATATCAATACCTGTTGGGCACACTTGAACACACAGGTTGCAGTCGATACAGTCGCCTAGCTCTAAATCTTCATGATCTACTTTACGTGAACGAGGACCACGGCTTTCACCACGGCTTTCGTCGTACGTTACAGTGTATGTATCTTTATCAAACATAGCTGATTGAAAACGTGAGTAAGGGCAAATGTGTAAACACATAATTTCTCGCATCCAACCGGCATTACCATAGGTACACGCAGCAAAGAAAATAATACTGACTAGTGCATAACCACCCACGTTAAACGTTACAAAATCAGGAAGTAACTCTCTGATTGGCGTAAAGTAACCCACAAAAGAAATAGCGGTATATAACGAAAACAATACCCAACTAGTATGCTTTGCCGTTTTACGCCAAAACTTATCAAAATTCATGGGTCTTTGATCGAGTTTTTTACGCTGATTAGCCGTGCCCTCAAGCTTTTCTTCAAACCAAATAAAAATAAAGGTCCAAACAGTTTGCGGACATGTGTAGCCACACCACACCCGTCCATAGAAGGTGGTCACTAAAAACAGCGCAAATGCTGCCAGCATAAAAATAAACGCTAATATGGTAAAATCTTGAGGCCATAGCGTTAAACCAAAAATATTGTATTTTTGACCAATTAGATCAAACAGCACTGCTTGCTGGCCGTTAAAATTAATCCAAGGAAGTAACATAAACGCAAGTAGGCCTAAAAAGCCAATGCGCTGCCTAAGTAATTGATGTAGGCCTTTTACGGCACGCACATAAATACGATTTCGGGGATTGAACCTATCATCTTGACGGCTTAAATCCGGTTTTTGGATTTTCACCTCTACAGGGATATTCTTTACTTTAATTTGTTTGTCCATCGAAGTTCCTCAACGCCGCTTGGAAATAAAAATCCAGCAATACTCAAGTACTCTATACTTAAAGCTAGCAAGTTACTTGCTAGGCAGATTTACTTTAATAAATTGCCTTCTCGAATACTTTCAGATATTTCAGAAATATCTGACTGCTGTTAACCATTATAACAATGTTGGTTAAAATTACTGGCATAGATCGCTAATAATTTATTCATCCCAGTTACTTGCTTTTAAAATGCAGTTTATTACACTGCATGGTAATTCAACCCTACTTAGATCAAGGTTTACGTATCCATGAAAAAATTTATTATTTTGGTAGTTGTGATCCTTGCCTTTTTTACAATCGATCATCCGCTTATAAAAGAACCTCGCGAAAGGTTATTAGGTGAAGGCATTGGTTTTTTAAGTGATGCAAGTAAGGTTAACAGAAGCCCTGCTGCAAATATGGCTAAAAATAGGATCAGCAGTCAACTTAAATTGTCTGAATCTGAGGGGGAGTACGTAGAAAAAACGTTTACAACAGATGACTCTGTTCAGTTATTTCACCTACGCTATTGTCGTGAACGTGACTTAAACCTTTATTTTTATGGCGATCGTTTAAATACAGTATGTAAAATAGTGACTGAAGCATTAGAGCAAAAGCGAGCAAAGTAGTGGATTTTTCAGGATTAAATAAAAAAGCAAGCGACTCATTTCATAAACAGCGCAACATGCTTAAACAATTAGCACAAGGCAAAACGTTAAAGTGTGAGAAATGTAATGGAGTTTTAACACTTGATTTAGCCACCTGCGAGCCTGGTAAAGGTATGGTAAAGTGTAAGCAAGGCTGTACTGATATTGTATTAGAACTAAGCGCTTAGATTACCTAAGCGCTTAAGCTAAAACTATTCGTCCCAGCTGTCATCAGTTATTAAACCACTGTTAATGGCAACAACTTCTATGAGCTCCGCAAAGCCTAGTGCAAAGTCACCCATTGATTCATATTGATACTGGCATAAGGCTTCTTTAGTCATACTATTTTGCTGAGCAATCTGAGTAATTGCTTGCTGATCAAGAGCAAAAAAGCTCAGTGTACTTAATGCACTCTCTAATGCTTCTTTAAATTCAGCATCTAACTCAGGTGCATTTAAAAGTGGCTCTGCATATGCTTTAGTAGCCACTAAAAAGCCTTCGCTCCATGGTTTACAAAACTCAATAGTAAACTCAACGGGTAGTTTGTATCCTGTTTCAAATACTTGCTCACTAATTTTATGGTATAGCGCCATAAACAAGAAAAGTACTTCTTCATCTAAATCATTAGCTGTATTTGGTAATATCTGCTCAAGCCACTCATGCACATCTAATGGATTGGGCGAACAAATAACGCCAAATAAATAGCCTTGGCTTTGTTGAAGGGTCATTGCTTGAGATTGGGTATTTAAAAATGTGCTGAGCTGCTTTGCGTGCAGCTCAGTAAATTGGGGTATTTGCATTAAAACTCTTTATATTCAAACATTAAAAGTTGAGCAGGTAACGACCTTGGCTATCTGGTCGGCCTAAAAATTTAACCGCATCATGTACATCTTTAGGTAAGCTAGCATCTGGTTTTACATAACCTGCCACACTAAAGTCGAAATTAGCTTTAAGTGTAGCATCTGCCACAAGGCCAAGCGTATTATCTGGGTCAATTAATATAGCAATATCGCCCGACTTACAGCTTAACTTACCAGCCAGAGGGCCAATATTAAACCACCCATTTAAGCCTTGCACGTCAATATTAGGGCTCGCTATTTCACCTTTTAGTGAATCACAATAAGGTGCACCTGAGCTGTATTCATCAAGTTCTAAAATTACACGCCCTTTAGCGGTTACAGGTAGGGGAAGCTGCACGCGCTGCATTGCACGCTCTACTGTTGAGCGCACTAGGCCGTCAGTCACTTTAACTTCTTGATTAAAAAGCCCATAACTTACATCAGCATAACCCGAGATATCACTACGCTCTCGTGCATTACCAAACTTCACATTCGCATTTAGCTTGCCTGTAAATAACTTCCAGCCAGCAATGTCCCAGCGAACATTATTTAACTGTTCACCATCAAAACGAACTTGCATCATTTGACCTTGCCAAACAGTGCCTACAGTTTGCCCTACTTCTAATTGCTTTGGAAAGTACGGTTTTGCTATATCTAGTGCAATATGTGCTGGTAATTTAATAATACAAAACACAATAAAACTAATTAAAAAGACAGCCGATAACGTTATTATTTTTTTCATTAATTAATTCTCTAATACTAAACGGCTTACACGCACATAGCCTGATTTATCATCGCGGCTCAAATCTAAGTTTTCAATTTTTAAGCCGTGTTGATTCACTAGCTCATCTAACCACTCTATTAACTGATTAAATTCTACAGAGTCGAGCGTCAAACGTAGCGAATCACTACTTGGCTGCATTTTACTAATACTTATTTGATGGCGCCCACGTGTAGAATTAACAATTTGGCTTAAGTTTGCATTGCTAGCAACACTGGTGTTACCCGCAGCCTTTAGCTTAACAATGCTTTCATCAACCCAAGCTAATAGCTCTTGTTGTTTAATTTGAGATTGCTGTGCCTTTTCTATCGCATTATTTAATGGTCGAAATATTCCCATTACTAAAACAAAAATAATAAACACGCCACCAGCGACCATTACCAATTGTTGTTCTTGCTCTTTAAGCGAGCGCCATTGTTGCATTAACTGCTTTTTCATACTGCACCTCGCAGTTTAATTTCACCAACGACATAATCACCGTCGTTATTTAAAGACCCTTGCTCAACAGTTAAACCTTGTTTTTCAAGTATGATTTTTACTTTACCAAAGGTTTGGAAGTCTTTAGCACGTGCACGAATGCGCAGCTCATTGCGACGTTTGTCATAACGAAGTGTTTCAGGTGTAAATTCGCTGACTTGCGAAAATACATCAACCAAATTAGTCGTTAAGTCTAAAAAGCCCGACTCACTTGAGCCTTGCACTTTATCTAACGCGCCTTTAATTTGGCTTTTAATTAGATTGGGGCGAACTTTAGTTCCTGGGAATGCTTTTTGGTATCTGTCGACTACTTGAGCTTTAGCTACTTCTACTTGTGTATTAAGTTGGTGTAACTCAATAGCTTTTATTGTAATAGTAGAAACCAATGCAACACTTGCTATAATTGCGGCGCCTTTCCAGTAACCCCACCATAAAGCGCTTTGTTTTTTAAGCTGATACATACCTTGGCGTAAGTTAAAGTTAACGCTATCTAACTGCTTTGCAAATAATGCTAGAGGTAAGTCGTACTCACTCGTTTGCGCTTGTAAGTTAACGCTTTCTGGAAACTGACTAGCTGGGCTAAAATGTTTAATATCAGGATTACCCATGGCTGTTAAGTAGCCATTTAACCAACTAGATTCAACCGCACCTATATGCCATTGCCCCTGCTTAAATAACCATTGGTTATTGAGCTCGATAGCGGTAACTGCGCCATCATCTGCAAGCGGTAACAACAAAGCATCGGGTAATATTCTGTATACTGATAGATTATGCTCTACAAATAATGCGAGCCATTGTTCAAACCATTCACGGTCTGTCATTGCTACACGAATTGCATGTTGCTCACCAAGCATTGTCGGCTGCGCTACTGCTATAAACAGTTCATCTACGTCACATGCTATATCTTCCTCCAGCATGTATGGCAATGCTTGCTCAAGCTTGCGATTCCATTTTGTTGGCAAAGCGACCGTTTTTAATTGCACTTGATCACTTGGTAACAACACGACCACTTCTCGGGTAAGTGCTTTTTCGCTTAGCTCACTTAAATGCTCTGCATTTGGTAACTCGCCACTGGCTATTATTTCTTGTTCTTGTGGTGAGTAAATTAACCAATTAAGCAATTCTTGCTCGGTTTGACCCGTGCGGATCAACAGTATTTCTGTCACTGTACGCCTCCAAATTTTCGCGCCAGTATCGTTACGTCACCGTCTTTAGCGTGCAGTAATGTGGTCATCGAAAAACGCAGGTCGACAAAATTTGCCTGCGTTTGTAATTTAAAATATTCGCTTTTAATACTAAATAAACTTTTGACTGAGTCGGTATTAGTACCGCCTTGTTGCTTCACCTGTTCAAAAAATTCATCAATGGTGTCAAAGCCAGTTTGCGGTCTTGCACCTATCACAGCCTCTGCACCAGATAAGCTCAAGCTTTCTATTAAGGCACTGAGTATGAGTGCTTGCTCTGGGATTAATGTATTTACGTTAATAGATAAAAGCGTACTGCCTGGTATTACACATACATATGGCAGTACTTTTTCCATCACTAATGGGTTAAAGCCCTTAACCAAGCGTAATTCCGATGTTGATGCAAATAAACTATTGGCTGTCATATACGGAAAATCTCGTGATAAATACTCGTCTTCTTCTGCGCCTGAGCGATATGTAATACTGTCCTCGTCAAGCCAATCAAATACGCTATCTGCCATTGTCTCTTCTGATTCATCAGCAGGTAAATCTTCAATGTTTTCAAGTAATGCAAATAGTGCTTTATGTGCAGGGTTTGTTTTACTTGCGCTATTTTCTTCTGGCGCTATGGCTAAAGCATTTAAATTTAAACATGCTTGTAAATCAGTAATTTTGCCACTTAACGTGCCGTTATCAACAGGGTATGAAGCATCACCTAGAGTTGCCCAAACTTGATCAAGTGTTGTTTTATCAGCATCATCTTTTTTACTTTGTATTAGCCCTTTAATAGCAAGCTCTTCTGCACCGTAGGCGTACCATTTAGCTTGCTGATGACCTTGCAAATTAGTGCTTTTTTGCACTTGAACCATTAAATTAGCACTCATTTCTACTGCTAAAATAGCCGCTAATGCCACAATAAACAAAACAATAACAAGTGCTGCGCCGCGCGATGATTGCTGCTTAACCATTATTCACATCCGTACTTTGTGTAGCAACAACTTTGCCTTGCCCAGGAACTAAAAATACACGACGAATTGGCTCTGCTTCTATTTGTTGCAAAGTAACAGCAACCGCTTTAGGGAGAGCTTTAATTTCCCACTGTTCTTGCCATTCGTTTTTATCATCTAAAAACTCAAACTTAAGCTCTTCAACATTTTCTAGTACACGTTGAACTCGCGGTTCCATATTATCAAGCTGATCAACATAAACCCGATAAACACGCTCAAGGTTATCGTCTATCACTCTATAACCAACGGCTTGTAGTTCTGAACGTGGCAATAAATTAATTGGATTTATCCAGCCATCTCGTACAAACGCAATACCATCGTATTGGCTTTCTAAAACGTAACGACCAGCAAGTAAATATTGTTCTTGAACATCACCAGATTCGTTTCGTACTGCACGTTTAGTCATTTGGCTAAAATCTTGATCCATTAACCTAAATGTTGTTTGCAACCCATTTAACTCAGCAATTTTTTCATCGGAGGCATCTTTTGCTCTTGTTGTCGTCTCTAATATTTGATGAGTAGCAATAATAACAAAAGCTAAAATACCCAGTGCTACCATAACTTCAAGTAATGTAAACCCGCGCTGCTTCACTTACTTTTTGCCTTTATTTAGATACGTTGATAACTCATATGCCGAATGCTCATATTTTTCATCCGTAAAAACATTTATGGTTAACTTAACAAAGCTTTTGTCAGCAGTGGCTGTTACTTCTTGCTGCCAAAACCATTCAACACCGCCCATTACTTCGCTGCCTTTAAGGTTATTTTTACCTTGCCATTGTTCGCCTTTAGTACGCTGTTCAATAATAACGTTTTCGGCGACCCAAGATGCATAGGTTTGCTCTTCAATAGTCGTTAAGTGGTGTATGTGCTCGCTTGTTGCTTGCATTGCAGCTATACCCGCCATAGCACAAATACTTAATGCCACTAATACCTCTAATAAGGTAAACCCTTTAGTGCGCTTCATTATTCTGGCTCTCGGCGAAAGTTTACTGGTGCAGCAAATTCACCTTCAATGTAATACACAGGCTCGCTTTGCTCTTTTAACTCTAATATAAGTTGAAACGCGCTTACCTCACCTGATGACAAAATAAGCACTTGTGGGATTTTTAACTTTTTAAGCTCAAGTAAACTGTCCTCATCGCCGCCACTCATAAGTTCGCGCCAGTTAGATTGCTCTAAGAGGTTATCTTGCGCCCACGCTAAATCTTCTAAGTTGAGAGTGAGCTTTAATCTTTCATCTAACTCTATTGGTTTAAAAAGATCTTCACGGTCAAAGGTAATCCACTTTTCACCATCGAAAACTAAATACTCTAACGTATTTTCTTCTACTAATAAGCCCAATTCAACTTGGTTTAAAATGGCAAATTCCGATGCCATGTTAATGGTGGTATGCAGCCTTAATGCTTGAGTATCTAATTCTTCCTCAGCACCGCCTTCTAAGCTATATACCACCATTTTTGTAGCAAAAGCGATAATCACTAATACCACTAAAATTTCTATTAAACTAAAGCCTCTGCTTTTTGCATGGCGCTGCTTAAGGCTTGCTTTCATAGCAAGCCTCTAGCATTAACATGTTCATACAAAGCAGTGTACTTAAGCATTATTGTTTTTCTTCGTCCCAGTTACCGATATCATCATCAGTACCTACTTCACCATCAGGGCCCATAGAAAAAATATCAAACTTGCCAATTTCACCTGGGCTAATTAGCTGATATAGATTACCCCATGGATCTTCTGGTAATTCATTAATAAAACCACCGTCAGGGAAACGTTTTGGAACCGGTTCAATGCTTGTTTGAGTAACTAGCGCTTCAAGACCTTGCTCTGTGCTTGGGTAGCTCTTATTTTTAAGCTTGTATAAGCTCATTGCATCTTCTAATTGCTGAATATCTAGATGCGCTTTATCGATAGCAGCCTCTTCTTGCTGACCCATAATGTTAGGTGCAACAATTGACATAATCATCCCGATGATAACCAGTACCACCATCACTTCTAGTAAAGAAAAACCTGATTGTTTATTCACGTAATTACCTCATTATTCTAAAAACATTAAGTAAAAATGGTTTAGGTAAAACCATTAATATATTTAAAAATTTATTCTAACTTAAAGTCCAACAGCTTTATTCATCGCCATTATTGGCTGCAATATTGCCATTACTATAAATAATACAATAACCGCCATTGAGGCGATCATCGCAGGCTCTAGTAGTTTAAGCGATACATTAACCATGCTCTCAAATTCGCGATCTTGGTTATTTGCAGCACGCTCTAACATTTGCTCTAGTTCACCTGATTTTTCACCACTTGCTATCATATGCAGCATCATTGGTGGAAACAACTTAGTTTGCTGAAGTGCAGCTCTTAAGCTTGCACCCTCACTCACTCTATCGGATGCATCTGCAACCGCTTTTTTAATTTTTTCGTTAATTAATACACCGCCCGAGATACGCATCCCCTCGAGCAATGGTACCGAGCTTGACGATAAAATACTTAAAGTACGCGCAAAACGTGCGGTGTTAATACCACGAGCCACTTTACCTATACCTGGCATATGTAGCACTCGGTCATCCCACCAAAAACGTATTTTAGGCTGCTTAAGTGCATGCTTAATACCAATGGCTATAGCTGTAATCGCTATTAAACTAATAAACCAATAATTTTGCACAAAATGGCTGCCTGCCATAACCCATTCGGTTGTCCAAGGAAGTACTTGTTTCGTTTTTTCAAACGTTTTTAATATTTTTGGTACTACGGTGCCCAGTAATACCGACACAATACCAATTGCAAATACCACTAATATAATGGGGTAAACCATAGCCTGAGTTATTTGGCTACGCATATGTTGGCGCTGCTCGGTATAGTCGGCTAAACGATTAAGTACTTGGTCAAGGTGACCCGACTTTTCGCCTGCGGCTACCATTGCACGATATAAGTCGTCAAAAACATGAGGAAACTCACTAAGACCATCGGCAAGGGTGTAACCTTCGACTACTTTTGAGCGTACCGACATAAGCATCCGCTTTAAACGCGGCTTTTCGCATTGCTCAGCAACCGCCATAACAGCGCCTTCAACAGGAAGTGCCGATTGAATAAGTGTTGCTAATTGCCTTGTAATTAATGCTAAGTCTGAGGTTGAAATTGTAGGCTTAAAAAAGCCACCGAGTAAAGGGGCTTTTTCGCCTTTGACTTGTTTATCACTTTGCGCCGCAGGGACAACTTCAAGCGGCGTAAGTTTTTGATCACGTAAAGTTTGGCGAATTTGTTTAGCTGTATCAGCTTCTAAAATGCCTTTTTTTTCTTTACCTCGGCCATCTAAGGCACGGTATTCAAACGCCGCCATAGTTAACCTTCCTCACGGGTAACACGCAATACTTCTTCAAGTGTTGTTTTACCTACAAGTACACGGCTACAACCATCTTGGCGAATACTTGGGCTGCGCTTACGAATGTATTTCTCTACGCTTTGCTCGCCTTTACCGTTGTGAATCATTTCGCGTATTGTTTCATCAACTACAAGTAACTCGTGAATACCCGTACGACCACGATAGCCATTAAAGTTACACTCTTCACACCCTACTGCTCGATAAATTGTCGGTTGGCTTTCAAAAGGAACCCCTAACAGCTGGCATTCATGCTCATCAGCCGTGTGACCTTCTTTGCAGGTATTACACAATGTACGTACTAGCCGTTGCGACAACACACCGAGTAACGACGATGAAAGTAAGAATGGTTCAACACCCATATCTTCCATACGTGTAATTGCACCCGATGCGGTATTAGTATGCAGAGTAGACATAACAAGGTGGCCGGTAAGTGACGCTTGAACACCAATTTGCGCAGTTTCAAGGTCGCGTATTTCACCCACCATTACTACATCAGGATCTTGGCGTAATATTGCACGTAAACCACGTGCAAATGTCATATCAACTTTTGCATTAACTTGTGTTTGCCCAATGCCTGGAATTTCGTACTCTATCGGATCTTCAACGGTAAGAATATTGCGATCGCGTGAGTTAATTTGGCTCATACCAGCGTATAGAGTGGTACTTTTACCAGAGCCCGTTGGCCCTGTTACTAAAATAATGCCGTGGGGTTTACTAATTAAATCTGAAAACAATGCACGGTTATCTGCGGTCATACCTAAATCTTCAAGGTTTAAACGCGCGTTGTTTTTATCAAGTAAACGCAGTACTACACGCTCACCAAAGCTCGATGGCATTGTAGACACACGCACATCAACTGCACGCCCGGCAATACGTAAGCTAATACGGCCATCTTGTGGAATGCGTTTTTCGGCTATATCAAGCTTAGCCATTACTTTAATACGAGACACAAGTAACGATGCAAGTTTACGATTAGGCTTAAGTACTTCTTTAAGCACGCCATCGACCCTAAAGCGAATAACAAGCTCTTGCTCGAAGGTTTCGATATGAATATCAGAAGCCCCTTCTTTAATCGCTTCACTTAGCATGGCGTTAATAAGCTTGATTATTGGCGCATCATCGTCACCAGCCAGTAAATCTTCAGTTTGCGGAAGTTCATCAGCAAGTGAGAATAAATCAACCTCGTTGCCAATATCTTCCATCATTTGTTGTGTTTCAGAGCTATCACGTTGGTATGACGCTTCAAGCAATAGCTCAAATTTATCATCAGCCAATTGCTCAAGTGTAAAACCATGGCCTGCGATACGGCGTACTTCTAATAGTACTTCCACATCTAGCTCACCACGGTAGTAAACTATGCGGTGATCTTTGTTTTTGCCAAGTAACACACCTGCACGTCTTGCATAGGAAAACGGCAAACGCTTTGCTGGTAACTCAACTAACACATCACTCGTTAATAGCTCATCCTGATTATGCGTTTTAGGATGAACCACATCTTGGTTTATCTCTTGAATCGCATTAGTCATCTTTACGCTCTTGTGCATTTTGTTTACGCAGAGACTCTTCATACGTAGGGGGAAGTACTAATTCGTCATTCCACTCAGGTAAAATAGGCGTATCAGTCATTGGCATTAACTCAATACCGTCTTCTTTTTGTTTAAACTGCTCACCACGAATAAAGTTATATTTATTAAAGCTTAACTTATTCATGCTTACACCATCACGAATAATGGTTGGGCGAATAAACACAATAAGATTACGCTTACGGCGCGTTGTATTTGTTGATCTAAACAGGTGTCCTAAAATAGGGATATCGCCTAATAACGGCACCTTAGAAACGCTTTCTTGTACGTCTTCGTCAATTAAACCGCCAAGTACAACCATACCGCCATCATCGGCCATAACAGTTGTTTTAATTGAACGCTTATTTACTGAAATATCAACCGCAGTTGCACCACTTACGCTCGATACTTCTTGCTCAATAGTAAGCTGTACTGCTGAACCATCATTAATCTGTGGCGTAACTACCAGCTTAATACCTACTTCTTGACGCTCAACTGTTTGAAATGGGTTAGCATTATTACTGCCTGTTTGTGAGCCTGTAATAATAGGTACTTCTTGACCGACTAAAATAGAGGCTTCTTCGTTATCCATTGTAGTAATAGAAGGGGTAGCCAAAATATTTGAATTTGTATCAGTGGCAACAGCCTGAATAATTGCGCCCCAATCATTTTTAACAACGCCCAGCGCTAAACCATTAATGCCACTAAGTAAGGAGGCTAATGGACCATAGTCACCTTCTGTTGTTTCCGTATACGGCGTTACCGTACCAGATTCTGTTCCTATTATATTTTTAGTAACGGTTACATCTTGTGCTTGCTCTGCAGCAACAGCTAACGAGCCCACGGGAACCGTAGTGCCGTTGTTAAACTGCAGCATACCGCCCTGCTCAGAAATCCACTGCAGGCCTAAGTTAACCCCGTCGCCTTCCATTACTTCAATAATAATGGCTTCAACTAGTACTTGGGCACGGCGAATATCAAGGCGTTCAATTACAGATTCAAGTGATCGCATTGTGTCTGGCTGTGCGGTAATAATTAATGAGTTTGAGTCTGGGTGAGACTCTATACTGCTTTCATTATTGCTTCTGCTACGAGTTTTAGTAGTACCGCCTTGTGCATCTTCAACAAGTGACTTACTAACACCCTGCAATACTTTGACCAAATCTTCAGCTTTAGCATAATTTAGGTAAAACACCTTAGTATTACCTTGGCTTTCTAACTCACCATCTAAGCGCTTAATTAGTTCAATAGCACGTGTACGGGCTTGGCCTTCACCGCTTACAATAACGCTATTAGTTCGGCCATCAGCCACAACTTTTGGAATTAAGAATTCAGGTACACTGCCTTTACCGCTGTCTTTATAAATATTATCTACCACAGAGACAACATCATCTGCCGTCGCATATTTAAGCTTAACGATGTCTACACGCTTGTCACCCGCCTGATCAACAGAGCGAATAATCTCAACTAAGCGATTAACCGATGCAGCATGACCTGTTAGCATCATTACGTTAGCCGCATTAAAGTTAGCAACGTGGCCACCATCTTTTTGATCGCTAAATTGACGAACTAGAGGACCAAGCTCCTGCACACTTACATTTTTAACACGTACAACACGCGTAATCATCATGTCGCCGCTAGCTTCACTACCTTCGTCAATAAGTGGCACATTTGATTTTTTAGCGTCTGAACTTTTTTCTACCTTAATTATGCCATTGTCCATTTCAACAGCTGAGTAGCCATAAACTTCCAATACATTTAAGAAGAACTGATAATAAAGTGCTTCGTCCATTAACTCGTAACTGCGAACATTTACCTTTCCACGCACGTTAGGGTCAATAATTACTGTTTTATTAAGGTTTTTACCAACAATGTTAATGAACTCATTGATATCAGTTCCTTTAAAGTTAGCAGCATATTCAACAGCAGAAACAGACAAAGAAATACTTGCCGCCAAAAAAAGTGCTGCGTACTTAGCTAACCCTTTTTTAATTTTTTTGAGGTGTAGCACCTGAACCATCGTATTAAAACTCCAAAGCTAAATTATTGCAGACTAAATTGCACATCAATTTGTTCACCATCACGTTCTATAGTGATATTGGCATCTGTACTATTACGCAGCTCATTAATAGCTGACATAGCCTGTTTTAAATCTGTTAATTGATAGCCATTTATAGAAATGGCTAAATCGTTATTTTTTAAACCCATTTGCTTAAATAGCTCAGGCTCTTTACCTGGACTTAAGCGATATCCAATTAGCTCACCATCATTCATGGCTTGTGAAACACGTATATAGTCAAATAGCTTGCCCGGCTCTTCGAGTAACTCTTCACGTGTTTCTATAATTGCTTCTTTAACGTCCGGATCTGCAGTGGCATCTATTTGTAGATCACTTGGTTCTAATTTTTGCGGACCCATTTCAGAATCATCACGCGCAGCGAGTACTGGCATAGACACCTTCTTACTGAAATCGAGTCCATCAAGCATTAATGTTTCAAAGCGTCCATTAACACTCAAAATAATACGATCCGGCAATATTTGTGCAACTTCAGCACGCGTACCCGATACTACTTCATCAACAAGATAGCTTACTTGCTTACCTTGTGATTCAATAATTGCGATACCTGCTTTGTCATCGTTATTAACCGCTACGATACCGGTTAAATTGATACTTAAGCGCGTTTCTGGCGCATTATTTATTACCTGCGATTGCTTTGCAGTATTATTGTTGTTTGTTACAGTTTTTTTACCAAATAAAAATTGCTCAATAATATGCTGCGCTGAGTTGTTACTCGCACCAGATGACTGGTTAGCATAATGAGTAGGGGTAAGTAGAGTTACTGGTGGTTTTGGCCACAAAAGCAAAACAAGTTTTGATAATAAAAATGCAAGATAAACAACAACTAACAGTGTCACTAATGCACTTAACTTAGCATGCGGTAAACGAGTTAAAAATTGTTTTAGTTGTTGGATTTGCTGTTCCATAAATAGTGTTCTTATTTTAATTTACTGCGTTAGCGCGTACCCATAGTACCCTTTCATTTTTCTTTCAACAAGCACACTAATATTAAACTTTGTAAACAGATTAAATTAACTTTACATAACAGTACAAAAAGTAAACTGCCGTTGTAATACCTTCATCCTACGATGATTTCATGATAAATTTTAAGCTATAAAAACGTGGGGAAATGCCTTATGAGTAAAAAAAGTAATGCTAATACCAGCTCAGACCCTGTAGATGGGTTAAAAGTTCGATTAGATAAATGGTTATGGGCTGCGCGATTTTATAAAACTCGTGCAGTTGCACGCGAAATGGTGCAAGGCGGCAAAGTACATTATAATGGGCAACGTACAAAAGCGAGTAAAATAGTAGACGTTGGCGCAAAAGTAAAACTGGCTCAGGGCGTAGATGAAAAGCTGATAACTATACTCTCAGTGCTTGAAAAACGTCAAAGCGCCCCCATTGCACAGACCATGTATCAAGAATCTGATGCAAGTATTGCTAAACGCGAAGAAAACAGCATCGCACGCAAAAATAACAGCTTTTTTGCTCCTCATCCGGATAAAAAACCGGATAAAAAGCAACGACGCGAACTTTTAAAAATGAAATCAAGTTAGGTATAGCCGCTCATGCAACAAGATTTACTTCACCGTTATTTATTCAACGAACTAGATGTTCGTGGCGAACTCGTACAAATCGAGAATGCTTATAATGAAATGATTGCCGACCATAATTACCCAGACCCTGTTAAAGCATTACTAGGTGAGTTACTTGTTGCAACCTGTTTATTAACCGCCACTTTAAAGTTTGAAGGTGAAATTGCAGTACAGCTTCAAGGTGATGGACCAGTTAAATATGCAGTTATAAATGGTGATGATAAACAAAACATGCGTGGTATTGCACGCCTGCAAAGCGAAATTACGGGCACAACTGTAAAAGAGCTTATTGGTCAGGGCTATATGGTGATCACTATTACACCAAGTAAGGGTGAACGTTACCAAGGTATAGTTCCGCTAGAGCATGATACTCTGAGTGAATGTATCGAAAGTTACTTTGAGCAGTCAGAGCAATTAAAAACACGCCTTTGGTTTGCAACCGACACAACAGAAGGTAGCGCAAAAGCATGTGGTCTATTTTTACAAGTACTCCCAGTTGATAAACAAAAATCAATTGAAGACTTTGCACACCTAGAAGCATTAAGTAATACAATTAAAGATGAAGAACTATTATACCTTGATGCTAATACTGTCCTTACACGCCTTTATCACGAAGATAATCCTCGCGTATTTGAACCTCAAGCGATTAAATTCAAATGTGGTTGTAGTCGTGATAAAACAATTACTGCGCTTGTTAATATTGGACAAGAAGAACTACTTAAAGACGTAGCTGAGAAAGGGTCTGTTAATATTAACTGTCATTACTGTTTAAAAGAGTATGTTTTTAACGAACAAGATATAAAAAGCATTTTCAACTAAATGTTCAGCTTCATCTATATATAGTAATTAAAGCCGCAAAATATGCGGTTTTATATTATAAAAAGATGATACCGGTGTCATCTTTTCTGCTAATTTCATGACACCGGTATCATTGAAATTATTCATGTTTTTTCTTAAATATATGTGTTTTTAGAGGCTTTACGGGCTCGAATATCTTAAAACCTTCTGTTACTATAATTTCAGTTTAAGGGCACTGATAACCCCAGAGCTATCCGTTCAAACTCTCACACATAGTTAGGTATAAACATGACTACAGGCGCTACACGTTTTGTCGATTTAACCGCAGCTGAACTTGTCGAGCATGCGATCCGCCGTGGCGAAGGTACTTTAGCCGCAAATGGTGCTTTTGTTGCAATTACAGGAAAACGAACTGGTCGTTCACCAAAAGATCGTTTTATTGTACAAGAAGCAACAACTCAAAATGATATTCAATGGGGCAACGTTAATCGTCCATTTGATGCAGACAAATTTGACGCATTATGGGCTCGCGTAGAATCACATGTTCAAAGTAATGACCACTTCACCTCTCACCTAGAAGTTGGCGCAGACCCTGAGCATTATCTACCTGTAGTTGTAACTACAGAAACAGCGTGGCACCATATTTTTGCCAAAAACATGTTTATCGAACCGCAGAACTATAACGCTTCAAACTTACCACAATGGCAAGTAATGAACGTTCCTTCGTTTGTATGTGAGCCAGAACGTGATGGCACAAATAGCGATGGCACCGTTATTATTAACTTTGCACAGCGTAAAGTATTACTAGCAGGTATGCGTTACGCCGGTGAAATGAAAAAATCGATGTTTTCTGTACAAAACTTCCTACTACCAGCAAAAGGTGTATTACCAATGCATTGTTCTGCTAACGTTGGTGAAGCAGGCGATACAGCATTATTCTTCGGTTTATCTGGTACGGGCAAAACAACTCTTTCAGCAGATCCTACTCGCTTTTTAATTGGTGATGACGAGCACGGCTGGGCACCTGGAAGCGTGTTTAATATTGAAGGCGGTTGTTATGCTAAATGTATCGACCTGTCACAAAAGAATGAACCTGTAATTTGGAATGCTATTCGCTTTGGCACTATTTTAGAAAATGTAGTGTTAGATGAAAAAGGCGTTCCAGATTTTAACGATACTAGCCTTACTCAAAATAGCCGTGCAGCATATCCACTTGAACACGTTGAAAAACGTAAAGTAGAAAACCGCGCAGGCGAACCTAAGGCTGTTGTATTTTTAACTTGTGATGTAAGCGGTGTATTACCACCGGTTTCTATACTTAGCGAAGAAGCTGCTGCTTTTCACTTTTTAAGTGGATACACAGCAAAAGTTGGTTCTACTGAGATTGGTTCAACTAGCGATATTGAATCAACATTTTCGACATGTTTTGGCGCACCATTCTTCCCACGCCCTGCTGGTGTTTACGCTGAGCTTCTTATGAAGCGTGTACGCGAGTTTGGCGCTAAGGTGTACCTTGTGAATACAGGTTGGACTGGCGGCCCTTACGGCACAGGTAAACGTTTTGATATCCCAACTACTCGTGCAGTAATTGATGCAATCGTATCTGGTAAATTAGCGGGTGTTGAAACTCAGCACATTGATGTTTTAAACCTAGATGTACCGGTAGCAGTTCCAGGTGTAGATACTAACTTACTTAATCCTATTAATACGTGGGAAGATAAAGCTAAGTACAATGAATATGCAGCAAAACTTGCCGCAGACTTCACTGAAAACTTTGCTAAGTATGACGTATCAGACGATATAAAAAATGCAGGACCTAAAGCTTAAATAAGCTTCAAGTTTGTATTTTAACGCCAGCCAAGGGCTGGCGTTTTACTTTCTAAATACCTAATTTAATAAGTGCGACAAAATGCCGCACAACTCATATCAAAAAACCATATAATATACCGCGTAATTAATCATTCTTTAATGCCCAATAAACCTGCATTACTCATTACGGCTATTTAATTAATGACACTAAAGCTTTCATGGCGAAAAATATTCAGGCGGTTACATTTATACTTAGGTCTATCGATAGGTGTTTTACTTGCTATTATTAGCCTTTCTGGCTCCGTATTAGTTTATTACCCACAAATAGACTTACTGCTAAATCCAGCAAATGACGCTATTACAAACATAAAAACGCCTAATTGGGATCAAGCATATAATACGCTAAGAGCCAATTTCCCTTCAAAGCAAGGGCCATGGCGATTAGAAAACACAGGTATAAACTCAGTAATTCCCGCGCGATACTACAATCCAATAGAAACAAAAGAGCAAGGCTTTGCCCCCTTAATGGTATGGCTATCTAGCAGTAGTGATAAAGTAATACGTAAAAACTATTGGGGAAAATACTTAGTAACTTGGATGTACAACTTACATTTTTCATTACTAACAGGAGCAACGGGCACTCTCGTTGTTGGCTATATAGGCATAGCCTCAATAGTTCTTCTTATCTCTGGATTCTTTGCTTGGTTTCCAAAGCCTGGGCAGTGGGTAAAGGCACTAAAATTTAAATCTCGTAGCTCTAAAATAGGTTTGCTATACGACTGGCATAAACTAATTGGTTTAACCTTCTGCATACCGCTACTAGCTTTAACTGTTACAGGTGTTATGCTCGCTATTCCAAAACAAACAGATCCTATATTAACCGCTCTAGTTAGCGATATAAACTCTCCACCAAAAACACAAATTCAACCGAGCAAACAAACCAATATTCCTTTATCACAAGCGGTATTAATAGCTGAAAAAGCATTACCGAATACGCGTTTAGCTTGGATTGAAACACCATCAAACTTAAATGCTATTTACAGATTAAGATTTCAAACTGTAAACGATCCTTCGTATCGCTTTCCACATAGCTATATAGAGGTTAATGCACTTACAGGAAAGTTAGAGAGCGTGTTTAATATAGATAAGCAAAGTACGGCTAGTAAAATAAAAAACTGGATACACCCTCTACATGACGGCAGCATTGGCGGTAACATTTTAAAAGTCATTTGGGTGCTGAGTGGCTTTGGACCTGCTGCATTGTTCTTTATTGGCGTATATAGGTGGTTAGTTAGAACCAAGAGAATATAAAAATAAAATAAACTTTACGCCAATCTACCTAGTTAAATGATCTATTTGAGGTCAAAAATTTCTTTATTTCGTTGTTCTCGCCTATTACTCCTAAGTTGCTCAACCTTCTGTATCCATGCAATCGTATATCAGAAATTTCTAACGCAATTAACGTCAAGTTCAATCCACCAAATTGATTAGGTATTATTGCCGATTAGTATAATTATCAGGTATGTGTATTTATTCTGCACGCGCTAAAACTACAGTTAGTTACAGATGTAATGCGGTAAATCACTTAGGTAAACTTAGCGCACAATAGTGCCCCCAAATTAATTGCTTACTAGTGTCTGTAAATAAGGCTATATACCTAATGGGAATGTCTAATAGGCTACTGAATAGTTAAAGCAAGGCTCTTTACAATGTGAAGCCTGCGTAATGTCACGATACCCACAGCGGTGGAGAGTCACGTAGTAAATGCTACTTTATTGGCCGAATGGGGTATCGAGGGTTTTTGTTGTGATTTTAACGTCGGGAGTCGCTGCGCTCGCCCGCCCTACGTGATGCGTGTTGATGTGAGTGTGTGTTAATTACGCACATTTCACTTTTCTGCAGACGTAAAAAAGCCCGAATCGTTAGATTCGGGCTCTCTACAATTTGAAGCCTGGTAATGTCCTACTTTCACATAGCAAATGCTACACTATCATCGGCGCTGTTTCGTTTCACTACTG
>NZ_JADYXN010000042.1:0-25275 GCF_015864285.1 Pseudoalteromonas sp. NZS100_1
AGGGCAATGCGAGAACGAGTGAAACGTTATATTCTTCCAGAAAAAAGAAAACGGCCCAAAAGTAGGACCGTTCGAATATCAAAAACTCGGTACACCATTAAGTCAAAACATGCTTAACTGAATGGTGTTAACTCACTGAGTGGCTTTTTTGTTTATAAAAGCGAGTATTTCAGGGGTTAGTATTTGTTTTGAAATGTACTGCATTCCGCTTTTATTTTTAATAATAATACCTTGCTGAGTATCTATTACTTCGCTTATGTTTTGCCAAGTTAGCTCAAAACTTTTGTAATGATTAGCCGACTTAATGCCTTCTTCATCAAAGGTAAGTGTTACCTCAGAGCCTGACGCTCTGCTGAGCATTTGTCTGGTTACCCACCAAGGTCTGCGATAGTAAAAAGCGACGCACTCTAGTACACCTAGCATGATCATAAACGATCCTAAGTAATGATCGTTTAAAACATAAATGCCAAATAAACCAAGCGCAACGAGGAGTACAAGTAAAAAGTACTTAGGTTTGGCGCGCTTACTGTAGGGGAGTGACTCGTCAAAGCACTCGTAAAAGTAAGGTTTATCTAGTGTGTAGGTTGTTGTAAATGCCATATTGCCTTGCTTTAAATATCGTTTTTTTTATTTTAACAAGCTAACCGCTAAATGAGCAGCTTTATAGTCAGTGATTTTATTACAGACACAAAAAAACGGCCCTAAGGCCGTTTTTTAGCGTTACAAGAAGAATTAACAGTTAGTTTCTTCAGCGTTTACGCCTTCTTTAACATTTTCACATGCATCTTCTACTTTGTTTTGCACGTCAGTTACTGCTTCGTCAATACGTTCGCCTGCGTCTTCTGCATGATTGTCTTCACAACCCATGATAAAGAAACTTGCGAATAGACCGATTAGTGCTGCTTTTACAGTTGTTGAATTCATAATGTAATTCCTTGTAAGTATTAATTAAATTTTAGTGTTTGTTAGTTGAATGCTTTATCTACCTGGGTGATTTACCACGTAGTGCACCTGAGACTAATGAAATCACTAAAAGTACTAAAAAGATAAAAAATATAATTTTTGCTATACCAGCTGCGGCACCTGCGATGCCACCAAAACCTAACACTGCAGCGATTAAAGCAATAACTAAAAATGTAATTGTCCAGCGTAACATTGTTTTCTCCTTGGTTATCAAATTTGCTCACAATAACTAATGCCAGTTATATGCCAAAGTTTATTTTTGTTTTATATCAGCTAGTTATGGTTTTTAACTGTGTTTTTAGTTATTAGTTAGTTAGTAATTTTTACGCTTTATTATGTAAGTTATTCACACTGTTACAAGTTACCGGTAAATATTCACTAAAAATAATATTTTTGGTAAGACCAATTAACAATTGATGTGTGTTTTTGTACTTATTATAAAATTTGGTGGTTATTTTTATTAAGTTGAATAGTTAATTAACAACTTCCATATAACTATTAGCTATAGTCGTTATTTTCTGTATGTATTGTAGGGCGCATGATTGCTGAGTTATGGCATGTAAAATTGTTGAGTGTTATGTTGTTTATAGTTTAATTGGTTTTACCAATTTACAAGATGTAGACAAAGCGACTAGTTTTGTTATTATCCAGTGAATAAATATTTAATTAAATCGATTTTTTATTTTCGATATGGGTTTCAAGGGGGAGAAAAATGGATATAGGTGCTCTACTCACAACGGCTGGTAGCTTAATGCTAACTGGTATGGTTGGGGTGTTTGTATTTCTGTCGATATTAATTGGTGCAGTAACGCTTATGTCTAATTTGGTGACGCGCTATAGCGAACCAGAGGCATCACCAGCTAAATCACCGTCTTTTAAATCTCAAGGTGTGCCTAATGAGCACATCGCTGCTATTAGTGCTGCCATTGCTCAGTACAAATCAAATAATAAATAAGGGGCACACACATGGCTAAATTAAAATTAACAGAATTGGTATTACGCGATGCGCACCAATCATTGCTCGCAACACGTATGCGCCTAGACGATATGCTACCTATTGCTAGCAAGCTAGATGATGCAGGTTATTGGTCTATTGAATCGTGGGGCGGTGCTACATTTGATTCGTGTATTCGTTATTTAGGCGAAGATCCTTGGGAGCGTATTCGTGCGCTTAAAAAAGCGATGCCTAATACTAAACAGCAAATGCTATTACGCGGTCAAAACCTATTAGGCTACCGCCATTACGCTGATGATGTAGTTGAAAAGTTTGTAGAACGCGCACATAAAAATGGCGTTGACGTATTTCGTATTTTCGATGCAATGAACGATGTACGTAACCTAGAAACAGCGATTAAAGCGGCTATAAAAGTAGGCGCACATGCTCAAGGTACTATTTCGTACACGGTAAGTCCTGTTCATACGCTTGATATGTGGCTGACTCTTGCTAAGCAATTAGAAGATTTAGGCTGTCACTCAATTTGTATTAAAGATATGGCGGGTTTATTAAAGCCGTACGATGCTGAAAAACTAATTAAAGCACTTAAGGAAACCGTGTCGGTTCCTATTGCTATGCAGTGCCACGCTACAACTGGTTTAAGTACTGCGACTTATCAAAAAGCGATTGATGCAGGCATTGATATGCTTGATACCGCTATTTCATCTATGAGTATGACTTACGGACACACAGCAACTGAAACTATTGTATCGATAGTTGAAGGAACTGAGCGCGATACTGACCTTGATTTAAATCATCTAGAAGAAATTGCTGCTTACTTTAGAGATGTACGTAAAAAATATGCGGCATTTGAAGGTAGCTTAAAAGGGGTTGATGGTCGTATTTTACTAGCTCAAGTACCTGGTGGCATGCTTACAAACATGGAAAACCAACTTAAAGAGCAAGGCGCGGCAGATAAGCTTAATGAAGTTTTGCTTGAGATCCCACGGGTACGTGAAGATCTTGGTTTTTTACCTTTAGTAACACCCACGTCGCAAATTGTAGGCACTCAAGCAGTACTTAATGTGCTAACCGGTGAGCGTTATAAAACAATTACTAAAGAAACTGCTGGCGTATTAAAAGGTGAATATGGCTTAACACCAGCACCAATGAATAAAGAGCTACAAGAGCGTGTGCTTGATGGAGCAGAGGTTATTACTTGTCGCCCTGCAGATAACATTGCACCAGAGCTTGCAACGCTTGAAGCTGAATTATTAAAAGAAGCACAAGAGCAAGGTTTAACACTTGCTGATGAGCAAATTGATGACGTACTAACTTATGCATTATTTCCGCAGGTTGGTTTGAAATTTATTAAAAATCGTAATAACCCTGATGCATTTGAGCCTATTCCTACCGTTGAAGATAAGAGCAATAAGGCAGCACCAAAATCAGGATCAAATAATAACAGCGTTAAAGCTGAGCAATACAGCGTAAAAGTAGATGGTAAAGTTTACGACGTAGTAGTGGCGCAAGGTGGTGAGCTAAAAGAAGTAACATTAAAAGACTCTGAGCACATTCCTCAGTCTGCTTCAGTTGCATCAGGTGAAACACTTAACGCACCTTTAGCCGGTAATATTTTTAAGATTAAGGTAAAAGCTGGGCAAGTTGTTAACGAAGGTGATGTAGTGATTATTATGGAAGCCATGAAAATGGAAACCGAAATACGCGCAATGCATACCGGAACTATTGCCGAAGTGTTGGTTGGTGAAGGCGATGCCGTAACTACCGGCGACGCTATGATTGCATTAGCTTAGGAGCAAATAGAGGATGGACGGTATTTTAAACCTCTGGAATGCGACCGGCATTGCTAACTTTACAATCCCATCGTTAATTATGATTGCGGTAGGGTGTTTATTACTGTTTTTAGCGATAGCTAAAGGCTTTGAACCACTATTATTATTACCAATTGGTTTTGGTGCAATTTTAACAAATGTACCAGTGGCAGGTTTGTCAGACCCAGGTGGGCTTTTGTATTACGTTTATTACGTGGGTATTGATACGGGGATTTTTCCGTTATTAATATTTATGGGAGTAGGGGCGCTGACCGACTTTAGCGCGCTTATTGCAAACCCACGTATGTTGTTATTAGGTGCGGCTGCACAGTTTGGTATTTTTGCTACACTGTTTGGCGCAATATTACTTAACTATGTGCCAGGCTTTGAGTTTACTCTACAGGACGCATCGGCTATTGCAATTATTGGTGGTGCAGATGGGCCAACAGCAATATTTTTAGCGTCAAAACTGGCTCCTGATTTACTTGGTGCAATAGCGGTAGCAGCATACTCATATATGGCATTAGTACCAATTATTCAACCGCCAATTATGCGTGCGTTAACAACCCCAGAAGAACGTAAAATTAAGATGCCAGAGCTTCGCAAAGTATCTAAAAAGGAAAAGATTATTTTCCCTCTTATGGTGCTTAGTTTAACGGCTATGTTTTTACCGGCTGCTATACCGCTTGTAGGTATGTTTTGTTTAGGTAACTTAATGCGAGAGTCGGGTGTTGTTGATAGATTAAGTAACAGTGCTCAAAACGAAATCATCAATGTTACAACTATATTTTTAGGTTTAGCTGTAGGTTCAAAGCTTGCTGCAGATAAGTTTTTAACTGTTGAGACGATTGGTATTTTAGTGCTTGGCGCACTGGCTTTTGCAATTGGTACTGCATCTGGCGTATTTATGGCAAAAGGACTTAACCGCATATCTAAAACACCTATAAACCCATTAATTGGGGCAGCAGGTGTATCGGCTGTGCCAATGGCGGCACGAGTAGTTAATAAAGTGGGCCTTGAAAGCAACCCACATAACTTTTTACTTATGCATGCTATGGGACCCAACGTAGCGGGTGTACTTGGTAGTGCAGTTGCTGCGGGTATTTTATTAGCACTTGTTGGCTAAAAATGTAATTTAAAATAGATTAACTATTAAGCGCAGTTTACTGCGCTTTTTTTTGTGCCTAATTTGTAGCTAGATAAAGCTTTTTTGTTTACAGTGACTATTCTTCAAAACTTTAAGGATAGTTACCATGCTTCACACACCTTTAGCAAAGCACTTACCTCATGTTAGTAAACTTGTATTCGGATGCATGGGTCTGGGAGGCGGTTGGAATAAAGACGCAATCACTGATGCACATGTTAAGCAAACTCATGAATGCATAGATAACGCTATTGAAGGTGGCATTAACTTTTTTGACCATGCTGATATTTATACTTTTGGTAAAGCGGAGCAGGTTTTTGGTAAAGCATTAAGCGAGCGACCAGAGCTTAGAGAGCACATGTATATTCAATCTAAGTGTGGGATTCGTTTTGAAGATGACTTAGGGCCAAAGCGCTATGATTTTTCATCAAAGTGGATTGAGCAATCAGTTGAAGCATCCTTGAAGCGATTAAATACAGACTATTTAGACGTACTTATGCTACATCGTCCTGATCCACTCATGGAAGCTAACGAAATTGCTCGCATATTTAGTTGCTTAAAAGAAAGCGGTAAAGTGCGCAATTTTGCAGTATCGAATATGCAGCAACATCAAATGAATTTCTTACAGCATGCACTTGATATGCCGATTGTGGCTAATCAAATTGAGGCTAGTTTACAAAAACATCAGTTTGTTGATGAAGGTGTATATGCCGGTAACAGTGACGGTAAGGATCTTAATTTTACGCCCGGTAGTATTGAGTACTGTCGCCATTTTGAAATTCAAATTCAAAGCTGGGGCAGTTTATGCCAAGGATTATACAGCGGCAGTGATTTATCAAACGCATCGCAGGCTGATATAAACACCAGTCTTTTAGTTAATAAGCTGGCTGCACTTTATGATACGTCTGCTGAGGCTATAGTCATTGCATGGTTACTGCGCCATCCCGCATCTATTCAGCCGATTATTGGAACAACTAATGCCAAGCGTATTAAAGCCTCTTGTGATGCTGTAAACGTACAGCTAACTCGTGAGCATTGGTATGCACTTTATGTAAGCGCTAAAGGCCATGAGCTACCATAAGAAGGGCATTGATATGAATATATTCGTTATTTTAATTGGTTTGTTTGTCGCGCTAGCGATACTTATTCCATTGCTTGAAAAATATCAAAGTAAAATAGGGCTCAACGGTGCAACCAAATACAGCAAATATATTTGGCCATTAGTGATGGTGTCTTTAGTTATTCAGCTCATTTATGTATTAATGTACTAATGGTTTTTAGCGTACACAAAAAAGCCTTTGCAGGTTTAACCTGCAAAGGCTTTTTTAATGTTTATTAATAAACTTTATTTAAGTGCTAACTGTAGCTCGCGATTGCGCTCAAGTTGGGCAATAAAATTATCTGCAATAGGTTTAAACTTAGCAAGTTCTGAGCGAGGTAATGGCTCTGACTTAGGAAGTTTTACTGTTTTAGGATTACGGTGAACGCCATTTACTAAAAATTCATAGTGTAAATGTGCGCCAGTAACACGACCCGTAGAACCTACAGTACCAATTTGTTGGCCCTGTTTAACTTTTTGGCCCGTTTTAACTAGTTTCTTATTTAGGTGTAAGTACTTAGTTACATATTGTGTGCCATGGCTAATAAAGACGTAGTTACCGTTGTACTTGCTGTAACCCGCTTTAACTACCTTACCGTTCCCTGATGCAACCACCGGTGTGCCAGTGCGTGCCGCAAAGTCGATACCACGGTGCGCTCTAACTTGCCCAGTAACTGGGTGTAAGCGACGAGGATTAAAGCTCGAACTAATATACTTAAAGCTTACAGGTGCACGTAAAAATGCTTTTTTCATGCTACGCCCTTCAGGCGTATAAAAATTGCCGTCGGTATGGCGAATCGCTGCAAAGCGCTGACCTTGGTTTACAAATTCAGCGGCAATAATTTTACCGGTACCAATAAACTCGCCATCAACATAATGAGACTCGTAAATTAAGCCAAACACATCGCCTTTACGAATGTCGTTTGCAAAATCAACATCCCAACCAAATATGTCAGCAAAGTTCATTATTTGACGTTCGCTTAAACCTGCCGCTATTGCTGAAGTCCAAAAGTTGTTAGATATTTCGCCGCCAGCGGTTTTGGTTAGCGTTTCAATTTCTTTACTATCAATAGCTGTATCGTAGTTACCTTCTTCATTTAAGGTAACAAATAAAGTATCGGTTTTTGAAATCACATAGCGCAGTTGAGCCAAAGAGCCATCTTCAGCTGTCGCAAAGCTAAGTATTTCACCAGGGTGAATTTTAGTTAGCTTGCGCGTTTCTGCGTTAGTGTTAATTAGTTTATGGAGCGTTTGAGCTGAAAAACCAGCACGTTTGAAGATAATTGCTAAATTGTCGCCATTTTTAACTTTATGATCGACAAAGTCGTATTCTGGTAATTTTTCTGCTGCTTGCTCTGAATTTAACTCAGTTAATTTTTCGTTGTCATCAACTTTAACTTGTAACTCATAGCGCTTGCCTATCTCTAATGCATCTGCATTATTGTCTTTAGAAGCAGTCGCTTTTTCAGAAGGAAGAAATGCCAAGCCGGCAATAGCAGAAACTAAACCTAAAATAAGCAATTTGTGTTTTTTTGGGAGAGTGTTAACCACGTGAACCATAACGTGCCTTTTTCTGCTGTCAAGATAATAAATACATAATATTGCAGGATATACTTAATAATGTACGAATACTAGTGCTTTGTAGATTTAAACTAACCTTAAACTACGCTAAAATCAGGGTTAGGAAGCCTTTTTTAACGTCCTATCTAACTAAGACTCAATTCATTTTGTTTAGTTGCATTAATAACTTAAAAAGTTATTTTAATTAGGTAGAAATTTGTTATGTTAGCTACATATATATATTCGGTTTAAACCTATATTAAACCGTGATTACAAGTAACTAGTCCGCCCCTTCGTAGGCAGAATTTTGGAGTAACACAAAGTGGATTTACAAACCGCTCTAGCAGAGATAAAACGCGGTGCAGAAGAAATATTAATTGAAGACGAACTAGTTGAAAAACTAAAGTCGGGCAAAAAGCTAAAAATAAAAGCTGGCTTTGATCCTACAGCCCCTGATTTACATTTAGGGCACACTGTACTAATTAATAAAATGAAAACCTTTCAGGATTTAGGTCATGAGGTTATTTTCTTAATTGGTGACTTTACTGGCATGATTGGTGACCCAACAGGTAAAAACGTAACGCGTAAACCACTTACTCGCGAAGACGTACTAGCCAATGCCGAAACATATAAAGAACAAGTATTCAAAATTCTAGATCCTGCTAAAACCACTGTTGCATTTAACTCTACTTGGATGGAAAAGTTAGGCGCTGCAGGTATGATAAAACTTGCTGCTAACCAAACAGTAGCGCGCATGCTTGAACGTGATGACTTTAAAAAGCGTTACGGCAGCGGTCAACCAATTGCAATTCACGAGTTTTTATATCCACTGGTACAAGGTTGGGATTCGGTTGCACTAGAGTCAGATGTTGAACTGGGCGGTACTGATCAGCGCTTTAACTTGCTAATGGGTCGTGAGCTACAAAAAGTTGAAGGGCAAAAGCCGCAAACAGTATTAATGATGCCATTACTTGAAGGTACTGACGGCGTTCAAAAAATGTCTAAGTCGCTTGGTAACTACATTGGTATTACTGATGCGCCAAACGATATGTTTGGTAAAATAATGTCAATTAGTGATGTGCTAATGTGGCGTTATTACGATTTATTAAGCGCGCTTTCTATTGAAGAAATTGCAGCTCAAAAAGAACGTGTTGAGCAAGGTACTAACCCGCGCGATATTAAAATTGAACTAGCTAAAGAGCTAATTGCTCGTTTTCATAGTGAAGCTGATGCACAAGGTGCACATGATGATTTTATTCAGCGTTTTCAGAAAAAAGCGTTACCAGATGAAATCCCTGAGCTAACAATCACTATCGCAGAAGACACTATTTTAATTGCTAACTTGCTTAAAGAAGCAAATTTAGTAGTAAGTACATCAGAAGCAATGCGTATGATTAAGCAAGGTGCAGTTAAACTTAACGGTGAAGATAAAATCACTGACACCAAACTTGAAATAGCAAAAGGTACAACGGCTATTTACCAAGTAGGTAAACGTAAGTTTGCAAACATCACTGTAGCTTAAATACCGTTTGAAAACTAAAAAACCAGCCTAGGCTGGTTTTTTTGTGCTCGTATTTTGGGGTCTGTAAATAGTTACGAGGTAGTCACTAAATAGTCACTAAATCACTTTTAATATTTTAATACTTACAATTACTAACAACCAAAATACACGCGCCTGATTTAATCTATTAATTATTACAGGTACATCCTCGGGTGTAGGTAGTCTATCAGTACCTATACGCATTTTATTAAAGCGAGTACCTAAATAAACTGCAGGCCCGCCCAGCTGCACGCCAAGTGATGCAGAGCATGTGCTTAGTAGCCAACCTGTATTTGTTTGATAAAAATGTCTACCATAATGCTTTATGTAGTGCATGCTTTGTTTGCTCGCTCTACTTGCTGCAATAGTTAAAGCGAGTAAGCGCATTGGAATATACTCAATAATAAACAACAGAGTTTTAAGCGGTTTTAAAAAGTAGCTATTTGGGGATATGTCACTACGCCAGGCTTGTTGTATTAAAGTAAGTAATCGATAGGCGAGGGCCGCAATAGGGCCAAAGGCTAAAAATATAAATATAACTACGAAATAGTATCGAGCAGTGCGCAGTATTAAGCTTTCAATTAATGCTTTGATAATACCAGGAGATGAAAGCCTATTAACTTCACGGGCAAGCAGTGGTTTTAGTAATTCGCGTGCTGTCGATTTTTGATTTTGTTTAGTTAGCTTTGCAATGCGAAGTGCTTTTTTATCAATACTCTTACTTTCTAAGCATAAGTATAAAATAAGGCCAGCGAGTAATTCAGGATAAAAAGCAAACTCGAGTAGTAACACTACAATAATGAGAATGACACTTAAAATGAGCGTGCTTGCGAGTATAGCTGCCAAATATTGATAGCTTTTAGGTTCTTTGCTTTTGTATATGCGCTTGCCAATAGCACCAAAAACAGCATTCAGCGCTGTATTAGGATGATACCAGCTAATAAGGGGAATAAAGCGCTCAGCAAGGAGCGCTAGTATGAAGGCAATAAAGTCCAAGTGATTTTGAACAATATTGCTAAGCATTTACAGAGACACTGCAGTTAGCTTTTCTAAAAGTGCGACAACCATTTTAGATGAGTTGATTGATGCTGTTTCTAGGTATTCTTCAAACGATTGTGGTGACTCTTTACCTGCAATATCAGACATTGAGCGAATTACAACAAATGGTGTGTTAAGCGTAAAACACGTTTGTGCAATTGAAGCGCCTTCCATTTCAACGGCAAGCATTGTAGGAAAATCACTGCGTGCTTTATCGATACGCACAGGGTCACACATAAATGTGTCACCAGTACAAATTAAGCCAACAAGTGTTTTAACATCACTGATTTGTTCGATTGTTTGTTGTGCTGCTTCAACTAATTTAGGGTGAGCTGTAAAGCCTGCTGGCATTTGTGGTACTTGGCCAATTTCGTAGCCAAAAGCAGTAACATCTACATCGTGATGACGTACTTCTGACGAAATTACTACGTCGCCAACACTTAGAGAAGGATCGAATCCACCGGCAGAGCCTGTGTTAATTACGCAATCAGGTTTGAAGTTGTCAATTAGTAAGGTAGTTGCAATTGTTGATGCTACTTTACCAATACCAGATTGAACAAGTGTTACTGTGTTACCAGCCAATTCACCAGTATAAAAAGTGAAACCTGCTTTAGTTAAAATTTGTGCGTTTTGCATCGCTTCACGTAAAATTTTAACTTCTGGCTCCATTGCGCCAATAATACCAACATTCATAATGTTTAATTCCTGAGTTTGAATCACTTGATTATACGTGAAGTTAGCAATAAAAAACAAAAAAGCGAGCTTGTTTATGAGCTCGCTTTAAATACTTTTTAGGAGAGTATTTAATTTGGTTTTTAAATTTCAGCTAAAGCAGTTGTTTGTGCTTTGGCTTGAGAAGGTGAAAGTACCGCTGGCTTATGTGAGCGATTACGAACAGGGCGCTGCGTTTGTGTTGCTGCAGGCTTACCAAGTTTAAACATAATTGCATCGCGTACTTCAGAAGGACGGTAGCCCGATTTAACTTTCATACGAATATGTGGAATGCCCGCAGACTCTAGTGCACCGTTTACAAACCAGTCGCGTTGAGCTTTGTGGCCATCTTTATTGGCATTGTTAACTAGGTCAACGGCCGCAACAATAGTTAGTTTTTCTTTATCGATTAATACAAAGTCGAGTTGCTTATTTTTAGCTTTAGCTAAAGCAGCACGTTTAGATTTAATAGAAAGACCTTGCTTACAGTCAATAACGTCAATTAGCTTAACGCGACTAACAATTTTATATTGATCGCCAACAGCACGCTCGAGAAGAT
This sequence comes from Pseudoalteromonas sp. NZS100_1, assembly GCF_015864285.1. Lineage (NCBI taxonomy): Bacteria > Pseudomonadati > Pseudomonadota > Gammaproteobacteria > Alteromonadales > Pseudoalteromonadaceae > Pseudoalteromonas > Pseudoalteromonas sp. NZS100_1. The sequence goes on from NZ_JADYXN010000042.1 coordinate 11,381, forward strand.
TTAAAAAAGCGCCTTCAACCTGCGTAAAAACAGTTTGCTTGCGGGTAAAAGGATACGGGTTTCCGCCATCGTCATTAAATTTTGACGCAACAACAGAAGCCCCGACAACTAATACTAGAATTAATAATAAAGCGAATTCCATACGGTAACTCCATAACAACAAATTGACACTGCTCAAATAAAGCAATTTACGTGCCTAAAAAGTATGAGTTATAAAATAATTACCAACTGTTTATAAAAGCTAAAACGATGTAGCTATTAAGCTTTGTATCCACCTTTAATACCTTTAACCGCAATAGCTACAGCATCGTGTGCATGGAGTGATTCATAATGGTTTATTTGCAGCCAGTAATCGCTGTAATTATCTGTTTCTAATAAAGCTTTAATTTTACGCGCTGCATCTTCACAAAACATAAGATTTTGACCATTTAAACGGGCAAATTCTTGCTCGTCTTCGCGTTTTACTGCCGCTTGTACAGGCGTTTTAAGTTCAGCTTCGAGGGTATTTATTAGAGTCACTACGTCAAATTCTTGAATATTGCTATCAAGCTTTACTTTTACGTTGGCAATAGAGCGCTGCGAGTGAGGTGTAGCTACTATGCCTTGTGTAGTGCCTAGCCATTCGTGCACATCTTTTTGGCTTAAGGTTTCTTGGTTAAACTTTTCGTTAAACGCGTTTTGTATAAGCTGGCGTGCAAGTGCTGCAGAGCAAGGGCATGTTGAAGAATAGGTAACATCTACGGTTAGCTCGTAGCTAATAATGTTATTTTCAATTGTACTGGTAAGTACAACTGGGTAGCTTTTCCAGCCCGCTTTACCACTTAATAGTGATTTACGGCGTAGCGGTAATTCAAATTTAAATTCAATTTGTGCTTTATCGCTCAGCCCTTCGTGGCTAGTTATAAAGGTATCGAGTGCTTGCGCTATTGTTTGCGGATTGACTTGCTGCTCAGTTGAAAGCAGGTCAAGTGCTAAAAATAGACGTGACATATGAATGCCTTTGGCATCTTCTTTATGCAAATTTACAAATGCACGAGCTTTGGCATTTACTGTAACTGGAGATAAGTCTCGTGACTCAAAAATAAATGGCAGTTCGATTTCGCCCATGCCAACCCAGTCTAATTTACCTGTTTGTAAAGCGGGTGCAGTGTCTGCTATATCTGGCATATTGGTTTGCATGTGCGCTACTCGTATTTTGGAGATAATAAAGCGGGGCATTTTACACTAAATAATTTATTGCTGAAATGATGAGTTTAAGAGATGAGCAAAATCAAACATGAAAAATTCTGTTTTTATCGCACAACATGGGTAGTGGTAGGAGAAAAATGCTAAAATCTGGGAAAATGGTATGTTTATACATGCGCATTGCCTTCTTTATATTTAAGCACACAGCTAAGAGATAAAATTACGTATGACCGATTATTCTTTGAGCCCTTGGGCTCGGGTACTTTCCAGCTCAATAACGCGATTTGGTGAATTTAAAACCGCAGCTATTTGTTACACTTTATTTTTAACTGTATCTCTTATTTTATCGAGCATGTTTTATTATGTTGCGATAGGCGAATTACACCTTGTTGATATTTTGGCTGTGGTATTTTTTACGGCTGTAGTTTCTCCTTTAATTATAAGTGTATTACTTAATTCAATTCGTCAATTAGATGCCTCGTATGCTTATTTAGATAGCGCAACCAAGCAGGAGAAGCTCTTAAACCAAACCCTAAAAGACAACATTAGTCGTTTAAATATTGAAATTGATGAGCGTAAAATGGCATTTCATGCCAAGCATCGCGCTATTGAAGAGCTGCGCCGAGAAATTGCTGAGCGTAAAAAAACACAACAAGAACTTGCCCAACAAAGTATGTTGCAACGCTCAATCGTTGATTCATCTCCCGATCTATTTTATTACCGCGATAACAACGGTGTATTTGCCGGCTGTAATAAAATGTTTGAAGAGGTAATGGGAAAATCAAGTAGTGAGTTAATAGGAAAAACGGTTGAGCAGATATTCCCGAGTCATTTTTTAGCTGAAGTTTTGGCAACCGATAAAGAAGTAGAGCAAAGCCATAAAGCACTAACTATAGATGTAGGCTATGAAGTAAATGGTGAAACACGTTGGTTTGAGCTGCGTAAATTACCTTTTATAAATGATGACGGTGACTACATTGGTTTACTGGGCTTTGGTCGTGATATCACTAGCCGTAAAGAAGCAGCACAAGCACTCGAAACTGCCTATAAAGACAAAGGTAAGTTTATTGCTACGCTGAGCCATGAACTACGTACTCCTTTAAATGGCATTGTTGGTTTAACGCGTATGTTATTAGACACAGAGCTTAATAAGCAGCAGCGTAGTTGGGGCAATACTATTTTTTCGAGTGCTGAAACACTCGGTAATATTTTTAACGATATTATAGATTTAGATAAAATAGATAGAGATCAGCTCGATATAGCAACCAATTCTATTAATGTGTCAGACTTTATAAACGATGTAGTTAATTTTGCAGGCTTAATAGCAGAGCAAAAAGAGCTTGAGTTTGATATTAAGCGCAATGGCATACTTGATGTTTACGCGCAGCTCGATCCGACTCGATTACGCCAAGTTGTTTGGAACTTAATTAACAACGCCGTTAAGTTTACTCAGCAAGGCAAAGTAACACTCGAATGCAGCAGAGAAAATCGCGTAGAAGGCCCATGGTTAGTTATTAAGGTACTAGATACCGGTCAAGGTATTCCACCAGAGCAACTTGCCCATATATTTGATATGTATTACAAAGCGCCGGATTTAAAAGGCACTAACGCGATAGGCTCCGGTATTGGTTTAGCTGTAACTAAAGCACTTGTAAGTGCAATGAAAGGGATAATTACGGTAAATAGTACTGAAGGCGAAGGAAGTTGTTTTACAGTGCAAATACCGCTTAGTTTATGTGTTGCACCAACAGAGCAAAGTTATGTTGGCCGTGGTTTGTATATTCTGCTAGTAGAAGATGTGCCTCTGAACGCCGAAATTGCTACAAACCTATTAGAGCAACGCGGGCATGAAGTGTTATGGGCTGAAACCGGTGAAGATGCGCTCTCGTTTGTCGAAACCGAAGATGACTTAGATTTAGTACTACTCGATATGCAATTGCCAGATATAAACGGTGACGTGGTTGCTAAACAAATACGCTCAGATAGCCACTTCGATAAATTACCTATTGTTGCTTTAACTGCCAATGTACGCAGTGCTGAAAAAGAGCTTGAAGGTATATCAATACAAGGTGCGTTGGCCAAGCCAATTAACACAGTTAAGCTTGATAAAATGCTGGCTGACTTATTTGGCATTAAGCAAAGTGAATGCACAGAGCCACAGCTAAAAGTAAGTGAAGAAGCGCTAGAGGGCATTGATGCACACTTATTAGATATTGAAACAATAGAAGACTTTGTAAATTCGATGGGCTTAGTTGTATTTAGACGCAGTAGTCAGTTATTTGAAAAGCTAAGTCCACAATATCAGCAAGAATTACTTACTTCATTAAATACCGGTGATAGAGAAGAGTATGAATCAGTAGCGCATAAACTTAAAGGTGCGGCTGGCTCGGTAGGTTTAAATGATGTGCAGCTTCATGCCAAAATAATGGAGCATGGTGCGATTGATGAATCTGATGAAGTGTTAAAGCAGTGGTTAGATGTTTTAGCAGATAAAATAAATGAAGGACAAAAAGCCCTTCATTTATTTTTACAGCAATTAGAGTAAAACTAATTAGCTCTAATTAAGCGTCAATTTTACCAATGAAACGGTAACCTTCACCATGGATGGTGCTGATTAACTCTGACGTTGAGTTATCACTCTCAAAATGCTTACGAATGCGACGAATAGTAACATCAACAGTACGGTCATTTGCACGAAGCTCACGGCCTGTCATGTGCTTGATTAATTGCTCACGACTAAAAATACGACCTGGAGAATCAAGCATTAAACGAAGTGCTCTGTACTCACCTTTTGGTAAACGTTTAGCGTCGCCATTTGGAGAAGTAAGACAGCGGCTATTCTCATCAAGTTCCCAACCGTTAAACGTAATAACACCATTTGTTTCTAGTGCAGACTCTTCACCGCCTAAAGCAGTACGAGTAATAAGGTTGCGAGCTCTAATAGTTAATTCACGCGGGTTGAATGGCTTAGTAACATAGTCATCTGCGCCAATTTCAAGACCTAAAATACGGTCAACATCGTTGTCACGACCGGTTAGGAATATAAGACCTACTTTACGCTTTTGGCGTAATTCACGGGCTAAAATAAGACCGTTTTTACCAGGAAGGTTGATATCCATAACTACAAGATTAACGTCATCGTTATTTGTAAGCTTGTCATGCATATCATCGCCATCAATGGCTTCAATAACTTTGTACCCTTCAGCTTCAAATAAACTAACTAGGTTCAGTCGAGTTACGTCTTCATCTTCTACGATTAGAATGACTGGCGTTTGCATTATTAATTAACCTTTTGGAATATTTTATTTATAAAAAAACCGGTGACGAATTTATAACCGATTACTAGAGATTATAGGATTATACCCATTTGTTAACAAGGAAAAAACAAATTGGATAAAAATAAAACAGTAGGGTGTCCAAAGTCTACTAAAAAGGGCAGTGCAAAAACTACTGTTTAATTGATATATACGTGGATGTAGCTATTTGAATCATAAAGTCGAAGCCATTTTCCTTTAATAATTGATACATCATTCAATCAAACAAGGTACTTAAAATAATCAGACTAATTCAAAGCAAAACTATATCACTTTCTAACCTTTCATCAATGTATGTGATACAGCAAAGATAAAAAAGTTCATAAATCGCTTGGTAATATTTATTTAATGCAATTAAATAATGTTACGCGCTTATCACATGCCTCATTAATGAGGTCATTAAATGCTAATTCAAGGATAAATTTTAAATATATGCACTTTTTAGTGATCTTTATTTAAGGAATAGTAATTATAAAGCGAGCACCGTGTTTTTCTTCAAGATCAAACATAACTCTTCCGCCAAGTGCTTGTGTTACTAGGTTGTAGACCAAGTGCATGCCTAAGCCGCTTGCGCCTTGTCCGCGCTTTGAAGTTACAAACGGATCAAAAATTCTATTTTTAATGTTTTTATCAACACCTTGACCATTGTCAGAATAAACTATTGTTAATTTTTTCCCTACCAGTTCTACGTCAAAGCGAATTTCATTATTTTCTTTACCTATAAATCCATGAATCACAGAGTTCATAAGCAACTGCTGAAACACTTGTTGCAGAGGTTCAGACTTACTATGAATAGCCAAGTCGGTCGGACAGTTAATAATAACGACAGGCTTTTTAGGCAGTAGTTCAGATTGAATCGATGTTAAAACATCACTTATTAATTTATGTACATTAATATAGGTATTAACACCGTCGTCTTGAATAACGGCCACTTTTTTAAAGTTAGATATCAGGTCTGCGGCACGATTTAGATTACGATAAATTAAGTCTAAGTTTTCAATACCTTCATCTATAAAGCGTTTTAGATGGCTTGAGGTAAGTTTTTTATCGTCAAAGCTTTGCTGTATATCTGCCAGTTTATCTCGAAGTAATGTAGAGCCTGTAATACCTAGCCCTATTGGTGTATTCACTTCATGGGCAACCCCAGCAACCATTTGCCCAAGCGATGCCATTTTTTCGTTTTCAACAATTTGCGTTTGGTACTGATGCATTCTCTCAAGGGTTGATAAAAGCTCTTGATTTGCTTCTCTGAGAGCGATTGTTCGCTGGTTTACTTTTTCTTCAAGGCTCTGGTTTAGTTGTTTTATTTCTTGTTTATCTTTTTCGTGGCGCTCAAGTTGCTTTTTGGTACGTGTAAGCATGATATTTAAACTATTTGAAAGAGCGGTTATTTCTTTTACATCGGTTATTGGCGCGCGTGCATCATAGTTATGATTTTTAGATACATCCTGCAATAGCATGCTTAACTGTTCTATTGGCTTGGCTATACGTCGTTGAACTTTTATAGCAATAAAGTAAACAACGATTAAAATTAATAGAGTTAATAGCACGTCTATTAATATTTTTCTCTCAATATAAGTCTCTAAACTTTCGAGGCTCCCTCGCATATATACATAACCGACCAACTTTTCGTTATCGTAAATAGGGCGGGTTAGTTCAATATGATCGCTCGTAATTCGTGGCGTTTTTAGCTCATCAACACTGTCTATTCTTAGTGGTACTGGAGGTGTTTTTTTTGCATTAAAGCTAATAAAAAAAACAGGTTTTTGAGATGCTTTTTCTATTGAATAAATATGTATGTTTTTTACAAGGGGGATATTTTCAAATGACTTGAGGCGTTTTTCTTCTGTTTTTCTATCATCTTCAACTACTGATTTACCAGCATCAAAAGCTACAATTTCAGAAAGTATGACGAGTTTATTAATGATTAATTGCTTTTGCTCTTTTACGCTTAAATAAGTAGATATCGAAATAGATAGCGACAAGCAAATAGCTGTAATAAGCATAATTAAATTTATGAGTGCTTTGCGAATGCTACTTTGATGAACTTTTTTAGGCATTATTTCGTTATCGCCTGAATTAATTTTGATTATTTAGAGTTTTAGTTTAGCAAAGACGGGAGAAAATGAAGGAAAAAAGCTAAATTAATTCTTATATTTATGCGAAGGTTAGCTTGAGCGCGTTTGCACTCAAGCATTTTTTAAAATAATACTAGCTGCTATATACGGCAAACTTGTTATTTTTAAATACCGTTTGGTAGCTTTCAAATTGCGTTTCTAAAATAGGCGGGTATTTTAAAAAGCTATTAGCAACAATATTCAGCTTTCCTACTTTAGTTAAATGCTGTTTTGCATTTGCTAAAAATGTTTCTGCTACTGTGTAGTCGGTTGCAATACCTGTATGAAAAGGTGGATTGCTAATAATTAAATCAAACTTACCGGTAATGCTTTTAAGACCGTCACTTAATATCGCTTCGCCTTTGATGCTGTTAAGCTTTAGAGTCTGCTGTGTTGCGTAAGTTGCCAGTGCACTTACATCACTACACACAAACTCGACTGCTGGATTATGCAGCCCTAAAAAGGTTGCTATTAAACCTGCGCCACAACCAAAGTCGAGAACCCTACCTTGCTTAATTGTCGGTGCGTTTTCGAGTAGAACTTTCGTTCCCATATCTAAACTACCGTGATTAAAAACCCCTGGGACACTAATAGCTGTAAACTCGGTGTCGGCAACATTAACAACAAACTTTTTATGGTAGGTCGTAATATCAAAATCAGGGTGCTGGGTAATCTCAGCAAATGAGTAAAGAACGCAGTGCTTAGCTGAATCAATTTTGTTACTAAACTCAGCTTTACCAGCTAATTGCTTTTCAATTGATTTAACACCACTTTTGTTTTCACCTACCACCAATAGTTCGGCATCATCAGTAATAGCAGATCGAATATTATCAAGCGCCATTAATAACTCAGGTTTTGATTTAGGATAGTAAAGAATAACTAAATCGTAGCCGTTACCAGGTATTGTGTGATTTACACAAATCTCAACGTCTTTGGTGTTTTTAGCAAACTCACCGTTAGCATGGTTGTAGCTAAATGCAGTTACCTTGCTTTGCGGGTTAAGTTTTTTAAGCTCTGTTAAAAAGCCATCTTGAACAAAGTTGACCACCAAGATAGATTTGCCCGTTAGTGCCTCGCTATTACGAAGTAACAGTAAACTTGGGTTGGTTAGTACGCTCATAAATGGCTTTGCCTTACAGTATGTTTAGTTTTATTAAAAATAAAAGTGAGTGCTTAAAGTTACAAATTACTCAGTACGTTCAAACATTAAATCCCACACGCCATGACCTAGGCGATGTCCGCGCTGCTCAAACTTAGTAAGCGGGCGCAAATCTGGACGTGGAACATAATCGTTTGTTTCTGATTGGTTTTTAAAACCAGGAGCTACATTCATTACTTCGAGCATATGCTCTGCATAGTTTTCCCAATCTGTTGCCATATGAAAAACGCCACCCATTTTCAGTTGGGCTCTTAGTTTTTCAACAAACTCAGTTTGTACGATACGGCGTTTATGATGACGCTTTTTATGCCAAGGATCAGGGAAAAACAACTGTAGTGTTGTTAAGCTTTCATTAGGTATACAGTCTGCAAGTACTTCAACTGCATCGTGTTCAAAAATACGCAAGTTAGTAATGCCTGCTTCATCGGCATCCATTAAACAAGCACCAACGCCTGGGCGGTGTACTTCAATACCAATAAAGTTTAGGTGAGGGGCATTTGTTGCCATTTCGACAAGCGATTTACCCATACCAAAACCAATTTCTACTACTACATCATTGTTGTTGCCAAAAACTTCGCTTAAATCAAGCATACCGTTTTTATGCTCTAGGCCCATTGTTGGCCAGCATTTTTCGATTGCAGCGGCTTGGCCTTTGGTTAATCGACCTTCGCGTTTTACAAAACTGCGAATGGTGCGGATGTATTTACCTTCTTGCTTAGCTTGCTCAAGGTTAGTGTTGCTTGATTCACTCATATTATTGGCCTGACAAAAACAATGTGTTTAAAAATGGTTGCATATTATCCCTGACCGAGCCCGCAATCACAAGTATTAGCTGGTTTTACACGCCCTATAGCTTGATCTTTTTATTAACTACAATAGACTGAGCCGCCATTGAGCATCAGTAAAAGTACAATATGTTGGATTTAAATAAAGAACAGTCTAATTCGTTTTCTAATCAAGTCGTTGATTGGTATCACCTTCATGGGCGTAAAACACTTCCATGGCAGTTGGGTAAAACACCTTATAAAGTGTGGGTGTCTGAGGTGATGCTCCAGCAAACTCAAGTTATTACTGTTATCCCATATTTTGAAAAATTCATGCAAAGCTTTCCAGATATTATTGCTTTAGCCGATGCTGATGAAGATTTAGTACTGCATCACTGGACTGGCTTAGGGTATTACGCTCGTGCGCGTAACTTACATAAAACAGCTAAAATAGTACGTGACAAGTACCAAGGTGAATTTCCGCAAACGCTTGATGAAGTAATGGATTTACCGGGAATAGGGCGCTCTACTGCCGGGGCTGTTTTATCATTGTCGCTTGGACAGCATCATCCAATTTTAGATGGGAATGTTAAGCGAGTCTTAGCGCGCTACTTTATGATAGAAGGTTGGTACGGTGTTAAAAAAGTCGAAAACCAGCTTTGGCATTTATCAGAGCAATTAACACCTAAAAATAATGTCACCGAATTTAATCAAGCTATGATGGATTTAGGTGCGAGTGTTTGCTCACGCAGTCGTTTTGATTGTGAGGCTTGCCCATTAAATTCAGGTTGTGGTGCTTTTAATGCAGGTAAAGTAAAAGAGTTTCCACATTCTAAACCTAAAAAAGCAGTGCCGAAGAAGAGTTGTCATCAGTTAATTATTCAGTGCGGCGATAAAGTGCTTATGGAAAAACGCCCTAACAGCGGTATTTGGGGAGGACTATTTGGCTTTTTTGAATTTAATGAGTACGAGGAGCTTCAAATGTTTTTAGCTCAGCAAGGATTAGAAGCCGACTTAGTAGAGCTTGAAGCGTTTATTCATGTGTTTTCACATTTTGAGCTGACGATTAATCCGCATGTGCTCAATGTTAAGAACATTCCTGATGTAGTAAATGACAAACAATTAGTGTGGTATCCGCTTGATCAATCAATAGAGGTTGGCCTAGCAGCGCCAACTAAAAAGTTGGTTAAACAAATTACAGCAATAGTATAGAATAGCCCCATATTTAGCGTTAGAGAGAATCAATCATGGCACGTACAGTATTTTGTCAAAAGTTACAAAAAGAAGCCGAAGGGCTTGGCTTTCAGTTATACCCTGGTGAAGTTGGTGAAAAGATTTTTAATAACATCTCTAAAGAAGCGTGGGGTCAGTGGCAGCATAAGCAAACAATGCTTATTAACGAAAAGCATTTAAATATGATGGACCCAGAGCACCGCACATTTTTAGAAGAGCAAATGGTTGGCTTTTTGTTTGAAAACAAAGATGTGGAAATTGAAGGTTATCGACCGCCTGAAAAATAATATTTTGAACATAAAAAAAGGGCTAAATAGCCCTTTTTTTGTGTGCGATTATTTAATCACTTAACTCATCTTCTTGCTCAGAGATTTTAATTTGTTCTTTTAAAAATTGAGCTGCCTTAGAGTATTCAATTTCTAACTTATCTCTTAAGTCTATTAATTCATCGGTAGTGAGTTCACCTTTTTTACATTTATCTTCAAATGCACTTGAAAGTTCAGCCACCGTTAGGGCACCAATTGTTTTAGAGATCGATTTTAATTGATGACACCCTTCAATAATCTCATCTAAATCGTTAACCATAACGCCTGAATTAATCCCCTTAATTAGCCCTTGGCTTTGTTCTAAATACATTTTGAAAAAGCGTAACTGTTTAGCTTCGTCACCATTTACATATTTAGCAACTGCTTCCATATCAATAGGTAGCGCCATGGTTTGATGGATAACTACATTTGGGTTTTGGCTTTGCTTATCGCTCCAGCGTTTTAAAGTGTCCTCTAACGCGTTTAGCTCTATAGGTTTGGTAATGAAGTCGTTTATACCTACGGCTAAGCAACGCTCTTTTTCGCCTTTAAGTGCGTTTGCTGTTACAGCAATAATGTAAGGCTGTGCATCAATTGATTCTAATAGCTCTGCTTCGTTACGGATTTTTTCGACCATATCGTAACCCGACATTTTAGGCATGTGTAAGTCGGTTAAAATAAGTGAGTAATCACCTTTTCTCCACATATCTAAGCCTTCTTCACCGTTGTTTGCTATCTCAACGCCAAAACCTAGTATGTGTAATTGATCGGTCAGCACTTGTTGGTTTAGAAGGTTATCTTCAACAAGTAAAACCAATTTGTTTGATTTACGAGCTTGCTCAACATTTAAATAGTTATTAAGTGTTTTGGTTTTTTTAATTTGTTTAGGTGTATGCAAACCTGCAGCGACTAAAATAGACAGCATAAAGTTAGACTTACATAAAGGAGAGGCATTAATATAAAAAATATTATTATGATTTATAGCCGCTTCATCAAGCTTACTTAGTACAACAACTTGTTGGTTATAATCCTCTAATGAATAAAATAAGCGTCTTAGCAGCGCGTTTGTTTTATCCATATTGTCTATGCCATCAGCCACCCAAATAATATCTTGCGAATGTTGATGCTCTTCAATTTCTTCTTCTGTGTGTGCATAAACTATTTTAGCGCCCATAAACGATAAATAACGGTACATTGTTTTTTCACGTTCTAGGTGATTACTAACTACAACAATTTGCTTACCATTTAATGCACCTTTGTGTGCGTACTTAATTCTACCCGATGTGCTAAACGGCAGTTCAACAGTAAACTCACTGCCAATTCCTGTATGGCTAGTTACATGAATAGTACCTAGCATAAGCTCAGTTAAGCTTTTACAAATAGAAAGACCTAAACCTGTCCCTCCATATTCTCGGGTAATCGAATTTTCGGCTTGAATAAACGGATTAAATATTTCGCGTAGTTGTGCCTGCGACATGCCTTTACCGTTATCAGTTACGCAAAAGCGTAAGGTAAAGTGATCAGTCGTATTATGTACCACCTCTACTGATATTTTTACATGCCCTTGGGTTTTTTCATCAGTGCTCGTAAATTTAATTGCGTTACTACATAGGTTATAAAGAACCTGACGTACACGTACGCTATCACCGGTAAGATTTATAGGAATATCTGGTGCTATTGCTAGCTCTAAATCAAGCTCACGTTTTTTAGCAACAGATGAGAGCACACGAGCAACTTCTTCAATAGTATCGGTTACCGAAAATGGGATCGGGTCAATATTTAGCTTTCCAGCCTCAATTTTAGAGAAATCTAAAATATCATCCAAAATGCTCAATAACGAAAATGCTGATTCACGAATAATCGTACTTAAACGATGCTGAGCGCCATCAAGTTCGGTCTGGCGCAGTAAATCAATAGTACCTATAACACCATTCATCGGTGTTCTTATTTCGTGACTCATCGTTGCTAAGAATGTTGTTTTAGTTTCGCTTGCTCGCTCTGCTTTTAATGTGGCTTGCTCAAGCGCTAAGGTACGATTTTGCACTTCGGCTTCTAGGCCATTTTGTAATTTATAAAGCTCTTTTTGTGCAGAGTCATTCTCGCTCATTGCAGTTTGTACTTTTTGTAGCAATAAGTTGATGTTTTTTGCTACTACACCTAAACCAATATCAAGTTGCTCATCAACATTACTATTGTAATTAGCATCTTCAGTGATTGCCTGTAACTCTTGAGTAAGAGTGTCAGTACTTTTACGTAAGCGCGTATTAATGTACATATTAAACATTAAAGTAAGTATAAATAATGCAGCAACACTCGCTATCGCGATGATGTAAGCGATAACTTGAGAATCTTGAGCGCTTAAAGGCGTGGCTGGTATGTTTTGCTTAATAATAAGCTCGCCAATGGGTTGATCGTTTAACAATAGTAGGTGATGCAGAATACCTTCTTCTTTTAAGTGCTTTTCAGTTTTAACAGAAGCGATGGCTGGTTTACTGCTGCTATATACCAACTGAGTACCTGATGTAGCATTGAAGCGATATAGAGTATATTCAAAGTCACCGTCTAATAAGGAGGTTAAATCAAGTAACTGTTTTACTTTACCTTGACCATACATAGTTAATGCATCAACCATAGGTAAGTCTAATCTATCGGCAAGCGTTACAATATTAATAGATGATACTGGTTGGGCTGTCTTAACTTCAGTTTGTGTATAAAATGAGTGGGCAACAATAGCGAGCGCTGTTACAGCAATATTAATGATTAAAAAAAGTGGCAGTAAGCCTTTTACTGGCGATGAGAATTTACTCTGCATTGATTGTTTCCAATTGATGTGTTTTTACTACGATAAGTCCCTATCGTACGTATCTAAGCTAATCGTAACATTTACAAAAAATAATTCACTACGGTTTTAGTCTGATTTAGTTATATTTATTTATAGTTATAGCCCGATTTGTGGTAAAAATGAACGTTATTAATAAAAAATGTACTGAGTTGTCTGAAAACCGTTCAAACAGTTATAAAGAAGAAAAAAAAAGTTGACTTGTAAGGGCAAAACTCGTTTAATACGCCGCACGCCCAGATAGCTCAGTCGCTAGAGATGAGTGGGAATTGCATTAAAAATCCTTTAAGATTTTTAATTAGCACTGTTTAAGTGCCTCGATAGCTCAGTTGGTAGAGCAGAGGATTGAAAATCCTCGTGTCCCTGGTTCGATTCCGGGTCGAGGCACCATTTGCTTTAAGTTCTCAATCTTTAAAATTGAACGTGCCTTAGCACACAGTTTTGTGTGCCGACTTAGCTCAGCTGGTAGAGCAACTGACTTGTAATCAGTAGGTCAACCGTTCGACTCGGTTAGTCGGCACCATTTATAAAGCTAAAAGTTAAATAATTATTTTACTTTTAGTTAGCACAGTTTATGTGCCTCGATAGCTCAGTCGGTAGAGCAGAGGATTGAAAATCCTCGTGTCCGTGGTTCGATTCCGCGTCGAGGCACCATTTGCTTTAAGTTCTCAATCTTTAAAATTGAACGTGCCTTAGCACACAGTTTTGTGTGCCGACTTAGCTCAGCTGGTAGAGCAACTGACTTGTAATCAGTAGGTCAACCGTTCGACTCGGTTAGTCGGCACCATTTATTTAAAGTAATTTGAAAAGAAAAACTGTAATCAGTAGTCTGTTCAAATTACCCGTCGACTCGGTTAGTCGGCACCATTTATTTAAAGTTAATTGTAAAGTATTACAATTAATTAGCACAGTTTATGTGCCTCGATAGCTCAGTCGGTAGAGCAGAGGATTGAAAATCCTCGTGTCCGTGGTTCGATTC
>NZ_JADYXN010000043.1:0-25197 GCF_015864285.1 Pseudoalteromonas sp. NZS100_1
TTTATAGATGCTAAATATAGCGTTAGTGATTATATCAACGGATATTACAACAACGTTAGGCCGCATCATTATAATGCCGGTTTAGCGCCAAATGAATCTGAGGTTAGATATCAAGATTCTAAAACTGTGGCCAAATTTTATTGACCACTACACAGACATTGGTGACGCGCTGTTAAGGTGTGACCAACGCAATGACGCTGTAAACCACCTTAAACACTAGATGCACAAAATAGTAAAATGCTTCGCGTTGCGAATCATTCCTGTAACAGCTTGTTATATAATAGTTACAGGAACCAAAACTGTCGTATCAAAGTCTTTGGCTTTCTTCTTGCTTTCAGCCTCAATTACGTCATCTGAAAGACCAACGAACTCTTTAGCCTTGGAAATAGTGCGGGTAATGTGTTCCCAATTTAATCGACCAGTTATGGATGACTGACTATGTGCTATTTCGTTGCGAACAATTTCAAGTTTTTCCAAAAAAATTTTAAAGTTTGTTTTACTAAACCTAAACCTAGCTAAGAATTTGGGAGTCTTCCTAAGAATTTCTTTTTTGTCACAAAGCTGAGCACACTCAACCATAGCGAGATAATCACTACTCCCTCGACGAAGTTTAATAGTTTCATTTACTTTAGTTTGCCTATCTTTGTTTAAAGTCTGAAGCCAAGTGTCGTTGGGATAGTAGTAATTAATCCAAAAATTTACATGTAACTCAATTAAAGAAATTACACCAAATAGATATGTCCTTGGAATTGGCTTATTCAGATCTGAACGTGAAACAATACCCACTATTTGACTATCACGAGTTACATACTTAGATTCAGTTGTCTCCAAAATCTGGAGCAGATGAACTAATGAGGTATTTTCATCTATTTTATGTTCTTCTTCTATATCCTTTACATATTCGGCTACTAAGCCTTGATTCAGAGCTTTTCTTTCTATTTGTCCGACAATATCACCATCATCATTAACGACACATGTCACATCAAAATTTCTCGATTCGAGCGCATGTTTTGCGTGGGGTGCACTATCTGTTTCTTTGCAGCAAAGTACTGGTTCGAACAACGAAAATGCCATGTAGAGACTCAAACCTAGTTCCCTGACGTCGATAACCTGTTTTTGGCGACATCCAAAGTTGGTAACCCATGTAGATAAATCCTAATTGTTATATAACGCGGTGAGTAATGGTTGGCTAGGATGTGGAGTGGAGCGAAGCGAAATTAATCCAATTACTTCGAACCCGACTTATGGTCTTATTATAAAACGGCATTCTTCTTTCGCTCTCGACGATAGGAAATTTTAAAAGATGGCAGTTCAATGAAATAACTATATTTATCGCTGTTTACAACCACGCACTCTTTAGAGGTGAGACTTATACCATATTTTTCTTTTGTATCTCGGTATATTTTCTCTGTAAGTTTATATATTTCTAATGAGTTTTTTCTTAGGGTATACCATTGAAAAAACGAATAAAAAATCAAAATAAATCCAGCAACAATACCAAATTTCAAATTAAATACATAAGCTATCACTGAAGCATCCTTCATACATATAGCTTGACCGACTGCTAATGAGCTAATGATTGCACTCCACTTGAATTTTTCAAGCTGTTTAGAAATTAGTCTCCGTTGAGATAAGTGATATTCTCGTTCTTCCGTTAAACTTAAAATTTTATCTAATTCAGCATCTTTAAAAGGGGGAGATGTAAGTTCATTTATGTGCATATAAAGTTTCCCTTAATATAAATTAACTATTGAACTGGACTTCCCGTGCAGAGTATATCATACGCTTAATTACTCGACGCAAAAAAACCTCAGGGTCAAATCTTGACTTCATATATCATAATTTTTGACAGGCGGCTTCTCGCTCTTTCCTGACTATCAGCTCATTGCCAAAAGCTAACTTTATTACTCCCGACTAAATTAACTATATTCGATTCTTAATATTTACCACGCAAAAGTTTTGTGGAATAATGCCCGCCTCTTAGGGGAGTAGCCCGCTCAGTAATGAGTAAACTTATCAACATAATTGCACCTCGTGTGCATGGTAAGTTTGTAATGTTGTAGCAAGCGTTATCGGCGAGACCTAGGTAGACACTATCCTCATGGCGGGAGATAGTTGTTTGCCTTGGTTTAGTATTCCCGCCTGTAAGAATCAATAATGGAAGTTTTTTTAACCTCAACCGTCACTGTCACACTTGCCGAAATAGGCGATAAAACCCAGCTTTTATCGCTCCTGTTAGCCGCCCGTTTTCGTAATAAAGGCGCGCTTATTCTTGGTATTTTAGCCGCAACCTTACTCAATCATGGTTTATCAGCGTGGTTTGGGCAGTGGTTAAGTAATAGTTTTTCTTCTGAATATTTACCTTGGCTTGTAAACATCAGCTTTATTGTTGTTGGCCTTTGGCTATTAGTTCCAGACAAAGACGAAGCTGTAAGTAGTAAATACGATAGCTACGGGGCTTTTTTAGTCGCTTTTGTATTATTTTTTATTGCAGAAATTGGTGATAAAACACAAATAGCGACGGTGTTGTTAGGGGCACAATATCAGTCTGTGTTTTGGGTAACAGTAGGAACTACGTTAGGTATGCTAATTGCTAACGTGCCTGTTATATACGCTGGTAATGCATTACTAAAAAGAATATCTCTAAACACCGTACGTGCTATTGCTGCTTGTGTGTTTGTGTCATTAGGTATTTATGGCTTAGTTACAATTTAATCAATATTAAAGCTCGCAACTATTGATTTAAGTGCGAGCTTTAGTTTATCGATACGTTATTTATGCATTATTTACACAGTAACATCCCTTGGTTTGTGTAATTAAGAGATTTGAGTTAAAACCAGCAGCTAAATTAGTGACCGCAGTTTCAACAAAACCACTTCCTTGGGCACAAGCTAACCCTTCAGAGAGCGGCCCAGCATAAACAAACTCACCGTTTTTATTAATAATAACGGCGGCAGGCGTTGCCGGAATAACGTGTTTAAGCTTTGGTGTTAATTCAACTTGTACAACCTTCATAGCTTTATTGGCAGCAAAAGAGGTTAACGATGAAATATGCGGCTTAGCTTGTATAGTACACCCGCATTTTTTTTCTGTTATAAGCACTAAAGACGGCTCACCAGTATCAACCCAATCCAATTGCTTTTTAAAGTTATTAAACCAGTGTTTTTGCAATAAAACTTTTGAGCTATCAAACGGTTTAAGCTGCTCTAATTGAAAATAAACTAACCCTGCAACAACACAAATAAGCCATGTAGCTATAAGCGAAAATACGAAAGTGTTAGATTTATTTAAACTTGGCAATGCTTTGCTCTAACACATCAATACTTACATCGATTAACTGCACCTTAGCGGTTAACTGCTGCACTATTTGCGTATCTTGGTACTGATTTTGGCGCATAGTATCAGTACTGCTTGCTATTAATTCAGTATTACCTGCCTGCTCAGCTACAACTTGTGCAACTGAGTCAGAGCTTGAAGATACTGCGGCTATTTGCTCGCTCATTGCTGAAATATTCTCTTTCATTGCAGCACTAATACTTGTTAAATCGACTACAAAATTCACACACTGACTCATTGATTGTGTTGACGTTTTACTATTATTAACAAGATCTTTTAATGTTAGACTAATTTTATCTGTTGTTGCTTTACTATGGTTAGCTAAAGATCTTACCTCATCAGCAACGACAGCAAAACCTCGACCATGTTCGCCTGCACGGGCAGCTTCAATAGCGGCATTTAAAGCAAGTAAGTTTGTTTGCTCAGCAATACCTGATATCTCATTAAGAAGACCTGAAATAACATCGCCCGCTGCCACTAAGTGGTTTATTTTTTCTTCGGTATGGTTAAGTAGTGTTAACAACTCTCTACTTTTAGCGTCTGTTTGAAGCACTTCTTTTAATGCATCACCTGCAGATTGTGTAATGTGATCAACTTGGCGCTTAAGTACCTCACTTTCTTCTTCTACAAGTTTAAAACCATTAGCAACTTGAGCGCCAGAATTAGCAATATCATCAGTTTGTTGTGTACGCTGCACTGCACCACCGGCCAGCTGATCATGAACATGTATAAGCTCTTGTGAGTTTTTTTGCAGTGATTCTGATTGAGTTTGTACCTGTTTAATAACATCAGATAAGTAATCTAGTAACGTGTTAAACCCTGTTACAGCCTCACTTTTAGTGTCATCAGCACGAAGAGAGAGTTTAATGTTTTCAGGGTCTTTCATTATTTGCTCTGTCGCATAACTTAAAGATAAGCCAGCACGACGTTCGCGTTGCAACATTACGGCAATGTAGCCTGCAACTAACACTTCAACTATTGCGTATCCAGCATGAATAAGCACCGTAGTAAAAGCAAGCCTATCAGGGTCAAATACATAAAATCCTGTATTTTGAGTTTGTAAATAATAAAAAGATAAATGATGAACAGCTACAAATACAATTGTAGTAATAAACACTCGCCACTGTACAAAAACAATTAACATGGGCATTAAAATAAATATTTCAAAATGGACTTCAATCAGCCCAAAAGTTTGTTGTATGTGCAAAAAAGAAAACATCATTATGGCGGCAGCTACAACATGAGGGGTAACAGGACTATCCCCTTGTGTGTTTAAAAGCCATATAGGTAATAAACACAATGGCAAACCTATCATAAAGGCCTGCGCTAATGTGTCGAAATACAAGCCAATAGCGATAGATTCGACAAACAAAAGACTAAAAATAATTGTAAATAACCGGCCAATACTAGACATAAGAACCTTAAAATTGTTGTTTGCATTGTTGTTTTATAAAGCAGTCTGCAATATACGTATCAAAACGAGTTTCAGTTTACTGAACACAATAATAAACTACCGACACGTCAAAAAATAATACATTTAATTTACATTATATACATGCGGTCTACTTAATTATAGGCAGTATTTTTTTAAACGTAGGCGTTGCTGCTTTTTTTGTCCATTGAAAAATAACTATTTCAGCGCATGAAATTACCGAACCAGCTTGGCGTAGCTGTTCAATCGCCAAATTTTTATGTTGCGGATTTCTCGAGCCAACTCCGTCGTGTACGATAATAACTTCAAAACCATTTTCTATTAAATCTAAGCATGTTTGTAAAACACACACATGCGCTTCAGTGCCAACAACAACAACTTGCTTTTTACCATAGCTTTTTAACTTATCAACAAAGCCAGGCTCTGCACACGCACTAAAGTACGTTTTATGAAAATACGTAGCATTAGGTAACGTATTTTTAATTTGCTGATTAGTCTCGCCCAACCCCTTGACATATTGCTCGGTTATTAAGACTGGGACGCCGTGAATAATACCCGCCTGCGCTAACTGCAATGTACTTTTTAAAATATTCGGAAAGTCTTTAATTGCAGGAGCAAGCAACTCTTGTAAGTCTATTATTAATAACACGCTTTTTTTTGCATCAATATTAGATAAAACCACTATACTCTCCTTATGAATATTAACTGTTATCTATATAGATTAGCTCACTATTTGAAAATAGAGCTTTTAACTTTAAGTATATTATTTGCAATTAAAAAATAAAAACTTATGCTATATTTACTATCTAGCTAAGTATCATCCTATCCTCCACTGAGAGTGTTTATAAGTGCGTTTGAGCAAACTTTTTTTTCATATCACCATTGTTTTTTTACTATGCATCCAAAGCACTTTTGCATCACAAAACTATGCTCAACAATTACAACGAATTTCTACTGACGAAGGTCTCTCGCAAAGTTACGTTTTGCAGTCGCAAGAAGATGACATTGGCTTCATATGGATAGCAACCCAACAGGGTTTAAACCGTTTTGATGGTTATAAAGTAAAAACTTTTAATGGTGGCTTTGGCTTAGATAAACACTATATTTATGCATTATTTAAAGCCGAAGACGGAAAAATCATTGTCTCAACTGATCTTTCTGGTGCGTATATAATAGATCCCCTCACTTTAAAAACCGAAAAAATCTATTCTGGTCAAATAGATAAAGAAAAAAAGATGTTTTCTCCAATCTCCGCAATGACTCAGCAACAAGATACTTTTTACTTCGCCATAGATGGTCAAATATATACATTTGATGAGACGAGTAAACACTTTACACTTAAGCTAGCACTCCCAAATAAAAGGGACTACATTAGGTCATTAACGATATATAAAAACACTTTATATATTGGTACAAATGATGGTTTATACACTGCAAATATAGATAATTCAGAACTTGTAAAAATCCCTCTTCATCCCCCTGAAAAAAATACGATAGATAATATAAACGTCAAATTTTTAAGTGTTGATAATGAATTAGGATTACTTGTTGGTACTGTCGAAGGTATGTATCAATTAGCATTTGATAATAACAAAAATATATCTGCAGCAAATGTTACAACATTAATTCCTGATTATAATATATGGGATTATGCCAATACTGTTTACGGCGAGTTTGTAGCAACCGAAAGTGGATTATTTAGTTATCACCGCGAAACCAAAGAGTTAGAGTTCATATTAAATTATGAAAAAAGTAAGTTTAATATTAATGAAAACTCAATCAACGATCTAATGATTGATAAGTCCGGCGTGCTTTGGCTCGCATCTAGAACCCAAGGCGTGTTTACCTGGCCAATTAAAACCCGACGGTTTAAACACATTTTTTTACCCGGTAACAATACTGTTCATGCCACCTACCAAGATAAAAATAATATTATATGGCTAGGAACAGAAGATGGAATTGCGCGCTATGACAAATCAACAAATAAAAGTGAAGTATATTTAAGCTCGACCGACTCAAAAGCAATATACGGAGCATCTGCGGTATTTGATATTTTTGCGTCTTCAATTGGAAACGATCAATTTCTTTGGCTTGTTACTTATGATGGTTTTAAACTTTTTGATAAGCAAACGGGTAAAGTTATTGAAAATAAAGACACAGACAATAATGTAATTAACCAGCTCAACTTATTTGGTTTTGCCCAAGTTGATGCAAATAAATATGCATTTATGTCTGATGATAATTTTTATATTTTTAATGAAACAACCGGAAAAACAAGAATTATTAAAGGACTCAAAGAGCAAGTTGACCCTTTATTTTCTTATGCTTTTTATAAACCCCTCGACACACATCCTGAAGAGTTTGTACTTGGCACATCAAAAAGTTTTTTTAGGTACAACGAAAAAACGAAAACTTTAACGACTATATTTCAGTCATTTAATCCTAAAGAAGATATTTTTTACACTGTAGAAAATTTTTACTTAGACTCAAAACGAAATATCTTATGGTTGGCAACCACCCACGAAGGCTTGCTTGGTGTTGACCCAGTTACTTATGAGAGAAAACACTACATAGGATTAAAAAATTCATTTAATACTGACTCTATCTATTCGTTACTTCCTGATGAAAATGGTTTTTTATGGGCAAGTACCGACAATGGTTTATATCAAATAAACCTAGATACACTCAATGTGGTGAGTTATTCAGTAAAAGACGGGTTGAATATAAACCAATTTACTTCTATAGCAGCAACAACATTAAACGATGGCAGGCTTATATTTGGTAGTAATGCGGGCGCCCTACTTTTTGACCCCTTAGACTTTGATGAAAAAGAATTATTTAAAAAAAATAGTGTAGCGATTACCGATATAAATCTTTTTACCAAAGAGCTCGATTATTACCCTCATAAATACCTTAGCCAACCACTTGATCTCAGTTATGAAGACATGGGCCTTACAGTTAGTTTTTCTAACTTTTCTTACCCCAATATAGACAAAGCATATTATAAGGTAATTCTTTCAGGGCCAACGTCCCTTACATATGAAGACTTACAATCTAACCAAGTGTTTTTCACAAAACTTCAACCCGGTAGTTATTCGCTAAAAATATCAGCACATAATCGCGATGGTATTGTTACAAGCGAACCTGCCACACTTAATATCAACGTGGCCTACGCACCATGGAAGTCGCCCTTTGCTATTGTCGCCTATGTAGTTTTAATAATTGCCGTGTTGTTTTTCATTTTTTGGCAATACCGCAGCCGCCAAGTTGCAATTGAACAAGCCCATAGAGCGACTATTCATTCGCAAAAGCAAACAGAACTCGCGCTTAAAAATAACAAAAGTGGCGTGTGGGATTATAATTTTAAAGATGCTTCCGTAAGTACGCTCAGAGGAAGTGAATTAGGCTATACAGGCTTGCCTGTACGTGTACACATAGAACAATTTTTAGCGCTTATACACCCAGATGACCGACGTCGTTTTGAAAACCAATGGGAAAACTACTTCAAGTACAAAAAACAACAAAACTGGCAAGCAACTTATCGTCTACAGCATAAAAATGGGCATTGGTTATGGTATCAAGATACAGGACAAGTTATATACGATCCTCAAACAAATGAGCCGCTATATGTTTCTGGCATATATACCAATATCACGGAGCAACGGGCTAATGAGCAACAAGCAAAAATTCTAGGTGAAGCGTTTAGCCAAATAAACGACTGGTTACTTATACTCGATAAGCATTTAATGCCATTTTCTGCGAACAACAGTTTTATTGAAACGTTTTCAAGTGAACAAGCAGCCACTAAAATTAGCCCAAAATTATTTATTAGGGCCATTGGTAAAGATAAGTGTAGAGAGTTTGCAAATATTTTAAAAAAATTAAAAGCTACAGAAAACTGGCAAAGTGATGCTTATATAAAAACAGCAAAAAGTAACGAACATCCAATACATATAAGCGCCACAGCCGTAACAAAAGATACTGCAAGCTACTACGTGGTTGTTATTACAGATTTAACTGAGCAAAAACGTGCAGAAAACGAACTGCGCTATTTGGCTAATTTTGATCCTCTAACACATCTACCTAATCGTAGTTTAATGTATAAAAATATTGAAGACGCGATTAAACATGCCAATGAAAGTAATACACAATGCGCATTATTATTTATTGATTTAGATAAGTTCAAACCTGTTAACGACTCTTTTGGCCACGCAGTTGGCGATAAGCTACTTTGTAATATTACCCAAAGAGTAAACGGTATGCTTGGCGTAAACGCAAAACTTGGCCGTCAAAGTGGTGATGAATTTTTAGTGCTGATTCAAAATATAAAATCGCTTCAGTCTCTTCGCGATACAGTAAGAAAAATTAGTAATGAGTTAGCTAATAAAGTAATTATTGAAGACTTCTCTATTAATATTTCAGCCAGTATTGGCGTCGCTTTATACCCATTCGATGCTGTAACCACCGATATACTTATCCGTAATGCCGATGTTGCGATGATGCACGCTAAACAAGGCGGGAGAAACGACTTTAAGTTTTTTAGCGATGAAATGAATGAGCTGATAAAACAAAAGTTACTGCTCGAAAATGATTTAAAAGATGCAGTAAAAGACAACCGATTTTTTAATCACTATCAGCCCATTATCGACATAGAAGAAAAAACAATAAATGGCGTGGAGTTACTCATGCGCTGGAAAAATCAAGGACAGTTGGTATCGCCAGCACTTTTTATACCGGTAGCAGAAGAAACTGGTTTAATAGAACTCCTTACTGAGCAAGCATTGCAACGAGCTCTTATTGAAATTGCACCTATACTCAGCGCAAACCCATTGTTTTATATATCTTTAAACTTATCCCCTAAACACATTTTAAAAACAAACATAACCCAGCGGTTAATGTCCATATTAGCGGACTCTCAAGTTCATCCAAGACAATTAAGACTTGAAATAACAGAGAGTATTTTACTAGAAGATAAACTCAAAGCAGCCAAGCAGCTACAAAACTTAAAAGCTGCTGGGTTTAAATTACTACTTGATGATTTTGGTACTGGTTACTCATCACTCACCTACTTGAGCCAATTTCCTATTAATGTTATTAAAATAGATCAAAGCTTTGTAAACAGTATTGGTATAGATAAAGGGGATGAATCGATTATTAAGACCATTCTTTCATTGGCCGAAAACCTAGATCTTTACTGTATTGCAGAAGGAGTAGAAACGCGCGAACAGATGATCTTTTTAGCCGAGGTTGGGTGTACTGTACTGCAAGGTTATTACTTTGCAAGGCCAATGGATGCTAAAGACTTACGTAAAAGCGATTGTTTTAGCAATATCATTGATTTGATTTGATTTGATTTGATTTGATTTGATTTGAAACATTAAAAGCGTGCTAATCATTATTACACGCTTTTATATTAATTAGATGCTACTAATGGATGTGATGGCATTCGTGGCTTTCTATTTGTAATACACTATTGCGTACATTAAATTTTTCAGCTAACAGTTGTTCTACCTTCATACGACATGCTTCATCGTGTTTTTCAATAGTACAATGCTCTTTAAGTACAACGTGCGCCCCGACTACTACCCCCTTATATTTGCGCGTTACAGTGACGTTATGGACATTGTGAACATGCTCCATATCTGTAATCTCACTTTCAATATCTGCAACTTTAGGAAGTTTGGCCTTATTTAAGCGTAAACCTTTTATACAACTAATAATGACCTTAACACCGGTAAACAACACGAAAGAGGCGATTAACATGCTCGATAAAATATCGATAACAACCCAGCCCGTAAAATATATAAGAATACCAGCCACAAATGTCGATACGGTAGAAATCAAATCAAAGAATGAATGTAAAAATACCGCGTAAACATTAATACTCGCTTTGCGGCCTTTATATAAAACCCATGCAGCAGCACCATGAAACAAAAAACCAATAGCAGCAATAACCGACATTAAATAACTATTAATAGCCAGCTCATTTCCTTCATGCTGGTGTATATAGCGCTCACCACCTTCATACAAAATAATTAAACTGATTGCTAGGTATAAAAATCCGTTCACCAGACCACCCAAAAGCTCGGCTCTTTGATGACCATCGTTATAGGTTTTAGCAAAATGAATAGCGAGACTTGATGCAATCAGTGCGATGAATAACGAGCTATTGTGAACAAACAAATGCCCCGCATCGGCAAGTACAGCAAGCGAATTAGAATAATAAGCACCTATAACCTGAATTACCATAAACGAACACGTAATTGCTAGTGCAATAAGTAACCGACGACGAGAAGCTTGGTGTGTAGTGATTTCTGTCATGAAATGCTTGAATAACCTATACTTAAAGTGCAAATAAACCAAAGATGGCTTAGAGTAGAAAAGGGTAATGATATACAGTATCAATTATAATACGTACTGCCCTCAAACGCACTAAAAACTTAGTAAATCAAAAAAAATGTGCTAATAATTAGTAGGGCTTGTTGAACTTCGGTGGTTGAATTTACACCAGTATTTTTGTTTTTTAGGCAAGGCAGAGCCTATGTAGTGTGGCTATTCCCCATAAATAGGCGATAACGCAGCATAAATACCAAACATGCGCTGCCTTTTGAGCTCGATCTAAGGACGATTAACACGCCCAAGTAAAAACAATAAAAATACAATAGATAACAATTTAATTGTGGCTTAAACACATGGAGAGTTGAGTGAGTAATAACCTATCAAATGAAATATGGCGAAACTTGGAGTTACTGCCGTTTTGTGTATTACTTTATGATGCCAATGAAAATATATTTAAAGTTAACAGCCAAGCACAGGACTTGTTTGGCTTAAGAAATAAATCACATTTTAATAAAATTGATTTTTCACACATCACTTTAACCAATCATCACAGTAAAAAAGAACTATTAGTCGAGGAGCTATTCTTTGATTATTTCACTGCAAATAACCAATGCCAGTTTGTTTTATCAAAACAGGTATCTAAATTGCTACTCAATGTAAAATTTGCAAAATTACCTAACTCAAGCTCCATTATTATAATCGATGTATTGAATAATAATGTAGATGAACAATATGATTTTGATAATATTATTTCGAACATATCAACTGACTTAATTGATATTCAAAACGACGACGTTGATAAGCATATCAACTACGCATTAAAAGCTATTGGTACCGTTTGCCACGCAGATAGAAGTTATCTTTTTAAGTTTGCCGAGGATGGTAAAACCATAAATAACACCCACGAATGGGTCAATAATGATATACAAGCATTTAAAGAGGACTTACAAAACCTTCCGAAAAGCGATCTCCCCTACTTTTTTAGTTTGATGGCACGTACTCACTTATTTAGAGTTAACGATGTAACGTCGTTACCCATTCAAGCAATGAGCGAAAAAACAATTTTCCAGCGACAAAAAATAAAATCAGTACTTTGCATTGGTCTACGTTATGACAAAGAGCTCGTTGGCTTTATAGGCTGTGATTGCGTTGTTCAAAAGCGAAACTGGACTGATTTAGACCTTATTCGCTTAAGGTTAGTAGGTGAAATGCTTGCTAATGCTTTCAAAAATTTAAATTACAAGCAAGAGCTACAACAAGCTCAGCAGCAACTCATTAATGCCAATCATAAACTTAACAAACAAGTTAATACTGATGGCCTTACAAACATTGCTAACCGACGCTGTTTTGATCAAACTTTAAAATGCGAAATTAAGCGCGGCGCACGTAATAAAGAACCCATTAGTTTAATAATGTGTGATATTGATTTTTTTAAGCGTTATAACGATAACTATGGACATCAGCTAGGCGATGAAGTACTAAAACGAGTAGCCAAAGCGCTGCACGATTTGTGTAAACGAGAAGGTGATCTAGCAGCTCGTTTCGGTGGTGAAGAATTTGCGATAATTTTACCTGCAGTCGACACAGATCATTGTCAAAGATATGCAGTTCTTATTCAGGAAAAAATTGCAGAACTTGCAATTGAACATAACTTTTCAAGTGCCAGTAAATACCTCACTTTGAGTATCGGATTTTATAGCCTTATACCCAATCAAAAAACAACACCTAAAGAAGTTATAACTAACGCCGACATAGCCCTTTATAACGCAAAAGAAGCAGGCAGAAATAAAATAGCCAGTTTTAAAAAAACCGACTAAGTCGGCGCGCTACAGTGAGTTTTAGTGGTTAAAAGTTCGCTGTAGTGATAATCTATACACGCTGAAATTATAAACAATACAACCACTCAGCGTTTAATTATTATAAGGAATGTTTAAATGGATCCAGTCACACAAATTCTCGATATGGTTTTTACTGTTGAGGCTTTTTTACTTGTTTTTGTTATCGTGCTTTTAAAAAGTAGCGTTAAATTTGTACCACAAAACCGCGCCTGGTTAATCGAACGTTTTGGTAAATACCAATCAACTAAAGAAGCCGGCCTTAACTTTATTATTCCATTTATTGATAGAATCTCGGCTGATCGTAGCTTAAAAGAACAAGCTCAAGATGTACCATCGCAGTCAGCTATCACTAAAGATAACATCTCACTTATAGTTGATGGCGTACTGTACTTTAGGGTACTAGACCCATACAAAGCAACGTATGGCGTTGACGACTATACATTTGCAGTTGTACAACTTTCGCAAACAACAATGCGTTCAGAATTAGGTAAAATGGAGCTTGATAAAACATTTGAAGAGCGTGATTTACTTAATACCAACATTGTTGCAGCTATAAACCAGGCATCTGAGCCTTGGGGTATTCAAGTACTTCGCTACGAAATTAAAGATATTGTGCCGCCTAACTCTATTATGGAAGCGATGGAAGCACAAATGAAAGCTGAGCGTGTTAAACGAGCTCAAATTTTAGAGTCAGAAGGTGATCGCCAAGCAAATATCAACGTTGCTGAAGGTAAAAAACAAGCACAAGTACTTGCTGCTGAAGCCGACAAAGCCGAGCAAATTTTACGCGCTGAAGGTGAAGCAACAGCTATTACTACGGTTGCAGAAGCACAAGCAAATGCACTTATTAAAATAGGTGAAGCTGCAGATACAGAGCAAGGTCAAAAAGCAATTCAGTTAGATTTAGCAACTAAAGCAATCGCGGCTAAAGAAGCGATTGCTCGTGAATCATCAATTGTATTACTGCCAGACAACGCGACAGATGCAAGTTCAATGGTTGCGCAAGGTATGGCAATTATTAATAGTTTAAATAAAAAGAATTTGGGTTAATAACTAAATAAAGAGGTTTGTATGGATTTTATTACGCAAAATTTACCGCAAACACTTATGGTACTTGGTATTGTTGCTTTAATAATAGAAGTAGCAGTACTTGGCCTTTCTACATTTATTTTGTTGTTTTTTGGATTATCGTTATTCCTCACAGGATTATTAATGAGTTTTGGTATTTTACCCGACTCATTAACCACCGCCCTTTGGAGTAATGCAATTGTAACAGCAGGTTTGGCCGTTGTACTTTGGAAACCATTAAAACAAATGCAAAATCGCGTAGATAAAAAGCAAGTGAATAGTGATTTTGCTGAACTTACTTTTGTACTTACTAGCGATGTAACAGAACAAGGTTTAACTACACATCAATATTCAGGTATTAGCTGGAAACTCAAAAGTGAGCAACCAATTAGCGCCGGTACTGAGGTTTTAGTAACCAAAAAAGAAGTGGGTGTTATGTGGGTTAAGCCTAAAAGCTAACCATCACTTTAAAACAAGCACTGTGTATAATAAATTACAGTAAAACGGGCGGCTCAAACTGCCCGTTTTTTATGCCTGAGATTTGAAATACAGCGCCTTGTTCAGTAACAGTATTATTAATCGATTCATCAAATGCCGATGTCACAAGTAACAATTCAGCATTTTTACCGCCAAATGCAGTGCATGTCGGTTTTATTGCACAAAGCTTTATTGTTTTAATTAGCTCACCGCCTGGGGATAAACACATAACACACCCCATTCCCCACACAGCTAGCCACAAATTACCTAATTGGTCGGTTACGCAGCCATCGGGGTCAACATCAGTATTATTAAATTGATAAAAAACACGTGGCTCAGAGCAAGGCTCGCCAGTTTGCTCATCCAAATCTAATACATAAATACAACTCGTTAAAGAGTCGCAGTAATAACCGCGTAAACGTGGCTTATCAAAGCACAATCCATTTGGGATACTCAAGTTACTTACAACGACTTTAAGCTGGTGTTTATAATAACGGTATATTTTACCGTCACCCTTTTTAGCATTTACGTCCATTGTACTTAACCAAAAACCACCCCATGGATCAGCGCGGCCGTCGTTTGAACGCCTATTTAGTTGCGTATTTTCAATATTAAGAATAAGGTGGCGAGTGCACGAATTAATATGGTATTTGTATAAACCAGTACTTGTACCTAGCAACAAGTGCTGCTCATCAATCCACGCTATTGCACTTAGTGTATCAGGCATATTAACTGTTTTTAGTTGGCTTTCGCTGTGTATTTTTTTGCTTAAAAGTAATTTTTTATTTATGTCGACCCAAAAAAAAGTATTCAGCATAGGGTGCCAAAGAGGACTTTCTGCAAGCTGACTCTGTGTGCTTTCAAAAATGGTTACGCTAGGATCAAACATAAGTAATTATTCTTTATTATTAACAAAGCCTTGTAACCCAAACCTTACCAGAAAACAGTTGATTTCGCGATACGTACCTGGCTTTAATTTATCAACATGCCCTAGGGCGTGTTGATCTTTGGTGGGTGAATTTGCAGCAGTATGTTTGGTTTTTAGGCAAGGCGGAGCCTATGTAGTGTGGTTATTCCCCATGAATAGGCGATAACGCAGCATAAATACCAAACATGCGCTGCCCTTTGGGTTCTTTCTAGGGACGATTAACTCTTTGTTGCTCGGTTTTTACTTAGCCCACTAGGTTACAAACCTCGCGCCGCGATTTAATCGCCCCTAGATTGAACAAATTTCAATCCACAAAGATCAACACGCCCTAGTGACTGCAAAATCAATATCATTGCACCACCGGCTAATTTTAAAGTTGGGCGTACCACTAAAAAGTTTGAAATACTTAATAGTGGTTACAACATGGGAGTTGATACTGCTAAGACCTTTTTAGCTAAATAACTGCATTATTTAACCTAATAATTGCGGTGCTTTACCCGCAATAACTGCGGTTAGTAAACCAGCTAACATAGCTCCTACAACGGTGCATATTGCACCGCCTAAAATACCGTAAACACTCATAAAACATATCAGCGCTAAACCAAATAGCAGTGCACTTAAAAATGTTTTAGTCGCTAATGTAAGTGTGTTTTTTCGTAGGTTGAGCATCATTAATAATAAACTTACCATCGCAATTGTAATTAGTAGCTCGTTCATGCGGGTTGTACCTCAACTTGTAATTTTTGTGTGTTTTTTATTTTTAAGGCAACAAATATACACGCAACACCCACCGCCATAAAGCTTATATCTACTACCGCAACAAGCGAACTATTAAAGTTAATAACATTGCTCACTCCAAATATAATGTTAAGCGGCAGCACTAAAGCAAGCGAAGCACCGCATAATAAAAGAGTCAGCTTAAAGTAGTTTTTATAACCTATGGGTAATACACTCAAGAGTAACCATGCCAACCACGTATAAAAAAACACGGGTCCAAAAAAGCTATTTTGCGCCACACCAACAACGCTATAATTAAGTACAACTTGCACAGGAAATAGCACAAAGCTTGCTAATACCAAACCGCCACAACTGCCAATAATAAAACGATTCCAGCGTGCATATGCCTGCATACTCAGTGAAGGGCTACTGCCACGTGTGCGCTTTGTTAGCCACATCATCATGCCCGAAATAGGTAAAAGCGCAGTACTTAAGCCAAGCAATACCCAAAGTAATTTTACAAACACTCCTGCAAAGTTCCCAAAGTGCAGCGGAAACATCAACTCAATTACTTTTATCGAAACACCTGAAATATCACCAAAACTACTCATCGACTGCACAAACTCACCATTACCCTGATAATGCAGTAACTGAGAAGCAACAGCCTCGCCACCTAACAAACGCAAATATACCTGCGCGTTCGCATCGTTATGCGCCATTATGGTTACATCTCTAATTATTGCTTTAGGGTAACGACTATGAGCATGCTCTAAAATAGTGTCTATTTTTGTAGGTTGCTTAATGTGACTAACTACAGGCTCAGGAATGGCGGTAAACGTTTCTATTAACTTATCTTGATCGCCACCAAAGCTCACAAACGCAGCGGCTGGTAGTAAAATAATGGTCGCGAGCCCTAAAAATGATCCTGTAAAACCAATTACAATGTTAAAAACGCTGCCCCAAATACCTATAACCTTATGAGCATCGCTCACTGCAATATCTAACCCTTTATCTCGCCTAAACGTAAAGAGCTCTTTTATCAATTTGCGATGAATAAACAAGCCTGTCACTGCACTTACTAAAAGCGTTAAACCTAAAAATCCAGTGAGTATTAACCCTATTGGTCGCCCTAAATGCAAATCTGCATGAAACTCACCTATATAAGTTGGTGCATCCGTTTTTTTATTGGCGTAAAACTCTTTACTAGGCCCATAGTAAGTATTTTCCAGCGTCAACGTATCGGGATGAAATTGAAATACTCTGGCCACCTCTTGGTCGTAATTTTCATCGCCATGGTGAGATTCAAATACCAACGTTAACAAATGAAAGTTATGCCCACTTGGTAAAAACACATGAATGTTTTCGCCAAATTCACTAGGTACTTTTTTATGGTATTCGTTTACTAGTCGGTTAATTTGCGCGCTGGCAACGTATTGGCTAGATTGTAGTTCTGGATTAGCCCATATTTTTAACTCAGGTCGCGACAGAACTGCTAACGCCCCACTAAATGCAACAATAAATAGCAGTACCGCAGTAATAATTCCTACCCAGCTATGTAATAAAAATAGCTTTTTTAAAGTAATCGACTTCATCCCTGCCCCTGCGTTAACGCCCAAAAACTCAATAAACCATGTAATACACACAATGCAATCATTACTACAAAAGGTTGCCATACTTTTTGCGCCAAATACGCATAAATAAACAACGCAGTCCAAATAATAGGAAAGAGTAAAATAGGCAGTAATATTTGTTCATTCATTTGAAACGGTAAATAGGTTGTCATACCCGGAATCATTATTACCGCTGTAACTAGCGCTAATACACACGCAATTAGGTGCCTTCGCCGTGTAGCTGTAAACGTTTTTTTATTATTCATTATTCGCTCAGTAAATTTGCCCAAACATATACAAAACAGCACATGCAAATGATAACAATTGCTATTATATTGTGCATTTAATGCTTAATGCAATTTATTAAACAAATTAAGTCTAAAAACACTGTTGGTTTGCCTTAAGAGCTTTTATGCTACGCCTCGCAATTTAGGTACGCAGTAATGCGTCATTTCAGTTAAGCCGAGTTCGGGCTTTTTAATTTTCAGGAAGCAGTAAACCGTGGATATAATTAACGCGATTATTTTAGGTATTATTGAAGGTATAACAGAATTTTTACCCATATCATCAACTGGGCACTTAATTGTAGCGTCAAAGTGGTTAGGCATTGAATCAACAGATGCTAACCTCGCCTTCGAAGTAATTATCCAACTTGCCGCCATTTTAGCGGTACTAGCAAACTATAAAGACAAGTTCAGCCCTAAACATTTCAATTTATGGGTGAAAGTTGCCATTGCATTTATTCCCTTGGGTATTATTGGCTTTATATTTAGCGATGTAATAAAAACACTATTTAGCGTACCAGTAGTAGGTGTTATGTTTATTGTAGGCGGTGTGATTTTTTTACTATTGGAGCGCAGTTATAAAGAGACTCACTGCACAACTACCGATGTAACCCAAGTTACTTATAAACAAGCTCTTTGGATTGGCGTAGCACAAGTATTTGCGTTAGTTCCAGGGACTAGTCGTGCTGGAAGTTCTATTGTTGGTGCCATGTTGTGTGGTTTAAACCGAAAAGCCAGCGCTGAATTTTCATTTTTACTTGGTTTACCTGTACTTGCAGCAGCCTCAGGGTACGACTTACTTAAACATTACCAACTGTTTAGCTTAGATGACCTAACTGCCCTTGCTATGGGTTTTATTACCTCTTTTGTTGTTGCCTATTTTACTATTAAACTGTTTATTCGATTTTTAGAAAACTTCACTTTTGTAAGTTTTGGTATTTATCGTATTGTATTTGGTGTTATTTTATTAACCCTAGCTTACATTTAAAATTCGAGGAAAATCATGAGCGAAAAAATAAACGAAGAAGCACTCCACGCACTTAAAATAGCCTTTACGTATATGCCTAAAGCTATTGAAGTTACAAAGTACGAATATGGCGAACGCTACCAAACAGTGCTTGATCACATAGAAGCTGTACGCGAAACATTGCTTATTAACGATGTAGATCCAGAAGAAGTGGGCGGCGATATCAACCCGCAATATACCCCAAATTCAACGTATTAAAAGTATACCGCTGAGTATTACATGCTCGGCGGTATACTTTTAATAAACCACTAACTTAGTTCATAAAAACATAAGGTTATAAAATTTAATACGTATCAATTTTAGTTATTAGTAATTAAAACTGCTAAACTGGATTTTAAACTAATACCAATGCCCTAATTGGCCTATGTATTATATAAATTGAACAAAAGCTTACGGGGTGTTTTCTTTTGAATTTTTTACGATGTTTTCACGATATAGTTTCTAATCAATCTCTTGATTTTGAAAATAAAATTAATAAGCTCTTAGTGTTTGGGTTAGAAGTATTTGACCTTGAGCTAGGTATTATTAGTAAAGTAGATGAAAACAGCTACACCGTTTTATATGCCAAAACCCCTGACAACTCACTTTTACCCGGTACCGTGTTTGAATTACAAGGCACCTATTGCGTACATACGCTCGCTGCAGGCTCTGCACTTGCCTTTCATAAAGCATCTCAAAGCGCAATTGCAAACCACCCCTGTTATATAAACTTTCAGTTAGAGTCTTATATTGGCGCGCCAATAAAAATTGGTAAAAAAACATTTGGTACCGTTAACTTTTCATCCATAAACAGCTCTCCAGCTTTTAATGATGCAGCCTATGATTATATTGAGTTATTTGCACAATGGCTTGGATCGGAATTTGCTCGCACCCAAACTAAAGAACAACTCATAAAAAATAGTAATACTTTATTAAAGTTAGAAAACGTTGCAAATATAGGTACGTGGGAGGTTGATCTAATCTCCGATAAAATTACCTGGAGCGAGCAAACATACCTCATACATGAGGTGGATGAACAATTTCAACCGCAAATGAATTCTGCAGTCGAGTTTTATAAAGAAGGTCCAAGTCGTGAAGGCATTACTCGCGCGGTAGAATTAGCCATAGAAAAAGGCAAAAAATGGAATCTAGAACTAGAAATAGTAACCGCTAAAAATAAACATTTATGGGTGGCTACCTTTGGTGAGGCCGAATTTGATGAAGGCCGATGTGTCCGATTATTTGGCACCTGCCAAGATGTCACCGAGTCAGTAATGCTCCGAGAAGAGCTTAAACAAAAGCAAGCTCAAGCAGAGCGCCTACTTGAAGACAGAAGCATGCTATTTGCCAAAATCAGCCACGAATTAAGAACCCCACTGAATGGCATTACAGGTATGCTAACCACATTAGTTGATGAACACAGTGAAGAAGTTCGCGCTGAAAAAATTAAAATAGGACTTAGAAGCGCCGATATTTTACTTAGTATTATTAACGAAGTGCTCGATTTTTCTAAAATTAATCATGGTGAGCTAAAGCTTGAACCTACTGACTTTTTACTAAAAACAATTTTTACCGATTTAACTTCTTTGTATACACCTCTATTTAAAAACACGCATGTAACGCTACAAGTAAATAATACAATTGATGACAACTGCTGGGCGTTTAGCGACAACACACGCCTTAGCCAGATTGCTTCTAATTTACTGAGTAATGCACTTAAATTTACTGAAAATGGTTCAGTTACATTAAACACCAGCCTTTCTAAAATAAAAAATAAGCTAAGTTTAAATATTGAAGTGTCTGATACAGGCCGAGGAATGAGTAAAAACTTTTTAGAATCACTGTTTTCTCCTTTTTCTCAAGAAGTAGATGCTAAGAATTCAAAAGGTGGAACAGGCCTTGGCCTTGCAATAGTAAAAGAGCTTGTTGAATATATGGGCGGGAAAATAAAGGTAGACAGTACACCTAATAAAGGCACTACGTTTTTAGTAAATATTCCTATTGAGAAAGGGACAGAACAAAAACAAGAAAGCCTTAAATCAACGTTAGATATCAACGGCAGTGAACTATCAGTGCTTGTAGTCGATGATAACGACATCAATCGGTTAGTACTTCATGCCTCTTTAGGCAAGCTTAATATTAAAGCAGACTCAGCAGTTGATGGCCAAGATGCTGTATTAAAATGTCGCCAAAAGCATTATGACCTTATTTTTATGGACTGCATAATGCCCATACTCGATGGATTTGAGGCAACAAAGCAGCTTAGATCAGAAAACATCTGCTCGCATGAAGAAACCTACATAGTGGCTATAACTGCTAATACTTCATCACAAGACAAACTTGCCTGCAAACAAGCCGGTATGGATATGTTTATATCAAAACCGTTTAAACTACCCATACTTGAAAAAGCGGTTATTAATGCGCTTGAGCATACCGTAAAAATCAGCTAATTTTTACTGCACTGCCACTGGTAAAAAATAAGAACATAAAATGAAAAACATAATTAGAACTATATTACTAACAGTACTTATTGTTGCAGTATTTAAAGGCGTTTCAACTGACCAGTGGGATTCATCAATAACCGTTGTAATCGTATCGGGTATTTTGTTTTTAGTTACGTTCATAAGTGCTAAGTCATCACGCGGTTCATCAGCTTATACTGGGAGTGACTCTTCAGTTTATTCTAGTAGCAACTCATCTCATTCCCATACAGATTGCGGCGGTGGTGATTCTGGTGGTGGATGCGATTAAATTGCATACTAATTTTTGAGAATAAAAAAAGCCGCCTTTGGAGAAGGGCGGCTTGGGTCAACAAACAGCTATGGGTGTAGCCTTGCTGTTATATCAAGAGAGTTTTTACTAAATTTTTTATTAAATAATGTTAAGCAGCACTTTGATCAGCTTCTTCAGAGTGACGAATTAAATAATCAAATGCGCCTAAGCTTGCTGTTGCACCACTGCCCATTGCAATAATAATTTGTTTAAACGGAGTATTGGTTGCATCCCCCGCGCCATAAATGCCTGGTAATGACGTCGCGCCTTTAGCATCAATCAGTATTTCACCAAATTTGCTTAATTCAAGGTCGCTGTCTTTTAACCATTCTGTATTAGGTATCAAACCTATTTGTACAAATATACCGTCAAGTTCAAGCTCTTTGCTCTCTCCCGACACTCTATCTGTGTACATTAAGCCTGTTACTTTTTTACCATTACCTAATACTTCAGTTGTTTGTGCACTTTTGATAATAGTAATATTAGCCATGCTTTTAGCTTTACGGATAAGTACTTCATCTGCACGTAATGTGTCTGCAAATTCAAGTACTGTAACGCTTTGTACAATATTGGCTAAATCGATTGCCGCTTCTATACCTGAATTACCACCGCCAATTACAGCAACAGGTTTACCTTTAAATAAAGGGCCGTCGCAATGTGGGCAATATGCCACACCATGGCCGCGATATTCTTGCTCCCCGGGTACGTTCATTTCACGCCAGCGTGCACCGGTGGCAAGTACGAGCGACTTAGCTTTAAGTACTGCGCCATTTTCTAGTGTAATTTCGTAGCCATTGTTATAACCAAGTGCTGCTGCGCGCTGATTATGCATTACATCCACGTCGTATTCTTTAACGTGCTCTTCAAGCTGGGCAACCAATTTTGGCCCTTCAGTGGCTTTAATCGAAATAAAGTTCTCTATTGCTAGTGTATCGGCAACTTGTCCGCCAAATCGGTCGGCAACAATACCTGTATTTAACCCTTTTCGTGCTGAGTAAATAGCAGCCGATGCGCCCGCAGGCCCGCCACCAATTACAAGTACATCAAATTTGTCTTTTTTACTTAGCGACTCAGCTTGGCGCTGTGCACCTTTGCTATCTAGTTTATTAAGTATGTCGGTAAGACTCAGTGCACCTTGGCTAAATGGTTCGCCATTTAAATACACAGCCGGTACAGCTAAAATATTTCGCTCTTCTACTTCATCTTGAAATAATGCGCCATCAATCATGGTCGCTTTAATATTACTGTTTGTTGCTGCCATAGTATTAAGTGCTTGGACTACTTGCGGGCACGTTTGGCAACTTAAACTTATATATACTTCAAAGTTGAGCTCTTGAGTAAGCGATTGTATTTGCTCAATGTCTTCACTTTTGGCTTTACTTGCGTGTCCGCCAGTATGTAAAAGCGCTAACACTAAACTTGTGAATTCGTGGCCCATAGGTACGCCTG
The DNA here is from genome assembly GCF_015864285.1 of Pseudoalteromonas sp. NZS100_1. Taxonomy (NCBI): domain Bacteria; kingdom Pseudomonadati; phylum Pseudomonadota; class Gammaproteobacteria; order Alteromonadales; family Pseudoalteromonadaceae; genus Pseudoalteromonas; species Pseudoalteromonas sp. NZS100_1. Next base: position 23,257 of record NZ_JADYXN010000043.1, read on the forward strand.
CAAACGTAATATGAGTGTTTTTAATAGGTGAATGTACAACCATTGACGGGCGACGTGCGCTTGTGTCGGGGTTGTTTATTACCGTAAATTTATCGCTCAGTGAGGCTAAATCGTTTGCTAAGCTTTCTACTTCTGCTGATTTTTTGCTGTCATCCAAGGCAATAAGCAGCTCAACAGGTTGAGTAAGCGATTCGAAATGGCTTTTTAATTGATTTTTTATGTTGTTATCTAACATGGCTTAACCCTTTTAGGAAAATTTAAACAGCAAGCCTCCCATGCCAAATAATGCATGTGCTTAAACAAGTGTATTGATATAGGAGGCACCAACAAACGGATGTTCGTTGATTTAAGGGCAGTTACCTGCCCTTATAGTAGGAATAAATCTATACTTAGATTTTACCAACTAGGTCTAGTGAAGGTGCAAGTGTGTCTTCACCTGGCTGCCAAGATGCAGGGCAAACTTCACCGTCGTGAGTTGCAATGTATTGTGCCGCTTGTACTTTACGAACAAGTTCTTTAGCGCTACGGCCAATACCTAAATCGTGAGTTTCGATAATTTTAATTTCGCCTTCTGGGTTCATTACAAATGTACCGCGAAGTGCTAAGCCTTCTTCTTCAATCATTACGCCAAAGCTACGAGTAATACGTCCTGTTGGGTCGCCAATCATTGGGTAAGTAATTTTACCAATTGTGTCTGACGTATCGTGCCATGCTTTGTGAGTGAAGTGAGTGTCAGTCGATACTGAGTAAACTTCTACGCCCATTTCTTGAAGTTGTGCGTAATAATCTGCAACATCACCAAGTTCAGTAGGACATACAAATGTAAAGTCTGCTGGGTAAAAGAAGAAGATTGACCATTTACCTAGAACATCTTTTTCAGACAATTCTACAAAGTCACCGTTGTGGTAAGCGGTTGCATTGAATGGTTGTAATTTTGTGTTGATTAATGAAGTGCTCATGGTATTTCCTCATCTATGTTTAATGTATTTAAAAAGTAATCAACGCTTTCGTTTTAAACGACCTTTTGCGTTGGCTTGATTAGTACAATAAGGCTAATGGGAAATTAAATAAAATTGATTGTTTAGATTAAAGCAATCTGTTTTTTAGATTGCAAGCAATATCCATAAATATGGGGGAAAACAACAAGCCAGCCAACTGTTTGGTTTATATCCAACAAGCTAAAAATAGCCAATAAACGCAGGTAATTTAGATACGTTTATGGCGTACTTACAGCAACATACCTGTACAATTATTTAAAACGCGAGGTACAATTTAACTGTATCAATCAATTGTTAAGCTAAGTATCTTAAACAGGGATTAATTATGACTCCTAAAAAACGCCGAGTATTACAGGCTGTCTTATATGAATTTTTTGCCATTGCCTTTGTTGGCCCTATTATCAGCTTTATTTTTGACAAATCAGCCTCTTCAGCAATCGGTTTAGCGATTGTTTTATCAAGTATTGCACTTGGCTGGAATTATGTATTTAACGCTTTATTTGAACGCTGGGAAGCAAAGCAAGCTGAGCGAGGGCGTACTTTAGGCAGGCGTCTATTGCACGGCATTGGTTTTGAAGGTGGGTTGGTATTATTACTAATCCCTGTAATGTCGTTGTGGTTAAATATATCAGCCCTAAATGCATTAATAGCAAACCTTGGCCTGTTTGCGTTTTTCTTTATCTATGCAATTATTTTTACATGGGCGTTTGACCGCGCTTTTGGCCTACCAGAATCCGCCAAAAGTGATAAAACAACGCAGTAAAACACCTTTTAATTAAGCCTCTTTAAGCTGTCTCTTATACACAAATCCCTGCTAAGAAATTAGCGGGGATTTTTTTGAACTAAATCTCAATGTCATGATCAGATCTTCAAATCTTGTTTGAGGGCACATTATGATTAACGAACATACTCATTGGGCAAAACAACAATTCGGTAAATCGGA
>NZ_JADYXN010000044.1:0-21408 GCF_015864285.1 Pseudoalteromonas sp. NZS100_1
ATAACTAAACGCTAAGGAAAGCCAATGCAACCTAATATTAAAAACATCCCGCAACACCTAGGTCAGTACCTTTATCAGCAAATAGATGCGCCATGGCATGAAGCTCAGCTTATTTTAGATTGCGAAAACAACAATATACTTAAATGCAAAGCACTCTTTATTAAACCAGATGACGATACACAGCATGCAATTGCTGTATATGAAAATATCACTGCGTTGTTTAAAACGTTATTTGACCACGCCATTAAAAATGAAGTGGAAGATTGGCAACGCGCTATTTTTACAATTACGCGTAAAGGCCAATTTAACTTAAACTTTGAACGCGATAATAATGACGAAGAATTAATATCCGCTGTTAAAACATATTAAGTATTAATGTAACCCGCTCATTAACAACATGGATGTTGTAAAGCTAGGCGCTGCAGCCTTTTAATATTAGCACCTTAGCCTGTATTTCAAATTGAGCCCCTCATTTACTTCTCATTCTTTCCTCTTGGTGCAAAAAATATTTTAAGTGAATTATTCACAAAGAGGTTAAGAGGCGCTGCGCTTAAAGAGTAAAAGCTTAATGTGCCTACTGGCTCTACGTTTTTACAAACAAACAATAATATAAGCATTACGGGCTCAGGTAATGGCGATTTAATTATTCACAACGCAGGCGGCGAGATAAAACTCGACAGCCAAGGTAATGTTGATATTACCGCCACTAACGTACTCACACTCGATGGCACATTTATAACCTTTGATGGCCCGGTTGATTACGACATAACTAGCCCACAAACAGCGCGGGCACCAAGCACCGCAAGCCCTGTCGATATTAGCCAAGTGACTGCGTTTGATTTGGGTGACAATACGCTATCCGCAGGTTCACTCGCTCAGCTTGAACTTGAATATCTTTATGATGATGGTTCGCCCGTTGATGGTATTGACTATATTGTTATCGATAATGAGGGCATTGAACATACCGGCTCACTGGCAAACGGTGTAGCCACCTTGGCTAATTTACCGCAAGGTAAAAGTGATGTTTTGCTGCGCGCAACCACTCAAGCTGATGAGCAACAACTCATCCAACTGCGTAACGACTTTAAACAACACCTCACCTCCATGCTTAATGAAATACGCAAACAAGCAGCTATTGGCGATGCTATTTTTGAGCAAGAGGACTTTTTTACCCAATGGATGATTGAAACCGGTGCACGCGCAACGGGCCTATATCAAGGCGCAAAATCCCTTGTAACGGGTATCGCTGATTTAATCGTATTGGGTATAGATATCAATATCAGTGTGTATTCTGCCTGCTTTAGGATGATTGATGCTGTTGCCAGTGGTGATAAGCACGCAGTTAAGCACGAACTTGAAACAATTTTAGCCTTTAGCCAAAAAACAACCAGTGCATTATCAGATGCCTTTGAATTATTACTCGCCTTAATGGACGATGAAGACACCCGCGATACACTCGCGCGCTTCCCGTATGACTATATTGAAGCCCACTCGTACGTAGATAAACAGCGCATAACTGGTGTAATGGCCTTTGAAATATTATTAGCGATATTAACCGGCGGGGTTGGTGTGGCCGCTTCTGCAGCAAGTAAATCAAAACACCTTGCCAGCGCCAATCGCGCACTGGTTAATATCGCCGATATACTTAAGCGCAAACAGCTAGATAAAACAATATCGCACACAGTATCGCCTGAGCAGCCTAAGTTAATTGAGCGCATTGACAAACCTGATGCGAGATTACAAGAGAATCAAAAACATGCTCACAGCTTTGTAAATGCAAAACCAATTGAGTTAAATACTAAAGGGCAGTTCAGGGATATAAATGGCTTATTAAGAACAAATGCAGGACCAAACGCTCCTGAGTTTAAAAAATGGCTCGAAAATGGGGGAACGGTTCGATACGATGAACTCACTGATACCATCCTTTATGGTAGGCCAAATATGGAAACATCTTCTTTAGGGCAAGTTGATATTGAAATACCCTATATATCAGGCCCACCTGACGGCGCTCGTTATCCTGATTTTAATGAATATTCAATTGCTAATGTAAAAATCGAAAATATGACAGGTGTCAAAGAAAGGTATATTGAATTACCTGAAGTTGGTGATTTTTCAAAAGCATGGGAGAAGATGTCAGGCCAAAAAGGTGATCTGTATTTGACGGAAAGGTTTGGAATAAAAAGACGAATAAAGGGGGACAGAGTTGGGCAATGGCCAGATAAATCCCCATTAGATTTCACATGGCATCATCATGGAGATCAATCATCGATGTTATTAATTGATCAAGAGATACATGATATTTTTACACATAAAGGTGGGGCATCGGCTTCACGATAGAAGGGCTATTTATAATGAGCTTAATTATGACGCTATCAGAGAAAAACATTTCAGTGGAAGATGTAAATAATGCTGAGGAAAAGCTCGCTCTCAAGCTACCTGAACTCTATAAACTTTTTCTACTGCAAAATAATGGAGGAGTTCCAGAAAAGTATGCAATAGACTTTCAAGCAAAAAAACTAAGACTCCAAGGTGATGACATTAAAATTTTTTTTAGTATAGGAGGAAAAGTTACAAATGATATTACATTTAAAAATAAGCCAATAAATAACTCATTGCCACAAGGTTTAATTTATATTGCTAATACGCATTCGAGTAACTTTATTATACTCTCAACTAGAGAAGATTCTTATGGGCAAGTATTTTATAAAGATCACGAATTTGAAGACAAATCTCCTTTTGATCCAATAAATAATCAATTACCTGAAAGCATCGTAAAAATTGCTGATGATTTCGATGAATTTATTGCAAAGCTTTACGACCCAGATGAATAACTCTATTTACTAAAATTAACTACTTCAGTATATACCGCTCTTTAACAACACGGATGTTGTTAGGTTAGGCGCTAAAAATGAGCGCCTAACCTTTCACATAATGGCTGCTTTTTATGGTTAACGCCCTCATTTACTTCTCATTTCTTTCTCTTTGTGCAAAAAGGTAGTTAAGTGAGTTATTCACAAAGAGATTAAGAGGCGCTGCGCTTAAAGAGTAAAAGCTTAATGCGCCTACTGGCTCGGGTAATGGCGATTTAATTATTCACAACGCGGGCGGCGAGATAAAACTCGACAGCCAAGGTAATGTTGATATTACCGCCACTAACGTACTCACACTCGATGGCACATTTATAACCTTTGATGGCCCGGTTGATTACGACATAACTAGCCCACAAACAGCGCGGGCACCAAGCACCGCAAGCCCTGTCAATATTAGCCGTATTAGTGATATAACCATTAATGACTCAGGTATTGCTGCAACAACGTCAAGCGTAGTGGATTTACTTTATGTCTATCAAGATGGCAGCCCTGTAAAAAACGCACCTTATACAATTAAATTTGATGATGGAACACAAAGCACAGGCCAGCTAGATGAAGACGGTATAGCACAATTAACTGACGTACCAAATGGTCAGTTTACTATTCAATACGGGGAGGATACGCGTGAGTATGAACCTCTAGATAACACGACGCCAAACCCACTTTATAAAAGAATAACCCCCGCCTCTGCAATACAAATGAGCAGAGCTGGGCAAACAGCAACACTTGATGAAGCAAGCAACATAGCCAGCCAAGCAGGTGATTGGTTATGGGGAGCACTGCAAGGCGACTTTAATAAAGACCCTACAACGGCGCAGATTGTGGTAGGCAGTATTATTTCAATGATACCGGTTATTGACCAAGTCATGGACGTGCGGGATATTTTAGCCAATGTAATGCTACTGACTGATGACGATAAAGCCAACGACAGTGATGGCTGGATTGCCTTTACGCTCACCGCGATAGGTTTAGTGCCTGTGCTCGGCTCCGCGGTAAAAGGCGTCGGTAAAGTGGTGATTAAAAACAGCGGCGACACAATAGAAGCCGCAATTGCAGTCCTTCGTAAGTTGGGTAAAGGCGACCCCGTTCAGTATTTACGTAAAATAAATTGGCAAGACCTAGGTAAACAAGCAGCCAGCGAAGTAAAAGCCTTTATAAAAGGCCTGCGCGATACACTTCACGAAATATCAACAAGTTGGCAGTATGATGTGCTATTGCCACAGCTTGCCATAGACGGCATGCAAGCCACCATTAAACAGCTTGATGAAATAGCACCTAAAATAGACCAAGGCGTTAAAGGCGCAGCCAGTGAAATTGGCAATCGCGTAAACAAAGCCCTTGATGAATTCGAACCACCGAAAAGCACCGGTATTGTGGGTAAACCTAAAAAGAGCGTTGCGAATGAACTAGATGCGCCGAAAGGGAATGATTTAAAGGGGGCTGAGAGTAAAAAACTATCTAACTCAGTCAACAAAAAATATAGCTCAAATTTAGTTAATAATCGCAAGATGTATAAAACCGATCTTGACTTTATGTCAGGAATACCAACACATGTTGATTCAAGTGTCCATAAAAGTATTAGAGCTAAAATTGAAGGTGGTTGGTCAAACCTTGATTTAATGAAAAATGGTAATGCCCCTATAGGCAAAGACGGTAAGCAAATAAACTTACATCACATTTTGGGACAAGAGCCAAGCCCAATGGTTGAGCTTTTATCTTCGACTCATAAAAAACATCATAAAGCTTTACACGGTCTAATCGAAGATGGTAAAAGTTTTAGGAATAACCCTTCGCTCCAATATCAGTATGAAAAATTTAAAAAAGAATACTGGAAACTTAGAGCACAAGATTTTGAGTAGGTAAATCTGTATGAATAAATATAGTGAGTTAATAAAACAACTTGATTTGAGTGAACACGAAACCTTTTGGCAAGGTTCGGCTGACTTGAAAGAAATTGCACTTCTTGAACAGCTAATTTCGATAAAACTCCCATATTCATTAGTTAATTTTTTAAAAGAATGTGGTGGAGGAGGAACAATCGATGCCGAGTTATCTGGTATTGAAGATAATAATGCTACTTTGAAGCTTGGAGGAACGATATTAGGTGACACACTTGATTGCAGGGAAACATTTGAATTACCCCCACATTTAATTGTGATTTTTTATAAAGAAAATGAAATTTGTTGGTGCTTAGATTCTAGTACCCAAGAAAAAGAATACCCACTAGTTAATTATAATTTATTTAAAAAACAAGTTGACGGAGTAATAGCTGACTCCTTCCTCTCATTCTTTTGTGAGTATGTTGAGCTTAGAACCTCGTAGAATCTATATAAGCTAATTAAATACGCTAAGGAAAGCCAATGCAACCTAATATTAAAAACATCCCGCAACACCTAGGTCAGTACCTTTATCAGCAAATTGATGAGCAGTGGCTTGAAGCTCATATTATTTTAGATTGCGCAAATAATAAAGTATCAGAATGCAAAGCTCACTTTATTAAAGCAGATGACGATACACAGCATAAAATTTCAGTGTCTGAAAATATAACAGCGTTGTTTAAAACGTTATTTGACCACGCCATTAAAAATGAAGTGGAAGATTGGCAACGCGCTATTTTTACCATAACTCGCCAAGGCCAGTTTAACTTAAACTTTGAGCGCGATAATAACGATGAAGATACTTTATTACTTTAAATAAGCAGTACAAGCATAGCGTTCAATTTATTTAATACTTCATAAATTAATAACAATAATTGAACCTGAGCTGGATACATATTAAACTGTACGCCAATTTGTTTTTTAAACAAACGAAAGTCAAGGAAGACGAGTTAGGTACCCCAACTTATTAATACTCCTCCATGATATTTCGTGACATTTAACATTTATTATTTAAAATAATTTTACGGAGTACCTATGAAAAAATTAAGCACACTTTTGGGTTTACTGTTATTAAGCGGTTGTTCTACACCTCCTCCAGCCCAAGAAACTGAGCAAGTAGTTTTAGAACCTATTGCAGAGATTAACGAAGTAGCTGCACCAATTTCATTAACTGTTATTACTAACCCTGCTGATGCTCGCGTTCGTATTATGAATATCAACCCTGTTTATAAAGCGGGTATTGAGCTTAAAGAAGGTAAATACGATATTGAAGTAAGCAAAGCAGGATACCTTACTTACAGAAAATGGGTTTCAGTTGATAAAAAAACAATACTAACTGTTGAACTCGATACAATGGAAGCAAGCCAATCGGCTCAGTAAGCTTCTCAGTACGTTTTAGTTTATATGCCTTAGCCTGGTTAATTTAATAACTGGCCTAAGGCATATTAAATCCTTCATAAAGCCACAAATATCCTACTGCGAAATAACTACCAACATTCACTAAAATACATAACCACAACACAATAATAAAACGTCGCTTTTGCGATTTATGACGAAGTAATTGTTGAGCAAGTAATGCCCCCGGCCATCCTCCAAATAATGTAAGTAGCTGCAGTGTACGCTCTGGCGTGCGGTTTACTTTTGTATGTGAAGAGCGCTTAGCTTGTCGCTTATCCCACGCGTACATTAAAAAAGTTATAGCACTTAATACACTTATATAACCAGGTACATATATTGGTATATAAACAGGTAAGTATTGCAGCGGGTGAGCTAACCAAATGGCAGCTAAATAAAGCAATGAGAATGTGATTAATATTTTCTTTATCAATTAATTATCACCTATACTGGGCTTATAAGAGCCTAACAACGAGAGCCAAATTATGACATATTTTAAATCGCTATTCTTAGCATTATGTTTATGCACATTTAGTAGCTTTGCTAATGAAACTGCCAGTAACCTTGATAAAGAGCTAGAAGTGTTTAAACCTTACTTAGGAACGTGGCAAACAGACTTTAAAGTACCAGAAGGCGCTAAAAAAATACAAGATGTTGGCCGTTGGGAACGCGCTTTAAACGGTAAAGCTATTCGTACCATGCACTCGATTAACGAGGGTGAGTATGGCGGTGAGTCGATGATTTTTTATGATAGCAAAAAGAAGTCACTCGTATTTTATTATTTCACTACGGCAGGATTTTACACTAAAGGCACAATAACGGTATTAAGCCCTACTCAGTTTGTAGCCTATGAGGAAGTAACAGGCAGTAAAGAGGGAGTGACTAAGGTTAAATCTACTAGTGATTTAAAAGACGATAAGTTTATTGTATCGACCTCTTATCTTAAAAAGGGTGAATGGACTAAGCCCGAAAGCAGAAGTTATACACGCAGTACAAAAACGGTTAAATTTAAATAGCCGCGATTTATAAACACAAAAAAGGCAGCCTAGGCTGCCTTTTGTCATTTATAAAATCGTATTTATTTTACATATTTTTTAAATGCAGCGTCTACTGGTGTATCAGCAAGGTGATTAGTGTAGTTGCTCATTACTTTTTGAGACAAGCCTACAATAATTTCAAGTAGTTGTTGCTTACCGTAACCTGCTGCAAAGAATTTTTCGATTTGCTCATCGCTGATCACGCCACGTTCACGTGTCATTGCGAGTGTAGTTTCACGAAGAGTTTCTAGCTTAGGGTTTTCAAGTGGTGTTTTGTTTACAAGTGCATCAACAACACCTTGATCAACTTTCATTGCCGCTGCAATACCACTGTGTGCAGGAACACAGTAATGACATGCGTGCTCAACGTTAATTGATTGCCATACTACTGTTAGCTCTTCTGCATTGAATGATGTTTTTTGAAACAGCTCGTGCAGTACTTGGTAACCTTTAAGTAATGTTGGTGCTTCAGCCATTACTGCATGTAAGTTAGGAAGCATACCAAATGCTGCTACTGAATCAGCTAGTAACGGTTTTGCTTCTTCTGGTGCGTTTTCTTGAGTGTATAAAGTAAATTCGGCCATGGTTAGCTCCTAATAATTAATAGTTTTAAGTAACTTCGAGACACATAGTATTTGATTTTGAGCGACTGTTCAAGTTAAAATTGAGCAAATGTTCAAATTGATTGAGAATGATATGGCTAATAAGGTTAAATTTGAACGCGATAATGTAGTTCGCGTTGCAAGCCAGCTATTTTGGCAAAAAGGTTTTCATGCAACCTCAACGCGTGACTTACAAGAAGCCGTTAATATGCGCCCGGGTAGTATTTACTCTGCGTTTGGCTCTAAAGAAGGGCTATACTGCGAATCGCTGAAAGATTACACAGTACAAATGAAAACCCAAATAGAGGGGTTTCTATCAAGTGCAGATACAGTACTTGGTGGGTTACGTGCATTTGTTGAAAATGTGGTCATTAAAACAAAAGATTGCAGCCCAAGCGCTATTTGTATGCTGGTTAAAGCAAACAGCGAGTTTGCAGAAAAAGACTCAAACCTATATGAGCTAAGCTTAGATTTAACCGCTCAATTTGAAGCTTATTTAACGCAGTTGTTTACACAAGCAATAAACAAAGGTGAGTTAAGTAATACGTTGACCGCTGTTGAATATGCGCGCTTTTTTCAGGTGCAATTTACAGGTTTACGCGGTTATTTTAATCGTCCTAATGTAGAGCAATTTGCTGAGCCAATGATCAACCAAATGTTTATGTTGATTAAAAAGTTATAAATAGCAGTTATCGCGCATTCTCAATAAGTCATACTTATTTTACTAAATAAAAATGGCCAGTATTTACTGGCCATTTTTTTGTGCTTAAAACTTAATTTATAAGTTACGTTTTAAGCTTATTTAGCTCATTATCTTGCTGGGCAACAAGTGCATTAAGCGCTTCGCTGCTATCCCCTGCTTGTGTAGATAAGTCAGCAAGTTGCGATGCGGCATCAGATATAAGCGTTAAATTACGGTTTATTTCTTCAGTCACTAAGCTTTGCTCTTCGGCAGCGGTGGCAATATGTGTAATTTGATTGGTTATTTCATCAACTTTAACGACAACACTGTGCAGAGCATCAAAAGCTACTGATGTTTCATCAACGGCATTTTGTGCACGTACTACGCCTTTTTCAATAACGGTAGATGCGTTACCTACTTCAGATAATAAACTATCAATTAACTGGCTTATGTCATCTGTTGATGAACGCGTTTTAGAAGCAAGTGCACGTACTTCATCAGCAACAACGGCAAAGCCTCGCCCGTGCTCACCAGCGCGCGCAGCTTCAATGGCTGCGTTAAGTGCAAGTAAGTTTGTTTGTTCTGAAATAGTACGAATTACATCTAATATTTGCGTAATGTCTTTACTACGCGAAGCGACTTTTTCAACTGCTTGGTTAGCTTCTTTAATTTCTTCAGACATCGTTTTAACTTGTGTCATCGCTGACGATAAGCTCGACTCACTGCTTACTACCAAGCTATTTATTTCATCGGCTTGTTGGGCTGATTGCTCTGATGCTCTGGCTACTTCGAGTGCTGTTGCGCTCATTTCGTTCATAGCCGTTACCACACTTTCAATTTCTTGAAATTGAGATTGAACATTATGCTTAGTATCAATAGCGATGTGTTGTGCTATTTCGCCTTGCTGTTTAGTTTGCTCAGACACCGCTTTTAGTTCAGAAATTAAATCACGTAGTTTTGCTAAAAATCGATTAAACCCACCAGCTAATGCAATAAGTTCTGCGTGGCTATCAACATGCAATGTATGCGTTAAATCACCCTCAGAACTTGCGAGGTTATCAACCCGCTGTTGAATTTGTTGTAGCGGCGCTATTACACCTGCAATTACTAATTTCATAATAACAAAAGCAACCACAGCAATTATTAAGCCTGTAATTAAAATAATAAACCCGAGTGATGCTGCTGTTTCTTGCATGTTTTTTTCTAGCGCTTCAGGCCCTGCAAGTGCTAGGTCTGTAGGTACTTCTATGATTAATGACCACTGAGTGTTTGCTAGTTTTATATCAATTGGATAATTTACTAAATATTCACTATTTGTTTTAAAAATACCGCTTTGCCCTTTAGACTTTTCAATATCATTAAATATAGTAGAACTAACAGCCTCTTTAATTGGGCGCCCTAATTTAGATTTATAATGACTGCTGCCTACAACTAAACCTAAATCACTTAATAAGGTTACTTTAGCTTGACCATTGTAAAGCTGCTTAGAAAGCTGCTCAGTCATTACTTGAAAGGTTGGTAGAGTTAAATCAACGCCTGCTAAACCAATAAACTGGCCTGACTTTAAAATAGGCACGGTTAACGAAGTTAGCATTACCGAATCGCCCGATGGGATTTCGTATAAATACGGTTCCATAATACAAGGCTTAAGTGTGTCTTTTGCGCACAAATACCACTGCGCTTCGCGAATACCAAACTCATTAAGCGTTGTTATGTATTTATCGGCGGCATTCGCTACTTTTTGTTGTTCAATTATGCCTTTTTGATCGCGAGTTATGTATACCTCTAACGTACCAGCACTATCTACTGAATGCTTATACCCTTGTTGATATTGAGAATCTTGCCCATCAAAAGCGTTTGGTTCAAATTGAGAATAAATAGATGATAAGAGAGTGTTTTGTTCTAAAACCGCTTTATTTATACTGACAACTGTATCTCGGTCTAAAGTGTTTTGTTTTGCTGCATCGCCAAGTAATGCCGCTAATGAATAAGGAACACGGTAAGCTTCATTAATAAAGCCAGCAATTTTTTCTCCGTATCCAGCCGCATGAGCATTAAGCTTTTCTTCTACTTCTACAATAATGTACTCTTCGGATTTGGTCGCTAACTGCTTATTACTTGATGATAACTGCCACCACAAAATGCCTGATAGCACTAGTACAGTTATAAATATACTACCGACACTTAGCCAGAGTAACTTTTTTGCTAACGATATTTCTCGCATTCATCACACCCTTTAAATTAAAACTACTGATACAGTTTAGTAGATCTAACCAACGAAGCTATGAATATCGTTAAACAAATTGAATTTAATACAATACGTTGAGTTTTTTAAAGTTTAGCCAAACGTGCCGTTGTAATTGAGGCTGCAATTAATAAACATACACTTACCCATAAACACGCACTAAGCCCATATACTTGAAAAACCCAGCCAGAAAGCACCGTACCAAGCAAACGCCCTATCGCATTGGCCATATAATAAAAGCCAACATCGAGCGACACCCCATCGTTTTTAGCAAAACTTACTATTAAGTAACTATGCAGCGATGAATTTACAGCAAATACACCACCAAAAATAAGTAAGCCGATTACAAGCGTAAAATGTACCGCTACATCAAATTGCATCAACAACGCTAAAATGCCAGTTACGCCACTTAATAGAGCAACCCACCAATACGCTTTTTTGACTGAATGTGAGTTTGAATCACTTTGCCCTGTTATACGCGGTGCTTGCGACTGCACCAATCCATAAGCAATTACCCACAAAGCCATAAAGCCGCTTACCCACCAGTGATCCCAGTTAAACTGAGCGGCTAAGTAAACCGGCAATGCAACCACAAACCATACATCGCGCGCCGCAAATAAGCATAAACGCGCTGCACTAAGTAAGTTGATTGCCCGCGATTTAGAAAATAACTCTTTAAACTTAGGTTTGTTTTTAGCTTTACCAATATCGCCCTTTAAAAAAATTAAACTAATAACCCACGCAACACTAAGTAAAGCAATTAGGCTAATTAATGCCCCCACAAAACCAAATACGGTAAGTAGCAAGCCACCTAAAAAAAAGCCCACTCCTTTTAACGCATTTTTAGAGCCTGTAAGTATGGCAATCCATTTATATAATTGGCTTTGCCCTGCATCGTCTTGTGGTACTAAATACTTAATGGCGCTCTTTGCGCTCATTTTATTTAAGTCTTTAGCTATACCGCTCAGTGCTTGCGCTGCCATAACATAGGCAACGGTTAGCCAATCTCCAGGAACGCAAAGCATGGCCAAAGCGATAAGCTGTAGCCCAAGCCCTACATTCATGGTTTTGTTTAACCCTAAATGTGCCCCAAGCCAACCACCTACTAAATTGGTGATCACCCCAAAAATTTCATAAAACAAAAACAACATGGCTATTGCAAATGCACCATAACCCAACTGATGAAAATACAGCACCACCAGCATCCTTAGTGCGCCATCAGTAAGGGTAAATGCCCAGTAATTACCGGTAATTATTAAATATTGTTTTATAGAGCTTGGTAAATTAGCTAACTGCGCAAGCATGAATTTAAACCTTTTTAAACGAGATTAAACCACATCACTTTGTGCAACTTTAAGCATTAGCTCAGCGGTACGGTTTGCATAACCCCATTCGTTATCATACCAAGCGTATAATTTAAGCTGAGTGTTGTTAATTACCATAGTTGAAAGCGCATCTATGGTGCAACTACGTGGATCTGTTTTGTAATCTATAGATACAAGCGGTCTTTCTTCGTAGCCTAAAATGTCTTTTAGCTCGTTATTTGCAGCGTTTTTAAACCAAGTGTTTACTTCATCTTGTGTAACACCTCGTTCAAGCTCAAAAACACAATCAGTAATGGATGCGTTAGTAAGAGGTACACGCACAGCATGGCCGTTTAATTTACCCTTAAGCTCAGGAAAAATATGCGTAATAGCCGTTGCACTACCTGTTGTGGTTGGTATTAAACTAGTACCGCACGAACGTGCACGGCGTAGGTCTTTGTGGGGTGCATCTATAATCGTTTGGGTATTAGTAATGTCGTGAATAGTGGTCATTGAGCCGTGCTTAATGCCTACTTTTTCTTGCAGCACTTTTACAATGGGCGCTAAGCAGTTAGTAGTACACGAGGCGGCTGTAACAATTTTATGCTCACTTGGGTTATAAAGGTTATCGTTTACACCCATTACTATATTTAAAATCCCGTCTTCTTTCACAGGAGCCGTTACTACAACACGCTTAACACCTTGCGCTAAATATTGATTTAGCAGCTCAGTGGTTTTCATTTTACCGCTGGCTTCTATTACTACATCGCAATCAGACCAATCAGTTTCATTTATAGTTTTGTTGTTGGTAACTGCAATCGTGTGCTTACCCACACTAAAGCTATTATCATCACTAGTAACCTGCTGCGCTAAGCGTCCGTGTACTGAGTCAAACTCAATTAAATGTGCGTGTGTTTTAGCATCGCCCGCTACATCATTTACTTTAATAAACTCTATTTCTGGCCAATCAACTGCTGCACGCAGTGTTAAACGTCCCATACGGCCAAAACCGTTAATACCTACTTTAATAGTCATAATTAAATACCTTTAATAAGTTAATTTATTTACTAATTAGTTAACAACAGCTAGCTGCTCGTTCAGGGCGATTACCCATAGTATTTAACCGCGTTAAATCGTTTTCATAAAATGAAGGGTTTGCAGTCAGGGTTTGCGTTAATACATTTTTAGCCCATTCAGGCAGGGCTTTATTAATACTGTAATAAACCCATTGATTTTGCTTACGGTCGCTCAGTAATCCGCATTGTCTTAATTGTGCTAAATGGCGCGACACTTTAGGCTGGCTTAATTCAAGTGCAGCAACAAGTTCGCACACGCACAGCTCTTCTTGGTCGCTAATTAATAGCATTGCTTTTAAACGCGTATCGTCCGCTAAGCATTTATAAAATTGAAGTGGGTTGAATTGTTCCATAGTGTCCTCGCAGTGTTAGTGCATATACAATAAAACAAAAACTAAACATATGAAATAGTGAATATACGATTATTTGTATATTTAAATTATTTTGCTTTAAAACGCAAAAAAGCACACAACGACTAGTTGTCGTTGTGTGCTTTTATAACTTTTCTTTATTTAGTTATTAAATAACAGAAAGCTCTATTTCAATATTGCCACGTGTTGCGTTTGAATAAGGGCATACTTGATGCGCTTTATCTACAAGCTCTTGCGCAGCTGCTTTATCCATATCACCTAGTGATACAGCCAATTTTACTGCAATACCAAAACCGCCTTCAATAGCACCAATAGACACTTGTGAATTAATATGTGTGTCGCTTGGTAAATCTATTTTTTCGCTACCTGCTACAAATTTAAGTGCGCCAATAAAACATGCTGCATAACCTGCGGCAAATAATTGCTCTGGGTTAGTGCCTTGTCCGTCGTCTCCGCCTAAACCTTTAGGTGTTGATAAATTTACATCTAAACGACCATCATCAGATTTAGCTACGCCTTCACGGCCGCCAGTTGCAGTTGCTTTTGCTGTGTAAGCTACGTTTTGTAATACATTCATAATGAACTCCAAAGTTTTAAAATATCAATCAATTTAGTTTGTGTGCAAAATAATAGAGCAAGTAATTAGAGATTGCAAATACTTTGCATGCAAATTAAAATAGCATGTATTGAAATAAAGGATAACGTTATGCCGTTTGAGCAATTAAAGTTAAAAAATCAGTTATGCCACCGGTTATATATGGCATCTAACAGCATTGCGCGTGCGTATCGCGAGCCTTTAAACGAGCTAAATTTAACTTACCCGCAATACGTAGTAATGATGGCGCTGTGGGAGCAAGACGAAATAACAATTGCAGGGCTAATAGATAAAACCGCGATAGACGGCGGTGCAATGACCCAAATACTCAAAAAAATGAGCGAAAAATCATTACTGGCTGTTATTAAAGATGAGCACGACAAACGCAAACGCCTAGTGAAGCTAACCCAGCATGGCCAATCACTTAAGTTAAAAGCAGCCGATATTCCTAAAAATATTTTATGTAAATTTGATAGTGTAGATGCAACACAAGCGAAGCAGTTGATGCAACTGCTCGATTTAGTAGTAAACGACTTAGCCAATTAGGCACTTTATAGTTAACCAATCTATTTACTTTAAAAGGTATAAATTAAATGACTCATATAAAAAAATTACTCTTAGCAGCGGCATGTAGCACGGCACTTTTAGGCAGCAACGCCGTACTTGCTAATACCGCTAATCAAAATGCTGATTTAAAAACAGTAGCCACATTTGATGCGCAGCACCCACCGGGTAACATTGCTATTACGCCATCGGGTAGAAAGTTTTTATCAGTACATGGTTTTTACGGCCAAAAGCAAAAAATTATGGAGCTTTTAAGCGATGGCACTACTAAGCCCTACCCTAATGAAGAATGGGCATACGCGTACAATAACGGTAAAGGTTTTTACGATGTACTTGGTATAAACGTATCAAGCGATGGGGTTTTATGGATGCTCGACACCTCAGGGCCAGATCGCGCTGGGCGCTTAGTGGGTTGGGATACAAATAAAGAGCAACTGCATAAAATTATTTACCTCGCAAAACCAATGATTACCGACACCTCATTTTTAAACGATTTAGTCATCGATAATAAACACGGCGTTGTATACATTGCCGACACAGCCCATGGCAGCCAAGCCGCTATTATTACGGTTAACCTTAAAACAGGTGTCGCACGCAGAGTATTACAAGATAGCCATTACACTACAGCCGAAAATATCGATATGGTTATTGATGGCCGCACTATGAGCATTGGCGGCCAACCTGCCCGTTTAGGTGTTAACCCAATTACGCTTGACCCTAACGAAGACTGGCTTTACTTTGGATCTATGTCGGGCACGTCGGTTTATCGCATTGCCACCAGCGATATAAATAACGAGAGCCTTTCGGCTAAAGCACTTGAAGACAAAGTTACGCGTTACGGCACTAAGCCAATTTCAGACGGTATTATTGTTGATGGCGGCGGTAACGTATACGTAACCGACATAACCAACGGTGCAATTGGTGTAGTTAAACCTACTGGCGACTACGAAGTATTATTTAAAGACGACCGTCTTAGCTGGCCAGATGGTTTTAGCTACGGAGCAGATGATAAAATATACTTTACCGTTGATGATTTACATAATTCGCCTGTACTTAATAATGGTAAAAATAAAAGCCACGGTAAGTTTAAAGTAATGTCGTTTGAGCCTTTAGTAAAAGCAAAAGTAGGCCGCTAATTACTTTTTAAGTGACTACATTTATTAAAGAGCCTTGCACATTTAAGTGACCCAATAGTTGCAGGGCTTTTTGTTAAAACACACCACGCTGGTGCACTTTTTAATAATGCTTCACCACTTTGGTGCTAACCCTTAAGTATGTATTTACACTTAAATACTAAATAACTGATTTCTATTCATAAAATATTCAAGTTAATGTTGGCATACTTCTTCCTATAGACTGATGTGTTCAGTGAAAATACCAAGGAAAAACCATGTTCAACTTATATCATACCCTTTACCTTTTATGGCGTTTAGACATTAGCGTTTGGCAAGTTAACGACCCTACAAATACCCGCACTACCGCTGATAAAGAACGCGCCTATGTTAAGTAACATCGTATTGTGTAAAGGCTTAGCATAAAGCTTAAATGTATAAACCTACTTTAGGCTAAGCTTTTGCACACTATGAAATTTATGTGTACATTTTAATTAAACTTCAAATTAACCGTTCAATATAAAAACAACCCCCTTGTAATAAACTCCACATTTAAAAACATCAAAAAATTAGTAAAAACACTGCGTTTATAACTTTGCAAGCAGCTCAATTGCATTGTATTGTTGCACCCTATTGAAAATTTTTAGTTGGAACGTGTATGAACGCTTTGGAAGTTAATTTTGATGGCTTAGTGGGTCCTACTCACAACTACGCTGGTTTATCGTATGGTAATGTTGCCTCGTTGAATAACGCAGCAAGCTTTTCAAATCCTCAAGAGGCGGTACTTCAAGGCCTCGAAAAAATGAAAGCCATGCATGACAAAGGCCTAACTCAAGGTGTATTTGCCCCTCATGCGCGCCCCGACTTAAACGTACTACGCCGCTTAGGCTTTACCGGTAACGATGCACAAGTCATTCATAAAGCGTTTAAAGCCGATCCTATTTTATTACGCGCGTGTTATTCTGCATCTGCAATGTGGACAGCCAATGCCGCTACGGTATCGCCATCTCCTGATACAACCGACGGCAAAGTACATTTCACTTCAGCTAATTTAAATAATAAGTTTCATCGCTCGCTAGAGCCTGCAACCACTACACGCTTATTAAAAGCGATGTTTAATAACGACAAATACTTTGCGCACCATACCCATTTGCCTGACCAAGGCTTTTTTGGCGACGAAGGTGCAGCAAACCATACTCGTTTTTGTGACAGCCACGGCGATGAAGGTCTTGAAATGTTTGTATTTGGTGCCAGCGCGTTTAACAGCCAATTACCAAAACCAGCTAAATTTCCTGCAAGGCAAACACTTGAAGCCTCAGAAGCAATTTGTCGCTTACATAACTTAAAAGATTCAAGCCAAATTTTACTACAGCAAAATCCAGACGTAATAGACCAAGGCGTGTTTCATAACGATGTAATTGCAGTAGGTAACGCCAACGTACTACTGTGCCACCAGCAAGCATTTTTAAACCAAGCACTGGCACTGCAAGATATTCGCGAAGCGTATGTGGGCAGTAAAGAATTTTATATTATTGAAGTACCTACCGATAAAGTAAGCATTACCGATGCTGTAAGTAGTTATTTATTTAACAGCCAATTAGTGAGCCTTGCCGATGGTTCAATGCTGCTAGTTGCACCACAAGAGTGTAAACGCAACAGCGCAGTTAACGCCTACATTGAAGAAATGATAATGGCGGATAACCCAGTAAACCAAGTACAGTTTTTTGATTTACGCCAAAGTATGCAAAATGGCGGCGGACCTGCGTGTTTGCGTTTACGTGTAGCTCTTAACGAGCAAGAACTTGCTGCAGTAAACCCAGAGGTTATTTTAACTGATACTAAATACACACAACTGTGTGACTGGGCAAAACGTAACTACCGCGACAAGTTAGGCGCAAGTGACTTTGCAGACTCAGCACTTCTAACAGAAAGCTACCAAGCACTTGATGAGCTTACACAACTACTTAATTTAGGCTCAGTGTACGACTTTCAATTAGAGCGTTAATACCTCAGTCAATACAAAGGCTAATACAAAAATAGCGAGCAAAGGCTCGCTATTTTTATTTGTGCTTGTGTTTGTGTTTGTGCTACTAGAATTTAAACGTCTTTATTAACAGTTATTGCCGATGCCATCGACTCCGATATATGCAAAGTACGCTGCGGAAACGGAATACTCAGCCCAGCGCCTTCAATTGCTTCTTTAACACGTTTATTTAAATCCCACACAGTTTGCCAATAATCACCATTTACAGTCCATGCGCGTAATTGAATGTTTACCGCGCTTTCACCTATCGACGTAACCATTACTTTAGGTGCAGGCTCTGCGAGTAACCGGCTCTCTGATGCCGCTAACTCTTTAAGTACATTTAAACCAACGTCAATCGAGTCGGCATACGAAATACCCACCACTATGTCCATTCGTCTTTTGCCATTACGGGTAAAGTTTTTAATATTGCCACCCCACACCTTACTGTTAGGGGATGCAATATAAAGACCGTCGGTGGTTTTAAAAATAGTAGTAAATAAATGTATTTCACTCACAGTACCAAGCGTGCCGCTTGCATCAACAAAGTCGCCTATTTTAAAAGGTCTGAGTATTAGTAGCATAATTCCTGCAGCAATATTACTAAGCGTATTTTTAAGGGCTAAACCAATCGCTAAACCTGCAGCGCCCATTAGCGCAATTAAGCTTGCCGTATTAACGCCAAAAATATCTAAAATAAATAGCCCGGCAATTATATAAACCAAATAGCCAGCAATGCTCGATAAAAGAGGAAGCAGCGTACTATCCACCTTCTTTAATGGGGATTTAGAATTTTTAATCGCTTTTTTAACCGAACGTGCAATAAGCGCGCTCGCAACTAAAATTGCCAAGGCTAAAATCACTTTGTAACCTAAAGTGATGATTGTTTCTGAATGGCTTTGCCAAAACGCTAAAAGCTTATCTTTCATGTTTGTTCCGATAAATGTGGCTGAAACTCAGCAAAATAATGGTTAAATTTAATAAAAACCGACTTCAAAAGAAGTGGCGCGAGTATATAGAATAAAAAATTTAAACCTACCTTTTTTAATCACTTATTTCAATTTTAAAAACACGGTTAAAACCATGATTTTTGAGACGCAAAGCCCGCCTATTTAAGGCTAATTTATAGCGACTATTCAATGTAGGTTAATCGTTTATTGGTATGGTCGTTTTAAGCTTTCAAAGTTCACAAAAGAGGTTACCTATGGCAAAAGAGAAAGTAGTACTCATAACCGGCGCTTCAAGTGGCATTGGTGAAGCAACCGCAAAAACCCTTGTTAATAATGGTCATAAAGTCATTCTCACCGCTAGACGCAAAGATAAGTTAACTAAATTAGTAGAGTCATTAGGCTCAAATAACGCCCTTAGCGTAGCCGCAGATGCAACCGACTTTACCGCGCTTGAAAACGTAGTTGCCAAAGGTATTGAAAAGTTTGGTCGATTAGATGTAGCCTTTGCTAACGCAGGTATCGGCGTTTCAACCGCTGGCACCGAAAAAGGCGACCCTGATGAGTGGTCAACCATGATCGACATAAACATTAAAGCCCTACTGTGGACTGCAAAATTAACCCTGCCGCATTTACGCCAAAACAAAGGTCACTTTATATTAACCAGCTCTGCCGCTGGCCGTAAGCCAATTGGCGGCTCTATTTACGGTGCAACTAAATGGTTTGCTTATGGGTTTGGACAAAACTTAGCTGAGGAAATGAGCGAGTGGAATGGCCGCTGTACCACCATAGCACCGGGCATGGTAAACACCCCGTTTTTTGATGAAGCTAACCCGATAAACTCGACCCGCAAGATGTAGCCGACGCCGTACTGTTTGCTATTGAAGCAAACCAGCGCAACAGCGTACGTGAGATTTATTTAATGCCGACTAATTAACGTTGCTTGGTTTAGTTTGGGCTGTCAGGTTTAATGCCAATGGCGTTAAACCTGATGGTTATTAGTGCCTTGTTTGGGTTAGAATTTAGCAGGCAACAGTAAAGCAAAGGTATTGGATATTTAAAGGGCTTTTTAATTGCCAATGCTGCCCTTAAACCATATGTAAGCAAAATATAGAGCAACGGCAATATATCCAAAAGAAATAATTAGATTTACTTTCCAAAGGTTTAGCCAAAAATCACCTCTGAAATAAGTGCGTTCTCTTACTTCATGGTAAAACAATGCTACTGAAGAGGGCACTAATATTAACGCAGACCAACCAAGCATAGGTAACACCATAAACATAATGCCTATGCCTGCACCTCCTGCCGAAGCGTCGGATGTTTCACCATCAATTGGGGCTAGCATCACGTAGCCTAAAATAAACCCGGCAATCGCAAGTATAAAACCTAAAAGCTGAAGTGTTCTCATCATTATCCTTGGCAACTAACAAGACTGTAAAATAACTCCAACAGCCAAATTCAATTAAAAAATGAGATTATGTAATTAACTTTAAGCATTTTTAAAGCATTACAAAATTTAGGTTGGGTGTCACTGTAATTCACGCACTTTATCTGAAACGTGAAATGGCAAAGCCATAAAAAGTTTGCCACACCCCATAAAATACTCCAAATACTTTTAGAGTCGCTCTTGAAGTGCTTACATGCCTCTTTGGCACTTTTTCCCATGGTTACTCCTTAAATCACATAACGCCAGAACCAATTTGGGGGAAGTGGCGGCTTTTTTGTGCAAGCGAAAAAGATGACGCTTTACCCAAACCCGTGTTCATGTATTTGTTAGCCTTTTATATCAGTTTATTCATATCTATTTCATAACCTGACTGCTTCATTTCTTTTGCTAACTGAAGGTGCCAAGCCGATGCTTCATCTATGTTGATATAGACAACACCGCTAATATCGTTAGGTAATTCAATTGGAGCTTCAACTAATGCTACAACATTCTCTCTACGGAGTTTGCCTATAAGATATCCATGTTCAAATACTACATTTTGGCGAGCTCTACCATTTAGCTCTTCCGCTTTTCCTTTAACATTGCCAAGGTCATCAGGCGTATACAAGACAATAGCAAAGCCTACGTCAGAGTAATGTTCAATCTTTTCAATGATTGTTCTTCCTGAACTTGCCTTTTCGTGAAGAATAATAGCTTCTAGTCCTAGCTTCTCGACAAACCTTGCGGCTTTCGTTTGCGCAGCTTCATCGTGACCATGAACTATAAATACTTTGCTTTTATCAAGTGTATTTTCAGTCGGTAGATCAGCTTTTAATAGTAAGTCTTTTTTATAACCTGGAGGACCTTCAACGAACTCATCAGTAACATCATCTGCTCGGCTTACAGCCGTGTGCGTATAAGAAGGCCCTCCAATAAACATTACCGATGAGTTTCTATCTTCAGCGCGGATTGCTGGAACATAAGACTCTATTGTTTTTTCGCTTCGAGAAATTAGGATTCTCTCTATGTCATCAGCCTCGACAGTTTTGCCATTTATCAATATTGCCTTTCCTTGCTCATAAGGTTCAACATATCGAGCTATTAGCTGTTCCCGGGTAAGGTCCGTCTTGTTTTCACCGTATCTCTTATCTGATTTTGGCTTAATTCTTACGTGATAAAACACTTTATCTCCGATATTTTATAGGGCTAACGAGACTGTAGAATAACTCCAACAGCCAAATTCAATTAAAAAAGCGAGCTCCTGTAGTTAACTCTAAGCGTT